>NZ_JBQHQR010000001.1:0-406988 GCF_052067195.1 Clostridium sulfidigenes | reverse complement strand
ATTTGTTGCTCATATAATCACTCCTAAAGCTATATATTAATTTTATTATACATAAAAATACCCTATATAATAGACTTTTTTTAAAGTGTCTACTATATAGGGTACATTTTACAATTTGCTAGTCTCTTAATTTTTTTACTTCTTCTATTGTTAAGCCTGTTTTCATAGAAATAGTTTCATCATCTAAAATATCTAATAAGTTTTTAGCTATCTCTATAGCTTTATTTTTTTCGCCTTTTTCGATTCCTTTTTCGATGCCTTTTTGAATTCCTCTTTCCTCTACCTTAGGATCATAAAAACTTTTTACCATGACTCTGACCTCCTCATCTATATTTTCATATTTCCCATACATATCTAAAAAATAAGAATTAATATTCTCCATTATTATTGTCATTTCATTATAATCTTCTATGTTTATTTTATCATGATTATAAGCTTTATCTATATATTTTAATGTTTCTCTTATAATTTCTTTCAACTTAAGATATGCTTCTTTCATCTTCTCTTCTTTGTATGCCATAGATTTATTAGATTTATTTATACTGCTCATAATTTTTCTTAGCTTAAATATTTGAAGTGGATACAAAAGATACATATTTTCTTTATACAGTTTCTCTAAGTCATAGTTCCAGTACTTAAATACCTTCACTTTATAGTAAACACTTTTTCCTTTAGGAATAATGAGTTTTAAAATCATCTCATCTGGTGTTTTTTCGTCTTCTTCCATAACTATAAGATATGGCTCTGGCAGCGTTATTTCTATGGTATCCCTTCTATTTTTAAAATCTAAAACTTTAGCAGCTCTTTCAAATCCATATCTAAACATTCTAATTGCCATGGTATTATCATATACTGTTTGAAATTCAATTTCATATTCTAGGATTTTATCCTTATCCTCTACCCTTATATACATATCTGCATAAAAACTTAGAAATTTAATTTTTTCTTTATTTATAGAAGTTATTTCTTTATCTCCATAGGTTATTTTAGCCTTATAACTTATATCATCCTTAATCCGATGACTACCAGCTCTAATACTCCCACTTTTAGAGTGGTCGTTAAGAGCTGTTACGTCCCTGGATAACGATTTCCCCTAAAGGACAACGACTTCTAAGTATCAAATAAATTGATACTAATAATTCTGTTAGTATGCTTCTCTGAAGCTAAGAACTCTGTTTATAGTATATCCTTAATCTATGAAAGTATACGAACTAACGTTCATACAATAAATTCAAACCCCGGTGGGGAATTTAAAATTCTTTCAGCCTACCGGCTCAGCATAAATGCTGATTGCAGAAAAAAGGGAGCGTCGAAAAATAACTAATTAGCTATTTTCGATGCCCCCTCTCTTTAGGAGTCACTCCCATTACATATTTAATTATGTTCACATCCATGAAGGTTCTTGCAATAAGTTTGTCTCGAGCTTAATTTTTTTTAGAATAATATTTTTGTTTTGGACTTGTAGGTTTGTCTGGAATTGTCAATTTTAACAATCCCCCTTTAATCAAAGGATTTAAAATTTTTGTTCTAAAATATTCTCTGTGATGTAAGTTTAGGAATTTTTGCATTTCATTTCTTGTTCTTGGAACTTTGCAAAACTCTAAAAGCATCTTTGTTTCATCGTCAGCTTGCTCGGTAGCTTGCTCGGTAGCTTGCTCGGTAGCTTGCTCGGTAGCTTGAGGTATCAAAGGAATTATAGTCTTAAAAACATCTCCCTCTATAAATATTGGAATAGCACCAGAATATACTTTATTATATTTAGTAATATTTCTTACACCTGAACCCAACTCATCCACCCATCCTATTTCTTTAAAAAACTTTGCTATGGTTGGATTCTTTGGAAATGGCGAAAAGTTTTCGGGATCAATAATTCCATTACCATGAGACTTATTACTGTTTTCAGCATAAACTCTATCTTTTTCTATAACTAGCTTTGCCGGAAATGGATTAGCAAATTCTCTATGAATGAGTAAATTTGAAACAACTTCTCTAAAAATTTTATCCCTAAGGCTAATCCTTCTATCGCCTTCAAGATAAAAATTATCATTCAGATGTTTCGAAACAAACTGCATCAGACGTTCATAACTCTCTATTAGATTAACCCTAATATCGTCCCTATCATCATAACGATCTATATTTACTCTTCTCAAAATAGCATCAGTTCTATAATGAGGCAATGCTGCATGAATTAATTCTTCACTCCCTAAAATCAAAATACCTCCAAGAGTTATTCCTTCTTCACCACTTTGAGGATCCTTAAGATATAGACCTGCACTTTTTAATAGTTCTAAATCGTTCATTGATTTCCAAGGATGATTTGCTCTTTCATTAGCAGCCATTTTCCTAACTTTTATTAAAAGTTCAGATTTGAGTTCAGATATTTCTGCAAAAGGGAAAATTCTATTTTCTGTATAAGTCCCCTGCTTTCTCATGTACATTCCTGAAACAAGATTTGTATTATCCGTTATATCCAAATCTCCATCTTCATTTCTATCAAAAATCTTACCATTACATCTATGAACCTGTGAGCTCTCTGGTACAAAGATATAAAGTATTGTTTTTCCATCAATCTCTAATTCTTCAACAGATAAGTAAAAGGTTGGGCTTATTTTCTGTGGATTATTCATAGAAGTCACAAAATCCTTCTTAACCTTATCTATCGCTTCTGAAGCAATACCTATAACATTACCCTTGTCTTCAACGCCAAGAAACAAGTGTCCTCCATTTCTATTTAAAAATGCACATACTGATTCAAAGACATCCTTATTTAATTTTTTATGACTCTGTTTAAACTCAACAGTCATACTTTCTCCATTACTGAGGAATTCCTTTACTTTATCAACTTTCACATATATCAACTTCCACTCTTAATTTTTATTTGCAACTTTACAACTATATCATATATTATACCTCATATAATTTCAAACATATCAGTTCTACAAATTTTACTATAAAATTCAAACCCCGGTGGGGAAACTAAAATTCTTCTAGCCTACCGGCTCAGCATAAATGCTGATTACGCAAAAAAAGATCTTCTGGAATTAAATGTAACGGGGTCAGACCCCCTCCCATAAAATGGGTGGGGGTCTGACCCCGTGGTATTAAATGGTATTTATTGCTCTATGCAGCTTTTTAAAGAATTTACTGCTTTATCTGCAATTCCGCCACCAGTTCTTATGATGATATTTCCAAATCTCTTATCTAGTACAGTTTTTTGTTCTGTTGTTAAGTCAACTCCTGATAAAACTACTGGTGATCCATTTAGTGCTGCAACTGGACCTGCTGCTAGAGCATCTATTAGTTGTAGTCCTTTTGCTATATATGTTTTATTTACAACACTTCCATAGAATTTATCTATAACCATGGCATTAGTTGCATATCTATCTTTTCCACCTAATCTATTTTTTGAAATATTTGCCAAAGTGATTCCATTAACTTTGTTTAAAACACTGTCAGCTACAACGGTAGTACCACCTATGATATAAGCATTTTCTAGGGTCTCTCCTTTTAACCAACTATAAACTTTAGTTGGGACTTTATCCTTTTCCACTAAAACTATTGCCATCTTATCTCTACCTGCCACTGAAGCTATGGATAGAGCATCTGCTTGACCAAGTCCATTACTTATAACTACTTTACTTACATCATAGCAGTTTTTATCAATATATTTAGCAATCTCTAAAGATGTATCATATCTATCTGTTCCACCAATTCTTTCTACATTAGTTACGCCTAGTGCTTTTAATTCCTTTATTACATTATCATTTACTACAGTTGCTCCACCTACGATAATAGCATTTTTAGCGCCTAATCTCTTTATTTCACCTTTAGTTCCTTCTGGAAGACTACTTGCTCCTGTTAAAAGTAAAGGTGCTTTTTTAAAGGTTGCTAGTGGTGTTGCAGCTAATCCATCTGCTAAAGCTCCTCCATTTGCTATCATTACAGTGTTTGCAGTTGTAAATTGACCCTTACTTAGTCTAACTGCAGTATCATATCTATCAGTACCTATTAATTCATTAACTTGTACATTTCTAGCAATGACATTAATAATCCTATTGATACTTACTTTATTTCCATCAGTATCTGTTACTGTATAAGATAAAGTATATTTACCTACTTTTTTTGTATCCACTGTTCCGCTAACAATTATTTTTGAAGTTATATTTCCATCCTCAAGATCAGTAGCTGTAACTCCAGCCTTAGCATCCAAGGAGTCTCCAACCTTTATATTTATATCTGATGCTCCAGATAAAACTGGCTTTTCATTAGTTTTTTCAACTACTGTTACTATTCTTTCTTTTGTTACTGTATTTTCATCACTATCTGTAACTTTATAAATTACCTTGTAATTACCTACTTTCTTTGTATCCACGGTTCCACTAACAATTATTTTAGAAGTTAAATTTCCATCTTCTTTATCATTAGCAGTCACATTATCTAAAGCATTAAAGGAATCCCCTACTCTTAATTTTACATTCTCAGCTGTTATTACTGGAAGAGTATTTGTTGACGGGGTAGTTCCATTATTACTTATATCATATCCATCCTTTGTCAATCTCACTGAAACACTTTCAGATTTATTGCCTTTAGGATCTACAGCATATAATTGAACTGTAATATCAGTACTTTGTGTTGTTATATTAAACGCAAATGATTGATTTGATCCTATTAGTTGTTCTGCAGTTCCACCTGGAATAACTGCATGTACAGTATTTCCAGTTCTAGCTTGTCCAGATATAGTTATATTAGCCTTATAATCGTCCCCAGCAGATATAGAGCTTATAGATATATTATTTGCAAAAGGCTTTTCCACGGCCTTAACTTCAGTTAAATAATTATCAATAGCCCTATTGCTCTTTATAGTATACTCCTCAATTGTACTGTAATTATTGTTTTCTTTTACACTTTCATTCTTATCTATAGCTCTAATGCTATTATTGCTATCTACTATCTCTATATTTTTTTCATTAGTATACTCCTCTGCTGCATAAACCGTAATATTCCCTAACATAGTTATAGTTAATATTCCAGATAATATACAAGCACTTACCTTTTTCTTATTCATAAAACCCTCCTATTTAATTGCACTGCAAATTTTTAATTATGTGTTCAACACATTTTCCAATACATATACATATTAACATATAATTATATACATATCTATATTTTTCTAAAAATTACAGTATTATTGCTCCTAAATTAACCATATTTTTCATTTAGTATTAGTAATCATTTTATACATATTATTATTTAATTAAAAAAATCTCCAATACTTATTTTATTGGATCTGTTATTTTAAAAACTTTTTACCATTACTCTGACCTCCTCATCTATATTTTCATATTTCCCATACATATCTAAAAAATAAGAATTAATATTCTCCATTATTATTGTCATTTCATTATAATCTTCTATATTTATTTTATCATGATTATAAGCTTTATCTATATATCTTAGTGTTTCTCTAAGTCATAATTCCAGTACTTAAATACCTTTACTTTATAGTAAACACTTTTTCTTTAGGGTTTATAGTATATCCTTAATCTAGGAAATTATACGCACTAATGTTCATAAGGTAAATTCAAACCCCTGTGGGAAATTCAAAATTCTTTCAGCCTACCGGCTCAGCATAAATGCTAATTACGCAAAAAAAGAAGAATACCTAGATATTCTTCTTTCATTTAGCATAGGTCCTAGAATTAGAGACCAGCTTTAATTTGCTAGTCTCTTAATCTTTTTACTTCTTCTATTCTTAAGCCTGTTTTTATAGAAATAGTTTCATCATCTAAAATATCTAATAAGTTTTTAGCTATCTCTATAGCTTTATTTTTTTCGCCTTCTTCTCTTGTTTTCTCAAAAGTTTCTTTTATTGTCTTTGAAATGTTAGAAGTCATGATAGCCACCTCCTCTTTATTTGCAATTAAAATATCTTCTATTCTTTCTCCTAATTTATCTTTAATCTCATCTGATAAAGTATTCTTTAGCCAACGCCTTAACATGATTTTTTGTTCTTCACTTAAGGTATTAAATCCTATGGCAATATCCTTAACTCTACTTATAAATTCTTCAATATCAACTTTTTGATCTAATAAAAACACTGCTGATGCTATATTTTTTAGTTCCATTAATTGTTCTTTTTCATATTTATTTATATCTATTAATATATACTCAAAATCAATTATGTTATTTCCAAATAATTCACTTTTATTTATAACATTTTTAAACTTTCTCTCTACTGTCCACTTATATTCACCATTATATAACACTATAGGAACTATTGCTGGTAATTTAAAGTCTTTGCTTTTTACTTCTACTTTTTTAGTGTTTTTTAAAACTTCTCTCCGTCTTATATTATAACCAAACTCATTAAAAACTGCACTATATTTTATGTTGTTTCTAGCTTCTTCTATTATCAAACCCCAGTGGGAAACTCAAACCTCTCTCAGCCTACCAACTCACCACAAATGCTGATTGCAGAAAAAAAGAGTTCCTGGAATTTAATGTAACGGGGTCTGACCCCGTTACATTAAATGGAAGGGGGTCTGACCCCATTACATAAAGTGGACCTCATTCCATTATTTGGACTTCAATGCAAAGCTTCTAATATTATTCTTGCTCCATTCTGAGAATATTTCGCTGAAAATATCTTTGTAGCTTTTATTCTCTTCTTGAATTTCTTTTGCAAAAGCTATTATCTCTTTATTTTGATTTATAATTTCATATAATTGTTTTTTTAAGATGCCATTTTCTTCTTTTAAGTTGCTATACATTTCATAGGTGTTTTTTTGATTTTCATGGGTGGTTGGTACTATCTTATCATTTATTAACTTTTTAATTTCTAACAAGTTGTTAGAGATTGCTTCTTTATCCTTTTGCAAAGCTTCTAATTCTTGTCTTAATTGTGATATTTCTTCTAGAAATTCCTCTTTTAAATAATTAGTTAAGCCTAGGGTGGTCTTTTTAATATATACTATATTATCATTAAAGGTACTGTTAAGTTTGCTAAGGTTATTCTTAACCATGTCAATTTCTTTTCCAGAAATCATATTTATATTTTTTACTAAATCATTTATTTCTTTAACTTTTAAAGATTGAGTAGTTATCTTATCTACTAAGCCTCCAAGTCTATTGGCAATAGAATCTAAGTCAACATCAGTGTAGGCACTATTTACCTCATTTATTTTAACCTCTATACTTTTTAATAGAGATTTAAGGTCACCTTGGGAATCTATAAATGAATTAAGATTGCTTTGAAGTTGTCTACTTTCATTTATGTGTTTACTAAAATTATTTATGTTATTTCTTATATGTTTAGAAATTTCTTCCACTGTTTTTAAACTTACTTGTTCATTTACAATACTACTTTTAAGGCTATCTTTTAGAGTAACATTTAAATTATAGTATCTGTTACATATATTTTCCAAACCTTCAACCTTATCGTGTATATCATTGTAAAACCTCTTACACTCTTCAGTAAATTTATCTGTTTTTAATACTATTTGATTTTCATTAAATGTACTATCTATAGATGATAGTATTTCAATTAAGTTGTTAGTAATACCTTTTAAGTTTTCAGCATTATTAGATAAATCCGAAATATAGTCCAAGTTATTATTAATTTTAGTTAATTCTTCTATTAAATTTATTTGATTCATTTTTTAGTACCTCCAGCAACTCTTCATAATAGTAATTGGATATTTTCAATTCATAAGATTTATCTTGTAGCTTTTGTATTAAATATACAGTTAATAACTCTAGCACTTCATTATTATAAGGCTTATAAGTCTTATGGTTTTCTAGTATTTCTTTAAATGAATATTTTTCTATTAATTTATAGAAATATTTTATTGGATTCTTTAACTTTACAATTCCATTTAACTTATCTTCTAAAGTGTTAAATTCTCTTAACATCTTGAAGGATAAGTCATCCTTTGTAATATTCTCATATTCATAGTCATCTGATATATTTTTTAAAATAATATTAAAAGCCTCTTTATATTTTCCTTCTTCATATTCCTTAAGACTCAACACTCTATAATAGTCATTTTTATAACATGTTCCAGCCTTTTTATAATTATTAGCAGCTTGTTCATATTTATGGTTTTTCTCATAGGTTCTAGCATTAACTAAATATTCTTCTATACTTGAGGCTTCTAATAAATGAAGTTCTTCTTCAGAAAATACATTGACTTCTTTTATGAAATCCTTAAATTGCTTATATACAACCTTTACATCTTCCCTTTCAATAAAACATATATTTTCTTTTGCTCTAGTAATAGCTACATATAATAAATTGAAATAGTATCTATATTTTTGACTATATATATTGGTTTTGTCCCAATAACCTTCCTTAAATATGTTATTAAAATACTTTAAATTTGAAGAAACTAAATTATAGCAGATAATATATCTTTGCTCTAAGCCCTTAAATTCCCTTACCTCAAATATATCTAATTCACTATGTTTAGCTCTCAATAGATTTTTATCCTTGTAACTACTAACTAATACTGTAATGTAACTTTTTTCAGTAGCTATATTGAAAAATTTATCTAACTCATCAGAATTAATATTACAGAAAACAGGAAAATTTCCCCTCTCTATAGCTTCTTCCTTTTCATGGATCTTCCCAAACCTACCAAGCTTTTTACATCTTATTTCTTCCAATCCATTAGCTAAATTAAGAATCTGCTGTTGATTTCTATAATTTACTCTTAAATCCTTTCTAACAGGCTTTATTCCCAAAGAGTAAAACAAACTATTAATTCTTTCATCAGAGTAAAAGGTAGAGTTGACTATTTGATTACTATCCCCTGATATGAATACATTATTTTTATCTTCAACCAAATCCATAAAAGTATAAAGTTGTAAATCCGTAAAATCTTGAGCTTCATCTATAATTATATAATCATATTTATTCTCCAAAGTATTCTTTTTCAATAATTTATAGCATTCATTGTTATCGTCTATATAGTCCTTTTTAAGCTGTTCTACTAGGAATAATTTATCATAATATTCCTCTGTAAATTTATAAATAATCTTTCTGGCATCTTTATGAAAATAAGAGTAATCCTCTGGCAAATCTAAGTAAAGTTTCTTTGACAAAATATCTTTAACTTGATCTTTGCCTTTCATGGCTCTGATGAAATCCTTACCCATTCCCCCTTTAATTTGGCCTCTAATTTCACTATATACATCAAAGGAATCATATTTTTCTTTTATTTCCTTGTCATATTTACTTTTAAAATTATTATCAAATACTTTTAAATCTTCATACCAATTTTTAAATACATTATATGTTATTAACTTTAGTCTAGAAGCTTTATTGAAGGAGTCTTCTTTAGAATAATCATTAAATAAGTTTTCTAAGGTAATAAAATCTACCTTATTATGATACTTTTCAATGGTTATATTTTTAAAATCCTCTTCCATTTTATCCTTTAACTCTTTAGTGTAGGTGATATAAGCAATCCTTTCACATTTATCTAATAAACTTAAAAGTTTATAAAAACTAACTGTGGTTTTACCACTGCCTGCTGATCCTGTTAAAATAAATGCTTTTCCATTACTTGCAACAATAGCTTCCTTTTGGCTATAATTCATTCTATAAAGATATTTGTCTTCATACTCTTTATTTAATATTTCATTATATTTATCATAATTAATTATGTTTTCCATTCCAAGTTCTAAGGTTTGTAAATCAAGATATGAATAAACAATTTTTTCATATTTATTATATTCTATTTTATCCTCTAAAATTTCACCATGTTCCATTGGTTTAACGTAACTTTTATCTATTTCTATATTCATAGAATTTAAATGTTTAATAGATTTATTTACATCATTATGTTTTTTGTAGAATAAAAATAAAATTTTATTATAATTATCTTCTTCTCCATCCTGAAGATAGCAAAAAATAATACGATCACCAATATTCAGTCTAAATTCATAGGTATTTTTATATAAACATGACAGCTTTTTTGTCCAAAATCCCTTTCTTAGCCCTCTAATATCCCATTGATAATCTATCAATTCATTGTAAAACTCATTACATTTATTAATTACCTTTTCATACATCCCCTTTGGTATACTTTTAAGAAATTTGTTACTATAGGCCAAATTTATCATCTCCACTTACTATAGACATTATGCTATTTATGGATTTATAGCTTAAATCCACATTTTCAATTAAATTAACCTTCTTAATAAACCTTTCTTGATCTTTAGGGTTTCCATAGGTTGAATTATACTTACCCTCTACCCTTCTAAGAGCTTGTTCATAGATATTACTAATAATATGACTATTAATATCCAAGGTGGCATAGGCAGCTTTACTTATAAATTCCTCTATGTTACTTTCATATTCCTGTCTTAAAGTTTTATTAGATCCTATGATAAAATTAATGTAAATCCATACAGCAGGTAAAAACAGTAATAACCCAGGAGGTATGGCAAATCCTACAATTAATCCAAGTATAAAAATCATATACCAATTAACACTTTTCTTATTTAATTCTTCTAAGGCTTCTAACATTTCTAAAGGATAATTATTTGCTACTTCTTTATAATTAATTAATTCATTATATTTAGAACACTCATTACTATTTTTATTTAACTTATTATTAAGCTGATGTACTTGGCAATATTTTAATTCATTTAATTTTTCTTGTAATTTTGCACTTTTAAAAACTTGTTTAATAAGTACAGATCCACTAATACCATTTGATGAGGATTTATAAAAAAAGTTAAATTCCTTTTTAACCTTTTGTCTATAATTTAATATGTTGTTACTTATTTCATTTTTAGCCTTTTCCTTATACTCCTCAGTTGTATCATATAATTCTTTTAGTTCATTTTTATGTTGTTCTAACCTATTTCTAGTACGCTTTTTCTCTTCTTTTAAAACATCTACAACATTAACAATGGCTTTTTCTAGGTTATATTTTTCATTTTGAAAAGATTCATAATTTTTATCTATATAAATTGTGGTAATTAAAGATTCAATGTGAATAAAATTTATATCTCTTAACCTAATTAACCTATCCTTCTTTGATATGGAACTTATAAAGTCTTCTGTACCACTGGCAAAGATATAATTATTTTCTTTTAACTTTTCAATATATGTGTTATTTTCTTCATAACTATCTTTATTAACAAAAACAAAGTTTACTGAGGGAATCCTTTCTTCAAATTTGCTAAAATAACCTGTTATATTAACTAAATTGAAAATTTTTTTATCCACGCTATTAATGTATATATGCTGGATTTTATGGGCTATATCATCTTTATTCTGAAGTTGAGCTAATAGTAAATTAGAAATGTATCTTTCAAGTTCTACATTGTTAAAATTATGATTTAATTTATTAATCCTCACTAAGCTTGGTGAAGGATTATTAGTTATAATTAATTTATCTCTTATAATATGATAATAGGGAAAGTTAAATTTATCATATAATATGTTTATGAAATCTGTAATCAATAATTTAGAACCTATTAAATTTAAATCAACCTTTTTTTCTTTAAGATGAAAGTTTAATAAAGTATTATAGTTATTTTGAAAATTAAAGGTTGAGAATATATTTTTTCTACTCTGGAAAGGTGCAACGGTAAGTATATCATTTACTTGTGTTATTATAGAATTTTTAAAATTCATTATAGCTTTCTTATTGTTATCTAATTTTCTTAACATTACTGAATTTAATAACAGTGTATAATTTTCATATAATAATTCTTCTCCCATTATTACCTCTTTATTATTAATAAAATTAAAATAATTAAACTTAATACTATATTTCCGCCAAGTAAAACTAATAACTTATTTCGAAAACTTCTTAATGAATTTCCAATACTTAATTTTATGGAATTAAAGAGATCTTCTTTATTTTTCGAAACTATTTCTATAACATAAGTATTTAACTTGTCTACATTTTCATTGATATTCTTAGCTGCATTTTCTATAGATACTGCAGTAGGTGTAATCTTATGATCTAGTTGAGACAAATGATTAACTGACTTATTGATACCCTCTAGGTTTTCTTTAATACTTCCACTTACATCTATCATTTTATTGTTTAAATTATTTACATTTTTATATAAGGCATTTTTAAAAATTTCATTAGTAATAGAGTTTATAAGGGTATTAAACTCCTCTTTTATAGATTGAGGATTGTCCATTCTTTACACTCCTTTTAATATCTTTTATACAAAGCAGAAAGCCCTTGTCATAGCGATGGTTTTACATAAACTACATGTAATTAATGTGGTCTCTGATTTATTACTAATATTATATTCTACATGGTGATTGTTTATTATATTTTGTGTTGTGATTGTTTATTATATTCTGTATTATAATTGCTTAAAATAAATTCAAGCCCCGGTGGGGAAGCAAAATTCTTTCAGCCTACGGCCTCAGCATAAATGCTGATTACGCAAAAAAGAAGAATACATAAATATTCTTCTTTCATTGGACAGTGCTCCTAGAATTAGAGACTAGCTTTAACTTGCTAGCCTCTTAATCTTTTTACTTCTTCTATTGTTAACCCTGTTTTTATAGAAATAGTTTCATCATCTAAAATATCTAATAAGTTTTTAGCTATCTCTATAGCTTTATTTTTTTCGCCTTCTTCTCTTGTTTTTTCAAAAGTTTCTTTTATTGTCTTTGAAATGTTAGAAGTCATGATAGCCACCTCCTCTTTATTTGCAATTAAAATATCTTCTATTTTTTCTCCTAATTTATCTTTAATTTCATCTGATAAAGTATTCTTTAGCCAACGCCTTAACATGATTTTTTGTTCTTCACTTAAGGTATTAAATCCTATAGCAATATCCTTAACTCTACTTATAAATTCTTCAATATCAACTTTTTGATCTAATAAAAACACTGCTGATGCTATATTCTTTAGTTCCATTAATTGTTCTTTTTCATATTTATTTATATCTATTAATATATACTCAAAATCAATTATGTTATTTCCAAATAATTCACTTTTACTTATAACATTTTTAAACTTTCTCTCTACTGTCCACTTATATTCACCATTATATAACACTATAGGAACTATTGCTGGTAATTTAAAGTCTTTGCTTTTTACTTCTACTTTTTTAGTGTTTTTTAAAACTTCTCTCCATATTTCTGTCATATATAAAAATAATCTTATAGGCATGCTATAATCCACATATGACTAAAATTCTAACAAAATATAAAATATAACTTCTTTATTTTCTATTGTTGCTTTATAAACTATATCAGATTCTAACTCCTCATAATCTGAAAGAATATATGACTTTTTTATATTATAACCAAACTCACTAAAAACTGCACTATATTTTATGTTGTTTCTAGCTTCTTCTATTATCAAACCCCGGTGGGGAATTTAAAATTCTTTCAGCCTACCGGCTCAGCATAAATGCTGATTGCAGAAAAAAAGATTTTATGGAATTAAATGTAACGGGGTCAGACCCCCTCCCATAAAATGGGTGGGGGGCTGACCCCGTGGTATTAAATGGTATTTATTGCGCTATGCAGCTTTTTAATGAGTTTACTGCTTTATCTGCAATTCCTCCACCAGTTCTTATGATGATATTTCCATATCTCTTATCTAACACAGTTTTTTGTTCTGTTGTTAAGTCAACACCTGATAAAACCACTGGTGATCCATTAAGGGCTGCAACTGGACCTGCTGCTAGAGCATCTATTAGTTGTAGTCCTTTTGCTATATAGGTTTTATCTACAACACTTCCATAGAATTTATCTATAACCATGGCATTAGTTGCATATCTATCTTTGCCACCTAATCTATTTTTTGATATATTTGTTGAAGTGATTCCATTAACTTTGTTTAAAACATTGTCAGAAACTACACCAGTACCACCTATGATATAGGCATTTTGTAAAGATTCTGATTGTAACCAACTATAAACCTTTGTTGGAACTACGTCCTTTTGTACTAAAACTATTGCCATCTTATCTCTACCTGCTACGGAAGCTATGGATAGAGCGTCTGCTTGGCCTAGTCCATTACTTATAACTACCTTATTTACATCATAGCAATTTTTATCAATATACTTAGCAATCTCTAAAGATGTGTCATATCTATCTCTTCCACCAATTCTTTCTACATTCGTTACACCTAGTAATTTTAATTCCTTAATTACACTGTCATTAACTACTCCACTTCCACCTACAATAATAGCATTTTTAGCACCTAATCTCTTTATTTCACCTTTAGTTCCTTCTGGAAGGCTACTTGCTCCTGTTAAAAGTAAAGGTGCTTTTTTAAAGGTTGCTAGTGGTGTAGCAGCTAATCCATCTGCTAAAGCTCCTCCATTTGCTATCATTACAGTGTTTGCAGTTGTAAATTGACCTTTACTTAGTCTAACTGCTGTATCATATCTATCAGTACCCATTAATGCATTAATTTGTACATTTCTAGCAACCACATTAATAACTCTAGGTATACTTACCTTGTTTCCATCGCTATCTGTTAATGTATAAGTTAATGTGTATTTACCTACTTTATTTGTATTTATGGTTCCACTAACAGCTATTTTAGCAGTTAAGCTTCCATCTTCAAGATCAGCGGCTGTAACTCCAGCCTTAGCATCAAAGACATTTCCTACTGTTACATTCTTAGCTGTAGCTCCTGAAATAACTGGCTTTTCATTACTTCTTACTGTTATAGTCCTCTCCTTTGTTACTATGCTTTCATAGCTGTCAGTTACGCTGTAGGTTAGTTTATAATCCCCAATTTTATTTGTATCTACTTGTCCAGAAACTACAATGGAAGAAGTAATATCGCCATCCTCATCATCATTTACTACAATGCCTGCTTTAGGATTAAAACTATCTCCAACTTTAATGGTTAAATCATCCGCTCCAGTTATTACAGGTAATTTATTTACCTTTCCAGAGGGTGAGGTTACATAATGTTCAATATTATAATCCTTTACAATTTCATTGCCAAATACTGTTTTAAATTTAATCGTAACTTTATCCTTATCTACTACATTTAAATCATATACTCTAATTTTACCATTATACCCTATATCATATTTATTTCCATCAATATACATATCAACAACATCAAGAGTTGCACCTAATATATCTAATTTACCATCGATAGCTTTAAGTGGTGAATTATCTATTCTTACAGGTAAATCTTTAACTGGATAATTTGACATGATACTAGAAGATAAAGAATTCGAGCCATTTACAATTATGGTTCCATTATAGATAGTGGGATTTCCTCCCAAGTACATTTGTTTTCCATATAAGGTACCTTGTACAGAAAGTCCCCCATTAGACTTTAGTGCACCTATTACATATACATTTCCTTTAACTACAGTATCTGTTACGGTAAGTACTGCCCCAGGTCCTATATATAAATCTCCTTCTATGGTTTTATTAGACCAAGATTGATTATCAGTAACAACGCTAACTCCTTCTATAGGTATTACTGGATCTGGATCCTCTATTACAGTAAAATTTCCGGCACTAAAGTCTTCTCTATCAGTATAAGTAGGATATTTATTACTATTTAGTATAGTCTTTGAATTATTATTATTATCTTTTAACACAATGGAATCTATTTCCCATAATCCACTTATAGTATTTTCATCTATATTTATTAATCCTTCATAAATATCTTCTGATGTATTATAATTCATTGTTACATCATAAATATCTCCTGTTATTGGTTTATAATAATATACATTAATACTTTTTATACCACTCTCTTCATCTGTTGCCTTAATGCTTACTTTTACACTTTCACCTACTGTAGCTTCCGTTTTATCCACCTTTAATGTTGATACATCCATTGTTGGTGGCGTTGCATCTGCAGTTGTTCCACTTACAGTAAAATCCCCAGCACTAAAGTCTTCTCTATCAGTATAAGTAGGATATTTATTACTATTTAGTATAGTCTTTGAATTATTATTATTATCTTTTAACACAATGAAATCTATTTCCCATAATCCACTTATAGTATTTTCATCTATATTTATGTATCCTTCATAAATATCTTCTGATGTATTATAATTCATTGTTACATCATAAATATCTCCTGTTATTGGTTTATAATAATATACATTAATACTTTTTATACCACTCTCTTCATCTGTTGCCTTAATGCTTACTTTTACACTTTCTCCTACTGTAGCTTCTGTTTTATCCACCTTTAATGTTGATACATCAATTGTTGGTGGTGTTACATCCGCAGCTGCATATACTATTAAGTTTGGTATCTGTAAAAATGTAATAGAAAATACCAAAATCATAGCAATAAATTTTTTATAATTTCTCACTTCTTTTCCCCCTTTTATTTGTATTATGACAAATTACTTTCCAATATAATTATACTATATATACTAATATTTTGAATTATTTACATGTAATTTATTTTATTATTTTAAAGTTCATTATTAAAAAATCTCACAAATAAAAGACTAGCTTTAAAATTTGCTAGTCTTTCTTCTACTCTTATATTTTCTTATTTAACTATTTAAAATTTTCCCTAGGAAACTATATAAATATAAAGCTATAAAACTAGTTAACTTTATCCATATTTAACTATAAAACTATATAACTAGTTAACTAGTTGTTGTCGTAGCAAGGGTTTTCGAGATTTCAGCTATTTGGGTTCCCCCGTAACCTAACCCCATAGGGTAGTAGGTTGGAACCTTTTCTTTCATTAATTTTATAATTTCTTCTTTAGACATATTGTCTACGTTTTTAAATTCTTTTATAGATGATTCTATGAAGGTTATATTTGCTTCCTTAGGTTTTTCTACAAAGATTTTATCGTGTTCTGTAGAAGTTAATGCAACTTCATCCATGAGTAGTTCTTCATAAAGTTTTTCTCCAGGTCTTAGGCCTATATACTCTATCTTTATATCAACCTCTGGTTTATAACCTGAAAGTGATATTAATTCCTTAGCTAGCTCCACCATCTTAACTGGCTTACCCATATCAAGGACAAAAATCTCTCCACCCTCTGCAAAGCCTCCTGCTTGAATTACAAGCTGAGCTGCTTCTGGTATAGTCATAAAGAACCTAGTTATCTCTGGATGTGTTACTGTGACAGGTCCACCTTTTTCAATCTGCCTTTTAAATAGTGGTATCACAGAACCATTACTTCCTAAAACATTTCCAAATCTCACTGCTACAAAATCAGTTTTACTAACTTCATTAAAAGCTTGTACTATAAGTTCACAAAACCTCTTAGTAGCTCCCATTATATTAGTAGGATTCACAGCTTTATCAGTACTTATTAATACAAACTTATCTACTCCATACTTATGAGCGCACTTAACCACATTATAGGTGCCTATTATGTTGTTTTTAATTGCATCAGCCATATTCTCTTCCATCAAAGGAACATGCTTATGCGCAGCAGCATGAAAAACCACATCAGGTCTATACTGACAAAACACCTGATCCATTCTCACTATATCCCTCACTGAAGTAATTATCACACTTTTACACAGCTGGGGACATTCTCTATTAAGCTCCATTTGTAAATCATAAGCATTGTTTTCATATATATCTAAAATAAGAATTTTCTTTGGTGAAAATTTAGTAATTTGTCTAATTATCTCTGAACCAATACTTCCTCCACCACCGGTTACAAGAATAACCTTATCCTTGATATATCTATCTATATGTTCTGATTTAAGTTGTATTGTATCCCTACCTAATAAATTCCTAATGTCTATATCCTTCATATTTCAATCTCCTAGTATTTTTTATACTGGCTAAATACCACTTCTCTACACAAAGCATTAGTAAATGCTTCCTCTAGTGCTCATATTGTTATTTTCATACTTAATAGCATTAGAAGAACTTGCCTAACTGCACTAGCTTTCCCATCCTATCATATGGGATACCCTTGCAATAGTTTTATTTTATTCTTTCTACTGGTTAACTAGTAATCTTACTACCTTAATTTACATACCATTTTCGTAGACTTCTAGTTCCATGTTTACATTTTGTTCACATACCCCAAGGGTCCTTGCGAAAGGCTTGCCTTGAGCTTGCTAACAATGGTATTGAGCCTTTGGATTTTATTCTTTATAATGTCAATTTCGCTATCTTTTTAACATAACTATTAAGTGCAGTTCTATTTTTATAATAATAACCACATACAGCTATAGTATATATAGTTAATCCTATAATCTGTCTTTTGAATATTACAGAGATAATAAACAAAAACATCATTAATAATTCAACTATAATATTACTATATTGTTTGATTCTCATCTTCTTTTTCAAATAAATCTCAGAAGCATAACACCTCCATATGAGTGTAATAGTTGTTCCAGCAACAATTGCAAATATAGAGTGAGTAAAATAAAAAGACGGAACAATTATAATAAGTGCAACCACTACTCCTGATAAATTCGCAATAAGCATAGCTTTTTCTTCTCTTAAAACTTTATAATATGTGTTTATTAAAAATTGCATTTTTCCTTGTGAAACAATTATAATAAATAAAAGATAAAAATACTCAAATATACCTACATAACTAGGAAACTGAAATTTTATTAGGTAATAAATTGGGTAATATCCAAATAATAGAACAAATAATATAAAGCATAGTAATTGATTCAAATTAACATAAAAAGTGGATAGCTTGTCCTCATCAACACGTTTTAATAGCGGATATAATGAAAGACTCGATGCAGTAATAAATATTAAAGCAAAGGATGTAATAGTTGTTGCAAACGAATATAAACTATATGTTTCAATAGACATAAATCTTTCAACAATAAATTTACCGATTCCAATAAGAAGTGTACTTGCTATATTCGCAAGCATTAGTTTAATTCCAATACTAGTATCTTCCCAGAATTCCTTGAACCCTTGCTTTACACTCTGTGTTTCACCTATAAATAATTCTTTAGATTTATTTATATTAATACTTAATAATAATAATTTCGTAAATATATCTGCTGAAATAATTAATCTAAAGTCCATTCTTTTTATTAGCAATAATAAGACAATTATAAAAACAAATATAACCTTATTTGCAATAGTCAATATACTATTCAATTTTATACGATTAGTAAATTGTAAAACTGTTAAAAGTGTTCCATTTATCCCAAGGATAATTAGATTCAAGCTTGTTGTACAAAATGCAAATATTTTATTTGTGTCATGTTCACGAAATGATAATGCAAATAGAATACATGTCATAGCTGAAATTATTCCTATAAATATTCTCATAGAACTACGCAATTTTTTAAATGGTAGTTGTTCATAATTAAGATTTCCATATCGCAAGTATAATCCATCATTATAACCAAAACAAAAAATCATTACATATCCAACATAAAACAAATATACTTGCCAATATCCATATTGGGCAATCCCCATAACTTTGGGAAGTACAAAACCAGTAATAATACTAAGTATAAATGATATTCCTTGCGCTATTACTGAGTATATTATATTTTTTACTCCCAATTTATATACATTACTATCATCCATAAATTTTGCTCCTATTATTTTGTGATAGCTACATCGCTATTAAGAATTTTTTGTAGTACTTCTCTTAATTGTGTTGATGAAGTACCTTGAGTATATGAAAAATATACTATATCAACTCCAACAGCATTAAATTGTTTTTCAAATTCATTCCATTTCGCTGTGCCTTTCCAGTCACTTCCAACAAACATGACATCAAAATTATATTTTTTCCACGCTTTCATTTTGTCCATATTTTCTTGAGAAACTACCTTGTCCACATACTTAATACTTTCAACAATTGCCATTCTCTCATTATGAGGTATTACAGCTTTTTTATTTTTATATGCCACTAATTCATCAGTTGTAACACCTACAATTAAAAACTCACATTCCTCTTTAGCTCTTTTTAGTATATTTAAATGCCCAATATGAAACATATCAAATACACCAGTGGTATATCCTATTTTATATTTTTTCACATTAATCCCTCCAATTAAAAACAATACATTTCTTACTGTTTTCTATTTTTTATCATAACCCAAATCGATATTAATAACTCCATGGTGTGGACTACGTTTTTCAACAGGTGGTAGTTCCATATACTTTCCGAAGAGTTGTAATAACACTTCATTGTAATTTCTAGGAATTGGGAAATCATTGCCTTCAAAGTTTCCATCTATACTATCATAAAAACTACTTTTCTCCATCATATACCTTACATAACGCTCGTATGAAGCCCCGTTAGTTAAGTGTGAAATGTATTTTGTATCTTTATTTTCAAACATACAAGTAATTTTGGTTTGTAATATATCTGTCCATTTTTTAGGGATAAGCTTCAACATATAATGAGTCATAATACCTAAATATTTTTCTATAGGTTTATTTGCATCTAAACAATGCATCTTAACTCTACTAAGATTTATTCTTCCTATTATATATAATAATCTTTGTTGTGCTTTTCCAATTAATGAACCTGGAAGTATATTATCCATTGGAAATACATCAATATAAATACCTTGATGTATTTTACATTCTGATGTTGCTTTTTCCATAAATACAGTATTATTTTTTCTTATTTTTGCAAATTGCATAATATAGTTTTTATCAGTTTCGTGTGTTTGTAAAAAATATTTAGAATTTAACTCTTTTTCACAAGCTTTAATAAACCTGTTATAATCCTTCCTTAACAAGCATACATCTATATCATCATCCCATGGTATAAATCCATTGTGTCTAATAGCCCCTAACAAAGTTCCTGCAAATAATTGATATTTTATATTATTTTTTTTGCATATTCTATCAAACTCAATTAATATTTCTAATTCAACTTTCTGCACATCTTTTATTTCAATATCGACTATAGTAGATTCCATTTTAAAACCTCCTCTTACAGTATTAAACTTATATTTATTAACTTGATTAATATTTTACAATAACTAATTATTTTTCATTAATTCTTTTATAACATTTGCAGTATATTTAGGGGTAGCATCACAGTATAATTTTTCAACGTCCTCAAAAGATAAATTCCCATTAGAATACTGACTACAAAATTCATTGAACTTATTTACATTCTCATCTAGATTATTTATATCTTGTTTTAAGCATAATGACAGTGGGTATTTATTAAGAATTTTGAGATTCACATCATTATCAACTGTATAAAAATGAATAATAGGTTTTCTATTAGAAATATACTCAAATATTTTACTGGACATTTGAATACCATTTTTCTCTGCAATACTAATTAAAATATCACTTTGAACTACCACCTTACTTGCTTTTTCTTTATCTACACTTCCATGATTAATTATTTTACCTGATGAAATATCCACATATTTATTTACAATTTCATAACAATTGCCTATAATATAAAAATGTAAAATTGCATTCTTTATACTACTTTGTTGATAAATCTTTAAAAAATAGTTTGGTTCAACATAATTTTTATACAATCCTCCTACATAGGATATTGTAATTTTACCAGTTTTTTCTTTCTTAAAGTTTTTACATTCTAAAAGTAATGGATGTTCAACATAATACACGTTTTTAATTTCCGGCAAATTGTTTGAAAAATGCTCTTTTAATGAATGCATAGCTAAAATTTTATGTGATTTTAAGAAAACTATTCTTTCAAGATTTAAATTTTGCTTTCTCTTAAGTAACTTATTTAAATTATTTCTGTGTAGAGTATCACTCTCCGTGAATTGATCAAATAAATACGGCACTATCTTACTTTTAACATTTTCATCCTCAATATATTTCGATGAAGCTACAACACTTTCAAATGGCATACTCCCAGGAATTATCAAATCAATTGGTTCACTAATATCACCTAAAGCTCTTAAATACTCTTTTACTAAATCTTTTTTAATAGTTACTGTTGAAAATAAAGTATTAACAATCCTTGATACTTTATATATGTTCAAAATTAATTGATACATTTTTCTCTTTAACCCATTCTCTATTTCAATTATTTCATTTAATTTGTTTCTGACTTGGTTCTCTCTTGTATCTACTCTAATAATCTTCTGATTATTAATTTCTTCACTCTCCTTTTGTTTAGTAAATTTTTTTTGACAAATTACAGTTATCTTATTTTCCTTTGCTAATTCATCAACAACATTACCAACACATTTACCAACTGCAGAATAATAGGGGTAATAGCTTCCTACAATAAAAACAATATGCAATTCTTCAACCTCCAAATTAGCTAAATAATTTTCCTAATATATATTAACTTTCATTCATATTTTGATATGGTATCGTATATCTTCCAAATATATATACACTTATATTTAATTAGTGATTAATTCTTTTTAATATTCTCTTGTACAATAATTACATTAGTTCCTTTCCCAGAAAACAAAATTGCAACTATAATTGGTATTAACCCATAATAAATAAAATTTCTCCAAAAGCTAACTGTATCACTTCTAACATAAAATAAAGTAAACTGTGCAATATAAGTGACAAGATAAAACCTCATTATATTTCTTTCCTTTGAATATTTTATGATACTTTTTGTTAAAATACCAATTAATATTCCAAATATCAATGCTAGAATAAAACATAGAAGGCCTAAATTATAATATGATTCTGCTATGAATGAAGAACCAATTCCTCCATATTGTGTTAAAAAACCCTTAAATACAATATCTGTATTGGATTTTGCCGCAGGATGAACATCCCAAAATAAATTTGGTATCAGCATGAATAAGCTATTAGCATATGATAATCCAAAATTATATGGTACTTCTAATGGGCAGTAACTAACTACTGTTGCTGTAGCCAAAAAAGTATATCCTGCCTCCTCTAATGCTATAAATATAGGATTGTTTGAAATTATATTTTCAATAGTAGTTGTAATCAAATAACCTAAATTATTCGAAATATAAATACTATTTCTAACTGCTGAAATCAAGCTCATTAAAATTAACCCTACCATAATATAAATGCAGATTTTTACAGAAGCTTTTTTATTCAGTGGCTTGTACCAGTTATGTTTAATTAATAAAATAATAGTTAATAACAATACACCATTTAATCGACTTCCACTCAAAAAATACATTCCTATATACACTGTAAATATAATACTTATTACTCTTAACTTTTTATTATTTTTATATAATATAAAAAGCATTAAAAAAGAAGGTATTGTAAATCTAGAAATAAACCTAAGAACATTATTAAATCCTCCAGAAGTATAACTTTCTGATTGAAAAATAGCTCCATATCCATATGTAAATGTAATCTTAATGTTATTTATTAGTATAATAAGACTTGGAATAATTGACACTATGAATAGTATTAATGCTACCTTTTCAAATCCTTTATTTATATTTCTATACTCAGAATTGATTTGCTTTTCATTAGATTCATAATCACTGCAGTATATATTTATATTAAACGTCGATAAAAGAAGTCCAAAATGTAATACTATCATAAAAATAAGGATTAAAACACCAGTATTTATCATACTATGGTATGGAAGGAGTCCACCCATAATTGTTCTATTAGTTTTGAATGGAACACCTAGTAAAAGTAAGAAAAACTGTCCAAAATAAAATATATATGTAAAGCTTAAAAAAATTGTATAGAAGTTAAGCTTTTTTTTACACTGTACAAACCATGAAAAAAAGAACATTATATAAAGCACCACTGATGTATATGCAATTTTATAGAAATTCAGCACGCTAAGAGTTAAGTATGCTATTACAGCAACACTTACTAATACTGTAAAAATTATATTTAAAACTGTTGACCTTTTTGTTTTCTTAAAAGAATGATTTATAGTATTCATGCTTTACCTACCTTAAATTTCATTTGAATCTTTAACTATTGAACTAATTAAGTTATATAGCTTATTTGTATCAAACGGATTAAAAAAGTACCTATACTCGTATCCATCCAGTATCTCATGTGAAAACACACAATTAGAAGTTAATATAGGTGTACCATGCATCCTAGCTTCTATTAGAGGAAGACCAACCGTTTCTATATAAGACGGAAAAATTAATATTGATTTAGAATAATGATCAAATACCTTATCCCTTGTTATATTTCCAACAAAATATATAGGTAGGTCAAATTTTTTTACCCTTTTGTATAAATCTTGTATGTTCCTATTTTCATTACCTTTTAAAGTAAAAATAACCTTATAATCCTTTATACCTTCTTTTTTTAACTCCATACAAGCTTCAACTATTACTTTATGATTTTTAAACTCAACCCCACTTGCTGGATAAAAAAAGGTAGACATACTTTCTTTGCTTTGCTTGTAATATTGCCTAACATTAACATTAACTTTAGGAGCCATCACTTCTATCTTATTTCCATTAACTTTTAATATTTCTATACATGCTCTCTTCATCCATTTAGTCTGTACTATCACTTTATTAGCTTTCTTTATTGATTTAAAAATACTTTTACTTATAATATTTTGATACACCCAAAGCAACTTATTTTCTAAAAATTTAAATCTATATTCAGCAAAAGGTAAAGAATTATGAACATAAACTTTTTGTTTTACTTTAGTATGTGGTATAATAACGTTTTGCAATGAAAGTACCTCATCAACATCATGAGTTTTAATTATTTTAGGAGCAATAAAATTATCAAAGTAAATCCTATGTAGCCAACTATTCTTAATCCAAGGGTATCTTAGTACCTTTATATTTTTAGTTCCTTCCAACTCAGGCTTACTTACAACAAATATATATTCATTATTTTCATCAACTTTGTACTCATTATAAAAATCCTTTAAAACAGATAGTGCTCCACCACTCTCTGCCGGAACATCAAAAACCATTATCTTCATGATTTTCTCCACACCATTCTATTAACAATTCCAGTATAACTCTGAATTATCTTAACTATTTTTACACTAACATTTTCATCAACATAATTTGGTACATCAATACCTAAATCATTATTTTTATTCATTTCAACTGCCATATCAACAGCTTGCAATACCTGTTCAGTAGTAATACTTCCAATAACGAAGTTACCTTTATCAATAGCCTCAGGTCTTTCTGTACTTGTTCTTACTGATACAGCAGGGAATTTAAAATAAGATGCTTCTTCAGGTACTGTACCACTATCAGATACTACACAAAAAGCATTAAGTTGCAAGTTATTGTAATCTGAAAATCCAAAAGGCTGTAAACTTCTTACATTAGGGTGGAATTTAAATCCTCTTTGATCTATAAATTTCTTACTTCTTGGATGAGTACTATATATAACAGGCATATTGTAATTCTCAGCCATTGCATTAACAGCATTCATTAATGCTAAAAAGTTTTGTTCATTATCAATATTTTCTTCACGATGAGCTGAAAGTAGAATATATTTCTCTTTCTCCAAACCTAAAGTTTCTAGAACTTTACTATTTTTAATCTTTTCAATATTTGCTGTAAGAACCTCTGCCATAGGTGAACCTACTACATATGTTCTTTCTTTAGGTACTCCTTCATAATTTATATAACGCCTTGCATGCTCTGTGTAGCATAAATTCACATCACTTGTATGGTCAACAATTCTTCTATTAATTTCTTCTGGTAAATTCTCATCAAAGCATCTATTCCCAGCTTCCATGTGGAATATTGGAATCTTTAATCTCTTTGCAGATATTACACTAAGGCATGAGTTAGTATCTCCAAGAACTAGTATTGCATCTGGCTTTACCTCAGTCATCAACTCATAAGATTTAGCTATAACATTACCCATAGTTTGTCCTAAATTATCACCTACAACACCAAGATAATAATCTGGAGCTCTAAGTCCTAATTCCTCAAAAAATACCTCATTCAAGGCGTAATCATAGTTCTGACCTGTATGTACCAATATGTGTTCAAAGTACTTATCGCACTTTTTTATGGTCTCTGATAATTTAATAATTTCTGGACGTGTGCCCACTATTGTCATTACTTTTAATTTACTCAATACTGCCACTCCTCTTTATTTAAAATAATGTGGATAAAGCTCTTTATGATTATGAACCCATTCTTTCATCTCTATCACCATTTGTTCATAGCTAGGTACTTCGAATGAAAAATCTTTTCTATTATTAACAAGAGATTTGTTTAAATTCACTGTATCACTTGGTAAAATATTAATCTCGCCATCTCTCATATGCTTATTAAACAAATGAAGCAAATCAAATTTACTTATACTTTGATTATTTACTAAATTATATATACCTGCTAGATTTTCTATCGCCGCTCTTTCCATTGCTTTAGCAAGTGTTAAAGTTGTAACACCTGTCCATATAGCTTTAGAATATCCGTTTATATTACCACTTTGCTTCATAAACCAATTAAATAAACCAATTCCATTCTCTTTCATATCAGGACCAACAATTGAATTTCTAAAAGTTAAGTTCTTATCATCTTTTACTTCACCAAGTGCCTTTGTTCTATCATAGAAAATTTCACCATCCATGAAGCTATCCTCACTATAAGCCCCCTTCTTTCCTGAAAATACACAATCAGTACTCATATGTATGAATTTAGTTTTTGTTTCACTAAGTACATCTGCAATTAAGTGCGGCAAGTAACTATTAAGATATACGGCTTTTGAAGGATCTCTATCACAATCTTGGTTTAATACACCTATACAATTAATAACCACATCATAGTTACCTTCTTTCAGTATTGATGTTATAAAAGCTTTATCCATAGCATCTCCATTTATATTCTTACAATAAGGAAATGGACTTTTAGAAAAGGCTGTTACATCATGAGCTTTCTCTTTTAAATATATTGAAATAGTGTGTCCTGCCATACCTGTTGCACCTAAGACAAGAAATTTCATCTATAATTCCTACCTTTCATTTATCTTATTTATGTTCTTATTTAGTAACAGCAGCTTCTTTCATTGTTCCCCATATCTCTAATTCTTCTTTTATATAATCTAATTCTAATAATTTTTCTTTAATTTGTTCTACAGTTAAAATTTCTGTGTTATGAGAGTTATATTCTTTTTCTATAGATAACTTTTCATTTCCTATTTCAAAGTATTTATCATAATTTAAATCTCTTTTATCAGCTGAAACTCTAAAGAATCCTCCCATATCTTCTGAATGAAGATATTCTTCTTTAGTTAGCAATGCCTCATAAAGCTTTTCTCCATGACGTGTACCTATTATTTTAATTTCATTATCAACATCAAATAATTCCTTAATTGCTTGTGCCAAATCACCTATTGTTGATGCAGGTGATTTTTGAACCATGATATCTCCAGACTCTGCATTTTTAAATGCGAATACAACAAGTTCTACAGCTTCATCTAAACTCATTAAAAACCTTGTCATATTTGGATTCGTTATAGTTAACGGCTGTCCATTTTTTATTTGATCTACAAATAAAGGAATTACAGATCCACGAGAAGCCATAACATTGCCATATCTTGTTCCACAGATAACAGTTTTATCTGGGGATACAGTTCGTGATTTTGCTACAAAAACTTTCTCCATCATAGCTTTTGATATCCCCATAGCATTTATAGGATAAGCAGCCTTATCAGTTGAAAGACATATTACCTTTTTAACTCCATACTCTATTGCAGCTGTAAGTACATTATCTGTTCCAATTACATTTGTTTTTACGGCTTCAAGTGGGAAGAATTCACAAGAAGGTACTTGCTTTAATGCCGCTGCATGAAACATATAATCCACTCCATACATTGCATTTTTAACAGAAGCTAAATCTCTTACATCACCTATATAAAATTTAATTTTGTCATTTTTATAAAGCTTCCTCATATCATCTTGTTTTTTCTCATCTCTTGAGAAAATACGAATTTCACCGATATCTGTATTTAGGAAACGATTAAGTACAGCGTTTCCAAAACTACCTGTACCGCCTGTTATTAACAGTGTCTTTTTCTTGAACATATCTCTTTCTCCTTTACTAAATTACTCAATATTTTTTTTAGTTCATCCATATACTTTTCTTTGGTGAAATGGTTGATAAAATATCTTCTCCCATTTTCACCACAATCCTTATACTTATTAGAATTCTCTATAAAATCTTGCATAGCTTCTGCCAAAGCTTTAGAATCACTAGCCTTAACACAAATACCACATTTCGATTCATTAATTACATCTTGGGCAGCCCCATTAATTGCTCCGATTACAGCTTTCCCTGCTGCCATATACCCCTGCAATTTTGAAGGCATTGTTAGACCTATTAAATTATCTGCCTTTAATGTTAAAAGGCAAGCATCCGCCATTTTATAAAACTCCGGCAGTTTATCTAATGGATGTCTTCCATGAAAAACTACTATATTCACAAGTCCTTTTTGTTTAACTATAGACTTGCTATTTTCTAAATATGACCCGTCTCCTATAAAATGTACTTTAAATTTAGGAATATGCTTGATTTTTTCAGCAGCATCTAAAATACATTCAATATCTTGAGCTATTCCTATATTCCCCATAAAAACAAAGTCAGTTATATCATCTGCTGGTGTAAAATTCATTTTCAAATAAATATCTTCTGCATGCTGAGGAATATATGAAATCCTTTTAATTGGTATTGAGTGTTCTTGATTAAAATACTCAATAAAAGGTTTTGACGTCACAGAGATAGCGTCACACTTTGAATAAAGATATCTACTAAAATTCTTAACAATTCTATAAATAAGACTATTCTCATCTGATATTATATTCTTTATTGATTCAGGCCAAATATCACAGCAATATAAATACAAAGGCTTCCTAGAACATTTTTTCATAATAACAGCTGGAAGCACCATTGTCACAGGTGAAAGTTGATAAGAAAAAATAATATCAAAATCCTTTTTTAGAAACGGTACCTTTAAAGAAGCTGACAGCATATAACTCATATAATTTAATGCCATCCCAACTGCACCTTTTCTTCTACCTATTTCAAAACAACGGATTATTTCAACTCCATTGATATTTTCTTTTCTCTTTTTACCCCATCGATATTCATTGGGTATCTTTCCAGTTGGATAGTTTGGCAAGCCCGTCAGTACTGTCACTGAATGACCATCTTGTACCAATTGTTCACATATATCGTTTAATCTAAATTGTTCTGGATAATAATACTGACAAACAACTAATATCCTCATTTGCGTTAACTCCTTGTCTTCTTTACTGTGTAACCTATTCTAATTTATCTCATAATTACTATGATTTAATGCTTATACATACTCAACTTATCAAAAGGACACCGAATCCCTCTGCACCTCAACTTCATTCCCTTTCACTGCTTCCTTAACTCCACCTTCTAAAACTCCATCTCTCTTTATTACAGTAACAATAGTTCCAATGAAGCATTTAACATCCATTTTTACTCCCAAATTTTCAACATAATCTCCATCATATCTTGCTTTATCTTCAATGGATACTGTATCTCTTCCATTGATCTGTGCCCATCCAGTGAGACCTGGACGTATGTTATTAGCTCCATACTTGTCCCTTTCTGCTATTAAATCATATTGATTCCATAGAGCAGGTCTAGGTCCAACTATTGCCATGGAGCCAGCTATTATATTCAAAATTTGTGGCAATTCATCTAAGCTAGTCTTTCTTAAGAACTTACCAACCTTAGTTATATACTGCTCTGGATTTTTAAGGAGATGCGTTGGCATGTCCTTAGGTGTATCTATTCTCATAGTGCGAAACTTTAATATATTAAAATGAGTTTTATTAACCCCAACTCTCTTTTGTTTAAAGAAAACAGGACCTTTTGAGTCAAGTTTTATAGATATAATAATTATCAAAAATAATGGCGATAGTAAAATTAATCCTATAAGTGCAAGTATAAAATCAAATAATCTTTTAACTATTAAATACAAATAAATCTCCCCCCTAAATTAAAATAATATTATGACCTATTACTTCATCCCTTTAAGCTATTATATTCTATAACCTGACCACTATTAATTTTAGATAATTCAGCAATGATGCAGCTAGACTTTACCACTGCTCCACAGTCTATATGGCATCCGTAACCAATGGTGGCATCATGATCAATAATGGTTCCAATACTTATAATAGAGCCCTTTCCAATCTTTGAGTTTGTATTTACAATTGCTTTAGCTTCTACTACTGTACCTAAAGAAACTGTAGCTGATGGACTAATATATGCTGTAGGATGAATTAAAGTTGGAATTTGAAATTTATTCTTCTCAAGTTTTTCAATCCACTCCATACGTAGTTTGTTATTTCCAAAGGCTGGTATTGCATGGGTATACTCGTCTATAAATTTCGAATTTTCAGAGCATAACCCTATGGCTTCATTAGAATTATCATCTAAAAAGTCTATTTTATTAAATATCCCCATAGCTTCTGCAACTTCCTTAACTACATGACCATGGCCCCCAGCTCCTAGAATTATTAAATTCTTATTTGAGTTATGATTTGCCATATAATAACCCCCTAAAACTTTATCTTCATCTTTTATATTTACCCTTAATTAAGACTGCCCACCAATTCTTAATTTATAAAACCAGATAAAAATAACCCACCGCTATCTTTTACTAACTCATTTTCCATAAATTTCCCCTTCAAACTTATAGTTTCCCTGAATTAGCAAGATAAAGGTGGGTTGCGCTACTAACTCCCTGTAGTCCAAGCGCCCAAGTAGAGACTACAGTTCATAATTCCCTTTAAATTTAAGTTATTTATGTCGAATTTTATTTAACCCCTATCAGCTGTAAAAAGTTCCCCCAATTTCCCGACCTTTATACAACCGATACACCCAGTTTAAATTTATGTACATTGAACAATGTTCAACTTATCTTCTAAATATTTTAAAAATCCCACCTTGTTTTCTAATTCTTTCTCCACTAAATTCAACCTTATTATTCATGAAGATTTCCTGAGAAATGTTCTCCATCTCCCTTACATATCCAGGGTTTATTTTTTCTATAGATTTTATCCCCGCTGTCATATCTGTGGTTCTAACTTGGGATCTATGGCCATCGGAACCTATAGTGCTATATAATTTATGTTTTACAAATAATTTTGCAGTGTTTTTAACTCCACTGCCGAAGTCTCCTGTTATGCTCCCTGTGTTTAGTTGAAATAAAAAACCCTCTTCAATAAATTTATTTATTAATCCTGGGGCTTCTATAAACTTTTTATACCGCTCAGGATGAGCAATGATAGGTACAACTCCCTTTAATTGAAGTTCATAGATATCATTTATAACTTCATCCACAGAAAACTCTCTTAAAGGAAATTCTATTAACATATATCTACTGTTTTCTATGGTACCTATATCACCCCACTTATAGCTTTCTAGAATTCTACTGTTATAGTAAACTTCTTGCCCACAATATATTTCTATATCTATGTCCTTATTTTTAGCTAAAATTTTCAATTTAGCTACTTCTTTTTTAATTTCTTCATAAGGTACTTGAAACCTCCCCCTAAAAAAATGGGGAGTGGCAACAATTCCTGTGGTTCCTGACTTTTTTGCTAATTTAAGCATGTCTACAGTCATATCTTCATCTTTAGATCCATCATCCACTCCATGAAGTATATGGCTATGAAAATCTATCATAAGCACTCCTCCAACCTTTAAGTGAAATTTTATATATTATTTATCACCATAATAGTAATAATAGCTATTTCTTTTAGTGTCTACTCCATTTAATATGGTGCCGATGATATTTGCATTAACCTTTTTTAAAAGATTAATAGAGTTTACAACTGAATCTTTTTTTGTTTTTTCTGCTCTAATTACAAGTAATGTTCCATCGGCTCTAGTAGATAGTATCTGCGCATCAGTAACGGCTTGAACTGGTGGCGTATCTAATATTACATAATCAAAAACCTTTTTTAAGGCATCTATGAGAGCCTTCATGGATTTTGAACCTAACATCTCAGATGGATTAGGTGGAATCTTACCCGAAGTTAATATGGTAAGATTATTATTGTATCTATGACCTACTATAGAAATACTCTCTTTTCCAACTATTACATCAGAAAGTCCTGCAGTATTAGATATTTCAAATTTTTTATGTAGTGATGGTTTCCTTAAGTCACAATCTATAAGTACCACCTTTTTATCTCCTTCAGCTATGGATAATGCTAAGTTTCCTGCTGTAGTACTCTTTCCTTCTCCTGGTTCTGCACTAGTTACTACTATTACTTTATATTCCTCATCAAAGGATGAATATTGTAAATTTGTTCTTAGAGTCCTATAACTTTCTGAAGCTATAGACCTGGGATCTTTTTCTACTATAAACATTAACTTCTCTCCTTAAGTAAAAATCTAATAAGATTATCTGCTGTAAATTTCTACTGCTCAGTGTAAGGTATAGTTCCTATTACAGGAATATCTAATTCCTTTTCTAATTGTTCTCTATTTTTATATGTATTATCTAAAAACTCTAGTAAAAAGCTTACTCCTACACTTACCATTGCTCCTAGTAAAAAGGCTATAGCTATGTTCATTTTTTTATTAGGACTCACTGGTGTTTCTGGAACCTTTACTGTTTCTATAACTTTTATATTACCATTTGGCACCAAAGCCTTAGATGTAGTTACAAATTCATTAGTTATGGCCTCTACTAAGGATACTGCCATATTAGGATTTTTATCATCAATTTTAATTTGAAGGATTTGTGTATCAGCTACTGTTACCACTGTAAGCTTCTTAAGAACTTCATCTTCTGTTAGATTACTATTGGCAACCTTTATAGCTCTACCTACTAAATCTCTAGTTTTTATAGCTTCAGAGTAAGTCTTCATTAACTTTTGATACATGGCTATTTCATTTTGATCATAACCCGCTACTGCTCCAGCCCCTGCTTCCTTACCTATAAACAACTTAGTACTTGCTTCATACTTAGGACTTATTAAGAAAAAGCTTACCAAACCTGATACTAAGGTTGCTAATAAAGTTACTATTAGTATCATCTTCCACCTTTTCTTTAACACTTCTAGAATTTCTCCAAGGCTAATTACTTGTTCTTCCAAAATTATTATTCCTCCGTTTCCATCTTGTGTTAATCATCCTACTTAAGATTTTATAGGTCCATCTTTGGTATTATTCCTAAAACTGGTATGTTTAGTTCTTCTTCTATTCTATCTTTATTTTTATAGGTGTTATCCATAAACTCTATAAGGAAGATAACTCCTACTCCCATAAACACTCCCAATACTATAGCTATTATAAGCCCCATACTCTTGTTAGGACTTACTGCTCTTAATGGAAACCTAGGTTCTTCAATAACTTGTACATTTCCATTAGGAACTAATTCTGTGGATAATTTAACAAACTCATCTTTTATAGCAGATACTAACTTCACAGCTTCTTCTGGAGAGCTGCTCTTATACTTTATTTCTATAATTTGCGTATCAGCTAGGGATACTACTGTTAAATTTCCAACTGCATCTTTAGGCTTTATTTCTAATCCTGTTTTATCTATAGCTTTTTTTACCAAATCTTCAGTTTTAATAATTTCAGCATAGGTCTTTAATAATTTTTGATACATTTGTATATCTAAAATATTATACCCTTCCTGCTGACTTTCTTCTTTACCTATAAATACCTTAGTGGTTGATTCATATTGTGGAGTTATTAGTAAAAATAATGCTATTGATGCTACTAAGGTAGAGGTCAAAGCAAATACTAATATAATCTTCCACTTTCTTTTTAAAATTTCGAAGATGTCATTTAAACTAATAATATTCTCTTCCAAATTAATTCTCCTCACAAAATCAATTTATACACATTACAACATTTTATGTATATTTTTACCATATAAAAATATAATTTGAATATCTAGTTGTAACATCCGTATAATAGTACATATTTCTTTATATTTCAATTGAATACATAACTGTCACATTTGTATAATATCATATTTCCAGTAACATTACTAGTAAAAAACCATCGTTACTAGTAATATTATGTATAATTATGAATAATAACCTAATGTATTCTACAATATCCTTGATTTTGCGCCTATATATACTATTATTTTATATTATTAGTTCATATTTATATCATCGTATCAAGTTCATAAAAATTTATAATAAATTTCATGGAATAATTCACCATTATGCTTTTCTTTATATTTACACCTCTAACATATGGTGATAGAATTAGGTACAGAGAGGAGTGTAACTATGTCACAAAATAGAATTGATCCTGAAAAAAAGAAAAATAAAAGAAGAAAAAAGAAAAAACACTCACTGGGATTTAAAATTTCAATGGGAATTCTAGGCGTGTTGATATTTATATTAGCTATTGGAGGAGGATATTTTTATTCACTTTATAATAAGATGGATAAGGTAGAAATTGACAAATCCAAGTTAGGTATTGCTTCAAAGGACGCCTTTAAGGAATATGATAACCATGAATCCATAAAAAATATAGCTTTATATGGTATTGATGCAGAAGAAGGACAAGCTGGTCGTTCAGACTCAATAATGATAGCTACTATTGATTCCGCTCATAATAAGGTTAAGGTAACATCTATTATGAGGGACTCTTATGTTAATATCCCAGACCATGGTATGGATAAAATAAATCATGCCTATGCCTTTGGAGGTCCAACCTTAGCTTTAAGAACCTTAAATGAAAACTTTGGACTTGATGTAGAGGATTTTGTATCAGTTAACTTTTCTTCATTACCAGAAATCATTGATATTCTTGGTGGAATTACAATAGATATTACTGAAGAAGAAATATCTCATATACCTGGAGTAAGTTCTACAGGCCCTACCTTATTAACAGGTAAGCAAGCCTTAGCCTATTCTAGAATAAGATATGCTAGTGGTGGAGATTATGAAAGAACTCACAGACATAGAAATGTAATGTCTGCAGTGTTTAATAAAGCTCTTGCTGCATCTCCTACATCTTATCCTAGTATTCTAAATAACATCCTTCCTCTAGTTCAAACTAACCTAAGTTCTGGTGATTTTATATCTCTAGCCTCTAAGGTAGCAGGTTTAGGAAATGGGAAATTAGAGCAAGAAAGATTTCCAAGGGATGAAGATGGCGCTGGTGATATGAGCACCGGAATATACTACTTAAAGTTTGATATTGAAACCGTTAAAAAGCAAATGAGAGATTATATATTTGCTGATAAGAAATAATAGTAAAAACACCGAATATCGCTGATATTCGGTGTTTTATTTATGTTGTTTATTTTTAATCTTAAATTACAATCTCCAGTAAACCATAGTATCTGTATCTACACTATGTCTATCCATGATGCCTTTTACATCTATGAATACATCTTTTTCTACTTCATCCTTAGCTGCTGCTACTTCATCTAAAGCTTCGCTTCTATATAGTGGAGCAAAATCCTTTATGGTCATTTCTCTGTAATTATGATGAGATACAGCAAGGATAATAGCATCTACATCCTTAATATCTTCCATAGAAACCATATCAATTCCATACTCATGTTTAATTTCTTCCTTACCTGCTACAGGGTCTGTGGCTAATACATTTACTCCATAGTCTTTAAGTTCATCTATGATATCCACTACCTTTGTATTTCTTGTATCTGGACAATCTTCCTTAAAGGTAAGTCCAAGAACTGCTACCTTTGCATTTTTAACTCTCTTATTAGCTTTTATTAGACTTTTCACTGTATTTTCTGCAATATACTTAGCCATTCCATCATTTATGTTTCTTCCAGCAGCTATAACCTTTGATTCAACACCAACCTCTTTAGCTCTGTGAATTAGGTAATATGGATCTACTCCAATGCAGTGTCCCCCTACTAAACCTGGGTTTAATTTTATAAAGTTCCACTTACTACCTGCGGCATCTATTACAGCTTTAGTATCTATACCCATTCTATCAAAGATCATAGCAAGTTCATTAACGAAGGCTATGTTAACATCTCTTTGACAGTTTTCTATTAATTTAGCTGCTTCTGCAACCTTTATGCTTTCTGCTCTATATACTCCAGCTTCTATAACTAGTTCATAAGCTTTAGCAACTGTATCTAGAGTTTCTTCATCCATACCAGATACTATCTTCATTATGTTTTCTAATCTATGAACCTTATCACCTGGGTTTATTCTCTCTGGAGAATATCCAATTTTAAAATCTTGTCCGCAGATAAGTCCAGATTCTCTTTCTAGGATTGGTACACAGATTTCCTCTGTTACCCCTGGGTATACTGTAGATTCATATACTACTATAGAACCTTTCGTTAGGTTTCTTCCTAAAATTTCACTAGCACCTATAACTGGTCTTAGATCTGGAGTTTTATCTTCATTAGTTGGAGTAGGTACTGCAACTATGTGGAAATTACATCCTCTTAATTTTGTTTCATCACTTGTAAAATCTACAGTAGATGCTTTAATAGCTTCATCCCCAACTTCATTAGTTACATCTACTCCACTTAAGTACTTATTTATCTTTTCCTTGTTTACATCAAATCCAACTACAGGAGCCTTTTTAGCAAAAGCTACTGCTAAAGGCATTCCTACATAGCCAAGTCCTACTAAGGATATTTTTAAATCTTTCATTATATCGTCTCCTACTGTTCAAATTAGCAATTATTATTTTAAGAAATATTGATATATTTTTAACAATTAATTAGATTTATCCAACAACCTGGTTGTTGTTGGATAAACAAAGCTTTATTAATTATAAAATTCTTTTATGCAGTCACATATATATTCAACTTCTTCATTAGTAAGCTCTGGATATATAGGTAATGCAAGAATTTGCTTACACATCTTTTCAGTAACTGGGAACTGACCTTCTTTGTATCCTAGGTATTCAAAACACTTTTGTAGGTGCAATGGCTTTGGATAGTATATACTAGTTGCCACACCTTTAGATTTCAAGAACTCTGCAAGACCATCTCGGTTTTCAGCAAAGATATTAAATACATAATAAACATTCTTTTGGTTCGCTGCCTTAATACCTTGAACTTTTACACCCTCTATATTTTTTAATCCTTCAGTATAGAGCTTCGCAACTCTTCCTCTATTTTCAATAGCATTGTTTATATATTTAAGTTTAACCCTTAACACAGCTGCTTGCATAGCATCTAATCTTGAGTTATAGCCTATATAGTCATAGTGATATTTCTTTGATGCTCCATGAACTCTAAACATACGGCACATATCGGCTAACTCATCACTATTAGTAACTATCATTCCACCGTCACCATATCCACCTAAGGTTTTAGTAGGGAAAAATGAAAACACACCCATATCTCCAATGGTTCCTGCATGTCTATGTCTCTCTTCACCCTGCATCTGCCATCTCATTCCAAAGGCTTCAGCTGCATCTTCTAACACCTTTAAATCATGTTTCTTAGCAATTTCCATTATTTTATCCATATCACACATTTGATTGAATAAATGTATTGGAAGTACTCCTACAGTATTATCATTAATAGCAGCCTCTAATTGATCTACATCCATACCACAAGACTCTTCATCTATATCTACAAAAACAGGTTTTCCACCATGCTTTGCAAGACAAGATGTAGAAGCTAAAAAAGTAAAAGGTGTAGTTACTATTTCCTTATTATCACTAAAGCCAAGGATATCTGATGCAATAACTAAAGCATCTGTTCCTGATGCCACTCCTATGGCATGTTTAGCTCCAGTAAAATCTTTTATTTCTTCCTCAAAGGTTTTAACTTCATTCCCTAATATAAAAGCTCCACTATCTATTATATTTTTTATAGCTCCATCAAATTCATGTTTTTTTTCTTTATATTCTCTTTGTGATTCATAAAAATTGATTTTCAAAAAAATCCCTCCTAATTTACATATACAAATTGTACACCAACTTGCAAAAAAATAAAATATTTTTTTCTTATGTTTAATAAAATTTCATACTTAACAAATATACCACAAATTAGGTATTATATCATCTATTAATATATTATCAGTTTTTTTCTTTGAGATTATGATAAATTTCTTAATAATTTTGATGTGTGGGGTGTAATAATTGAAATCTTACTTCAATAAAATTCTACTCAAGTAATTGTTTAAAATTTCACTTATAAAATTACATTCCAATATAATAATTCATTGTTATACAATGGGCTATCTAAAAATGTATTATAATATCATTTTTAGATAGCCCATAAATTTAGTATAATTTTATTTTATTCATTAATAATAATATCACAAATCCTATCCACATCTTCAACGGATAAGTCAGAATATAGTGGAAATGTTAAAATTCTATTTGCCACATATTCTGCAACTGGAGTTTCACTACAATGATATCTGTTTTTATAACATTCAAAATTATTTACAAGAGGATAAAAATATTTTCTTGTATATATATTTTCACTAGCCAGTTTTTCCATTACTTCATTTCTATCCATTTTAAATCCATCAAATAAAACTGGTAAATAAGAATAATTACTTTTTACACCCTCTTGACATTGAACAAATTTAATTCCTTTTATATCTTTTAATCGTTCTCTATATCTTTCAAAAATAATTTTTCTTTTCTGTATATCATTATCTACATTGCGGAGATTACAAATTCCCATAGCTGCCTGAAATTCATTCATTTTTGCATTACCACCAATATATTCTACTGTTTCAGGTCCAGTTATTCCAAAATTCTTAACCTCATTTAATACTTTAGTTAATTCGCTATTATTATAAGTAATAGCGCCACCCTCAATAGTATTAAATACTTTTGTTGCATGAAAACTAAACATTGATGCATCACCATATGTACCAATACCTTTTCCATTCACTGTTACTCCAAATGCATGAGCAGCATCATAAATAACCTTTAAGTTATATTTTTTTGCTACTTCTTCAATCTTGTCAACATCACAAACATTACCATAAACATGAACTGGAATAATAGCTGATGTTTTCTCCGTAATTAAACTTTCTAGCTTTGTTGTATCTATTGTATATGTCTCTGGATTAATGTCACAAAATACAGGAGTCAAACCATTTCTAACAATTGCATGGGTTGTTGATGCAAATGTAAATGGTGTTGTAATAACCTCACCTGTTAAGTTCATTGAAGCAATCGCACATTCTAATGCCAAATGTCCATTAACAAAAAGTGTTACATTGGGAACTTTTAAATATTCTTTTAGTTTAGATTCTAATTTCTTATGTTTTGATCCCATATTAGTTAGCCAATGACTTTCCCATAGCTCTTTTATTTCCTCAACATACTCTTCAAACTCAGGCATTGAAGAGCGAGTAACTTGAATTGAGTGTCTCACCTACATTCCCCCTATTGTAATTAATTTATTTTTTCTTTATTGTATAACTTTAATTCATCCACAAAGTCTTTTACATCAAATCTCCCTTGTTTTACAAAATCATATTCAAACACTTCTGTAGCAAGTTCTATTATGAGACCTAGAATATGGTGCGGAGAATTTATTTGTTTTGCAATACAATACATAGGTACTATTCCAGTTGTTATGTCTTCATAAATATATCTTGTACTAATTTCTGTAGGTGCTAATACACCATTATATGCAGTTGTGTTTTGAAGAGTCTCATAAAGATCTTTTCCTGAAGAACTGTACACATTTTCTAGCCATTTCTTAGCATCTGGTACTTCAACACCTAACTCTTTTGCTAGAGCAACTCTCTCACAATCAAGTTTTTCCATTAAATTGCATATGCTTGGTGTAATTCCTTCTTTATAGTGTAAATATTTATCCCTATTTTCAATACGCCCAATATTAAAAATAGCAGGTAATGGATGAAATATAGAGCCAATATTAGCAAAAGATGTATATACATAAGATTCAGCATCACGTACCATTGAGAATGGTTTTGATAGTATATCACAAACCTTTCTTGTATTTTCACTTGTATCTGCTGCAACATATATTTCCTTTTTTAATGACATTATGGCACTTAATCCGTCTCTTATTTTTCTTGACGTAAGCATAAACGTATCAGTTTCAGCTATTATCGGTGAAGCAATACATCCAAATTCTTTTAAATGTTTTTTAAAGTAATACGCCCCTAATGTTCTTCCTGGATTAATTACTATAATATGATTATCCTTAATATATGGAGCTATGTTAAGTGCTAAATTTTTATGTGCATTTGCTGGTATTGATATCATAATTACATTTGTATCCTTTAAGGCCTCACTTAAATTACTTGTCAATGATACATTTTCTGCTTTACCATTAATATAATCACATAATTCTATGCCTTTATTATCCTTAATAGACTCAATTACTGACGCAGTTCTATTATATAATGTTGTTTCATACCCAAGCAAAGAAATATATCCTGCCATTGCCTGTCCACCATGACCTGCTCCTATTACTGTAAACTTCATTTTTCTACCTCTTGTCATAAATAATCTTTTTTCCGAATCTTTTATAGCATTATTAAAAATATAAATTAACTTATTTTGTTTAATAGTGAATTCTCAATTTCTAGAAGTCTTTTTAATCTAGTAGACTCATCTAATAGTTCTCCTGTTTCTTTGTCATAAGCAACACATTTCCCATCTACAAATTTTGTTGTTAAATTTCCTCTAAACTTTGAGTTTTTAACTATGTGCACTGCATCAATATATCCTCTTTTTATACTTTCAGCTAAAACTTCAGGATTTGCAAGTGGATCCTCATAATTAACAAAGCGATTTTCTATAAAATTAATTAAAACTTTAGCTTCACTTATTAACTCTTCTTTACGCTTTACTATTTCACTATCCTTTTCAATAGAAAACATGTCAGACAATGTATGTCGTATTACACCTTTTACTATTCTACAACTTGCTATTACATCTTCTGCTGAAGCAGCATGATCAGCCTCACAGTATGCTACTACATGTATAATATGTGGTTTAATTGCCATCTGCATAAAAGTAGTAGCGGCAAGTTGGCCTTTTGCAACATCTAAATCTGGATTAAATAAAGGTAAACCCGCCCTTGTTTGACGATAAATCCTAAAATTATCACCTTTTAGGGATTCAACCATTTCAATCATAGCTAAAATTTTTGCAAAATCCATAGAAAATGTTAATCCACTTGGAGTATTAAACATATATTGGGCAATATAATCTTTTACTCCTAATTTTTTTGCATTATAGGCGCTTATATAAGCCATTGCAACCGACATAACATCATGTGCATCGCGTAATCCCCAATGATGAGGCTCGTTTATTTCTACAGGAATATCTCTATCTGCGTGCCATTTTATTAACTGTTGAGCTTCTACAATAGAATTTTCAATTGTTCTTGTGCCACGTCCATCCAGTTCATTATACCAACATAAAGGAATTGCTGTCCATGCATTGTCTATTGTATCTACTAGCATTTCTGCATATTTAAAAACCTCTTCTGTTCCACTATAGCAACGAATAAGTGGATAATTACCTTTTTGAGTAGCTTGTTTTAAGCACTTCAAATCCTCTTTAGTCCTTATTGGAACACCACCTGCTCCATCATATTCTTTTCTCATATTATTCTGATTGAAAAAATATTGTTGAGCATTTTGATCAGTTCCTAATGATATAATGTCAAGTACCTTAGCTTCAGAAATTTTTTCAACACCATTAATAGTGTCTTCCATTGATGGTAAACCAAAATGATGTCTTAGTACTGGATATGGATAATTCTGATTTACTCTTTCTCTAAAATTCTTTCCATAACTTTCACTTCCACCTTGTAGTTTATCTCCTCTTAAAAATCTAATAGAGTCATTTATATCATCAGTACCATCAGAAATAAAAGCGAACATCTCATACTTTTGGGCTATTTGTGTAACCGGCTTTGTACCTCCAAAACACCACATAGGACAATAACTTAATTCTTTGCGCCTACTATCTATTTGCTTTAATAATAAATCTACATTTTCTGGCGTAAGCCTATAGCTTATTCCAATAATATCTGGCTTGTATTTTTTTATTTGTTCAAAGAGACTATCTATAGAAACAGCTGGTCCAAGATAAACAACCCCATATCCTTCTCTTTCTGCAAGATCTAAAAAGTGCGAAACTCCAGCAACATGTACACAATTACCAATCGATGCACCTAGTACTATCTTTTTCTTATTCATAATAAACCCTCCTGTTCTTAAATACTAAATGAATTTATACATTGCATTATTTAGATATCCATCCTCTAATGCTAATATCTCTCTCTTCACTTGATATGATTTTTAACTCTTTATCAGCCAATTCTTGCTTCTTATAAATCTCTTCTATAGTATCTCCTATTACTAAATATCCTGCAACCCTATCACTACTTGTTAGAGCTTTTTCAATTTTCATTCCCTTGGTTTTATATTTAAAATAATCATATATAATTTTTTCTTTTTTTAACTTATCAAAATTTTCTATTCTATCTAATATTCCATTGTTAGCATAGCAATAATTCATATAAGCATATTTGATTTTATGTGACGGTTCAACTGAAGGTTTAAGACCTAAAATTAATTCAACATACTTACTCATAATATCTACACCAGAAATTATTTCAATCAATTTATATTTTGTTCCCCCACCCATTCTTGCACTAAACTCTAATACATTAATTTCATCCTCACCTAATATTAACTGTATTAACATAGGGCTATTTATTAGATTAAATTCTTCACTTATTTTTTGTGCTATTACACCTATTTCTTTTTTTTGAAAATCTGAAATATTAGCTGGATATTTACTTTGCGTAATTGTGAATCCTTCTTCATTAATTCTACTTTTAGTGGATTCTGTAATAGAAAGTACCTTTGCAACACCATTGTCTATATAAACATCAACAGATACTTCTTTTCCCTCTTTAAACTCCTCAATAATTGCAGTTTTACTTCTACTTAAACTCAATGCTTCATTAACAGCTTTATTAAGTTTAATATCTGAAAATACCTTTATTACCCCCTTTGAACTGTTACAATCTACCGGTTTTACAACTAATGGATACTTAAATTCATTAATTAGCTCTTTATCAAACTTATCAATAACTCTATATTTAGCTGTAGGTATTCCTGCATTTGTAAATTTTTCTTTCATATATAGTTTGTTTGTCACATTTCTCGCTATATCATAAGAAATGTAACAAGGAAGACCTAACTCCTCTGAAACCTGAGCTACAGTAAGTAACGCTTGGTCAGTACAAGCCGTAGTTATCAAATCTATATTTTCCGATATTGCTATTTTCTTTATTTCATCTGTATCTAAAGTACTTGCTTGATAATGCTTGTCTGCAAAATCCTTTGCTGGAGGATTCTCAAAATAATCAGCGAGTATCACTCTAATATTTTTTTTCTTTAATTCTTTTATTAAAGCTATTTGATCATATCCTCCAGCTAACACTAAACAATTCATATAACTTATCCTCCATTAAATTTGTATTTCTAACCTTTATTCCTTATTTCTTTAATTGTATGTAAAATATAATTTAAACATTCTAATTTAAATATAAAAGAAAATCCAATATATATACTTATACCCACCAAAACTTGTATTGATAAAGTTATCCAACTATTCCATCCTATAAAAGTTATAGGATAAATAATTATACCCATGATAACTGATAAGATTAAAGAAGGCATAACATCACGCCATTGTTCCTTAATACTATAATTTAATAACTTTATATTAGGATAAGCATTAATAATCGATGATATAAATGCCACAATCAGTTTAAATATAACCATTCCATAAATACCAAAAGGTATACTTATACATAAAGTTGTTATTCCAATACATTTTTTTACAACTTCTAATTTTAAAAATATATCGCTACGACCTAAAGCATTGATAGCCTGTAAATTTGCAGTATGAATTGGCCATAATGCATATGATAAGCAAAGAAGTTGTAAAAAAGGAACACATGGAAGCCACTTATCCGTTAATACAATTCGCACAACTGAATCTGCACATACTGCAAGTCCTATCATCATTGGAAATATTACAAATGAACTAGTGACGATTGAACGCCTAACCATTTCCTTTACTGCTAACTTATCATCTTGTTTTGCAGCCATAGCTGGTAACATTACACTTTGAATGGACCCATTAATATTCATTATTATCATTTGTGGAAATTGATCTCCCCTATTATAATATCCTAGCATTTGAGGATTGTATAGTTTACCAATTACTAATCCATATATATTATTATATAGAGTGTCTAACAACGATGAGCATAATAACTTCCATCCATATGAAAATAAAAATTTCAACCTTCCTAAAGAAAAATATAGCTTAGGCCTCCACTTTAACGTATACCATAGTATAACAGTTATCAGTAATTGGTTTGTAATCTGTTGTACAACTAATGACCAAACACCAAATCCTGCATAAGCCATGGTAACACCAATAATACCTGAGATTATACTTCCTCCCAAACTACTGAAAAAACTTTTTTTAAATTGCATCCTCCTAGATATAATAGAATTTTGAATAGAGTTGATAGCTCCAAAGAATAATATAATAGCCAATATTCTTAAAATACTTTTAAGCTGTGGCTCGTTGTAAAATTCAGCTATAGTAGGCGCAAACAAGAACAGTAGAACATATACAATTATAGCAACAATTAAATTTAAGTAAAGTACAGATGAAAAGTCAACTTCATCTGCATCTTTTTTTTGTATAAGGGATGTACTAAATCCACTTTGTATAAATACATTACCTATTGTTATAAATATTGTTATGAGAGAAATAACTCCATAATCTTCTGGTAATAGGATACGAGCCAAAATAATTTGTATTACAAATTGAACTCCTTGACTTCCACTCTTCTCCAACCCCTTCCAAATTAAACCTGAAAGAATCACCTTTTTTTCATTTCCCATTAAGCACTAATCCTCCATAAAATTTTTCTATAGATTTTCAATATAGTTGCTATGGGCATATTAACAATCATCTCAAATTTATTTAGTTTGCTGAAAATCTGCTTTCTAATGATTTTATTTTCAGCATTATTTTGTTTTAAAGAAATCGCAACTGCTGAAATAACTTGCTCATACCTTAATTTCTTTAAGCTAATTTTTATCCCAAGAACTTCTTTAATGTACTGTTCCAAATTAACATAGTAATCATACCAATCAAGAGTTTGATTTTTATCCAATACTCTTGAGCAATAATTTGTCTGTCCTTTTTTTTGTACATATCTATAGTGACTCATTATTCTATGTATAACATGAACTTTTCCCATTAATGTTAATATTAAATATGATGTCCTATCACCTATTATGCTACTAGCCTTATAGATTTTTTCAAAATCATATTCAGGATTTAAATATATATTTCTATGCATTATGGTATTTGCATGTCCAGGTATTTTATTATTTTTATAATCTTTTAATGTATAAGTATCCTTTTTAAAATTAAAAACTTTATATTTATTTTTATATGCTTCAGTAATCATGTCATTTTCATCTACAACATCACACCAGTGTGCAACCGCAATATAATCATTATGTGATTCTAAAAAATCAAATTCTGTTTGTAATTTTTCAGGGTCAGTCCAATAATCATCGCCTTCTAAACTAACCATATATTTCCCTTTACAAATTCTTCGTAAGTGATCAGCATTATTTCTCATACCAATATTTTTTTCTCTCAATATAGCTACAATTTTATCTGGATACTTATTTGCATATTCTTTAATAATAAGTTGAGTATCATCTGGAGAACAATCGTCACCAATCACAAGCTCATACTTAAATGATGTTTCTTGCATCAACACACTTTCAATTGCCTTAGCAATGTACTTATCCTGATTATATGTAGTCATTACAATACTTACTGCAATATTAATATTTTCATCCATTATACTCCACCCTCTATAGTAATTTTATCGTTAAAACTATGGCTTTTTACTATATTATTTTTATTCTTATTTCATAACATAATTTATAAAATAAGAATTGCAATTATAGTGCAATTCTTATTTCTCTATTTAATCTAGAACCTAAAGGTATCCTTCAACCCTAACCATTTTTGATCTTTATCAGAAATGGTCAGTTTCATTCCTTCTTCTATTGGCCACTCTATTTTTATATCCTGATCATTCCACATAAGCCCACCTTCATCACCAGGATGATAGAAGTCAGTGCACTTGTATACAAATTCAGCTTCATCAGATAAAACTAAAAATCCATGGGCAAATCCTTCTGGTATATAGAATTGTTTTTTATTTTCAGCAGACAATCTTACTCCAAACCATTTCCCATAAGTATCTGAATCTGCTCTCAAATCTACAGCAACATCAAACACTTCTCCACGTACTACTCTCACTAGCTTTCCTTGAGGAAATTGTTTTTGAAAATGCAGTCCTCTCAAAACTCCTTTAACGGACATAGATTGATTATCTTGAACGAATACCATATCCAGTCCTGCTTCTTTAAAGTCATTCTGGTTGTATGTTTCCATAAAATATCCACGTTCATCGCCAAATACTGAAGGCTCTATTACATATAACCCTTTAATATTACAGGGTGTAACTTTTATTTTTCCCATTATATGCACCTCCCTATAAATTTATATCTTTTAAATATCTATTTAATGCATCTTTCCAAGTTGGTAATAGTGCAAATCCATTTTCTTGTAGTTTTTTCTTATTCATTCTGCTATTCTTCGGTCTTTTTGCCTTTGTAATATAAGCACTGCTATCTACGGGTGTAACTTTAACATGATCCATACCCGCCTGTTTAAAAATTTCACATGCGAAATCATACCAGCTACAGAAGCCCTCATTGGTTGCATGATAAATACCATACTTATCAGTTTCAACCATGTCTACTAGTAATGTAGCTAAATCTTTTGTATATGTAGGTGAGCCTATTTGATCATCAACAACGGTAAGCATATCTCTTGTTTTCCCTAAATTTAGCATAGTTTTAATGAAGTTATTTCCATTTACTCCAAAAACCCATGCAATTCTTACTATATAATATTTATCAAGGTTTCTTTGCACTGCTAATTCACCTTCATATTTGCTTTGCCCATATGTATTTAATGGATTTCTTTCATCTTCCGGCTCCCAACATCTTTCACCCTCACCACTAAATACATAGTCTGTGCTAATGTATATCATCTTTATATCCATCAGCTTACACACTTTAGCAATATTCTCTGTACCATAACCATTTACTTTACTGCATATTTCTTTATTGTCTTCTGCAGCATCAACTGCAGTATATGCAGCACAGTGAATTACAGCCTCCACATCAGCTTCTCCAATAACTTTATTTACAGCAACAGGATCTGTAATATCCATTTCCTTTACATCAACACCTATTGCGTCATGACCTCGTTTTTTCAATTCATTTATAACATCAAAGCCTAATTGACCATTTACTCCAGTTACTAAAACTCTCATATTAGATTCTCCTAACAGCATTTACTCAGTTAATCTATCTCCATACATCTTATCAAAATACTTAGAATACTCTCCTGACAAAATATTTTGCCACCATTCTTTGTTATTTAAATACCACTGAATTGTCATTTCTATACCTGTATCAAAATTATATTTTGGTTTCCATCCAAGTTCAGTCTCTAGTTTTGTAGGATCTATTGCATAACGCATATCATGTCCAGGTCTATCCGTTACATATTTTATCAGTGATTCTGGCTTATTTAAAGCTTTAAGTATAGTTTTAACTACTTCTAGGTTTGTTCTCTCATTATGACCACCTACGTTATAAACTTCACCTATTTTTCCTTTATGAATAATTAAATCTATAGCTTCACAGTGATCATCTACATGTAACCAATCTCTTACATTATCTCCCTTTCCATACACAGGAAGTTCGCCATCTGCTAATGCTCTACTAATCATTAAAGGAATTAATTTCTCCGGAAAATGATATGGACCATAGTTATTTGAACATCTAGATATTGTTACTGGTAGTCCAAATGTTCTATAGTATGAAAGAACGAATAAATCAGCGCTTGCTTTTGAAGAGGAATATGGACTTGATGTATGAAGCGGAGTTTCCTCTGTAAAGAATAAATCCGGTCTATCCAACGGTAAATCTCCATACACCTCATCAGTTGATACCTGGTGATATCTCTTTACACCTGTTGCCTTTGCTGCATCCAATAATACTTGTGTTCCCATAACATTAGTTTGAACGAAGATGCCAGGATCTGTTATAGAACGATCTACATGACTTTCAGCTGCAAAGTTTACAACTATGTCAAACTTTTCCTTCTCAAACAACTCCATAATAAAAGGTCTATCAGCAATGTCCCCTTTTACAAATTTGTAGTTAGGTTTATTTGCCACTTCCTTTAATGTCTCTAAATTTCCTGCATATGTTAATAAATCTAAATTAACTATCTCATAGTTTGGGTACTTATTTATCATATGGTGTACGAAATTACCTCCAATAAATCCAGCCCCTCCTGTTACTAATACCTTCATATATGTATCCCCCTAATATCTAATTTTTCCTTCTGCAACTTTTCTTAAATGTTCCCCATATGGTGATTTTCCATAGCGAGTAGCAGACTCAAGTAATTTTTCTTTATCAATCCATCCATTTATAAATGCAATTTCTTCAGGTGCAGATATTTCAATTCCTTGTCTTTTTTGAATCATCTGTACAAAATCCGATGCCTCAACTAAACTGTCCATTGTTCCAGTATCAAGCCACGCAAACCCACGTCCTAATAATTGTACATTTAGACTTCCATCTTCAAGGTACAAACGATTTAAATCAGTAATCTCTAATTCTCCTCTATGTGAAGGCTTAACTTGCTTTGCTAACTCTACAACACGTTTGTCATAGAAGTAAAGTCCTGTAATGCAATAATTAGATTTTGGATTCTGTGGTTTTTCTTCCACAGATATAACTTTACCATTATCATCAAATTCAACTATTCCAAATCTTTCAGGATCATTTACATAATAACCAAATATTGTAGCATTTCCTTTTTCTGCATCATCTACAGCATTTCTTAATAATTTACCAAATCCATTACCATAAAAAATGTTATCTCCTAAAACCATAGCACATTTATCATCACCAATAAATTCTTCTCCAAGTAAAAAAGCTTGTGCAAGTCCATCAGGACTAGGTTGTACTTTATATGATAAATTAATACCATATTGACTACCATCCCCCAATAAACGTTCAAAATTAGGTAAATCTGTTGGTGTAGATATTAATAATATATCCTTTATTCCTGCCAACATTAATGTTGATAATGGATAATATATCATTGGTTTATCATAAACCGGTAAAAGTTGTTTTGATGTTACCATTGTCAAAGGGTAGAGTCTTGTTCCCGCTCCACCAGCTAAAATTATTCCTTTCATATAAGCATCTCCTTTTCATTTTGATCTTAATTGAAATATTATTTATTTTCACAGTCCAATTTTATATAAGTATCTTTGTTATTTAAACTATTGTCCATTGAAGTTAATACTAATATAATAATTAAATGAGTCAAGTTAAATATGTATGGATTAGTTACCGCATAAGTTAAATAGCAAAAATATATTATTAAAGAAAATCTATTTTTTATAAATTTATATGTTAAAAATAAATGTAAGAAAACAAAAATAGAAAATCCGATTAATCCTAGTTGATTATAAAAGTATATAGATTGTAATTCAAAATACCTATCTCCTGTATAGTTTCGATACTTCGTAACTGCATTCAATGTATTACCCATTCCTTTGCCTAAAATAACATCTGTTACACTTTCCATGTCATCAATTAATACATTGACTTGATCTATTCTTGTAGGAAACGATTTTTCCATTTTAAGTTGAAAGGTATAATGCACTTTTGAGATAATCGGTTTATTAAATATAATAAATATTACAGAGCAAGCTACTAACATTATCTTAATAACTTTGTAATTTTTATCAATAAGTATAATATTTAACAGATAAAAAATCGCTAATGATATAAAATAGGCCATATTTCCACTAACAATTATACCTAATAGCAGAATAATTCTTTTTATTCTAGTTCTAACTGTTTTGTCTCTCCATAGTATCATGTATGGAATTAGCAATAATTCATTTCCTCTTAAAATTGCTCTAAAATATATTCCATTCCTTGTATATATGTCTCCAAATCCATTTCCAATAATATAATTTCTAACTCTAGATGCAAATTCTGGAGTATAATTTAAAATCATATATATTTCTATAAAAATTAATACCAATGCATGTATAACCATAACCCAAATAAAAATATCGACTACTTTTTTATTTTTAGGATATATATATGCCATTATTAACAACACGCAAGTCGCATAGGTATGTATAGCATAGTAAGGTTTATTTTTAACTATAAATAAAGAATATGCTAATATCAACGTCATAAAAATATAATACCCTATGAAAAGTATTTTTTCTTTTTTCTCAAAAAGAGAAAAATTCTTATATAAAGGTATTACTGCAGCAATAAATGAAGTAATAATACTTACCAGTGCTAGGGTTGATGCATGCGGAAAAACTAATTGTCTAGTTAAGAAAAACATACCTATTAATATAAACAAAAGGTATCCTTCTTCAATTAACTTCCTATCCTCTATAAAATTTAATATGTTTTTTATGTTAACTTTATTTTTCAATTTTACCCACCTTATTTTGTGTAAAATCACAAATTCCTTTTTTCATGTATTTAAATTTTGCAATTCTATTTTTTTCAAAGAAAGTTAATATCAATAGTTCTCTACATGAATATAAAATATCTTTTACTACAAATTGAAATTCACGCCTAAAATACTTCTTCCACATATATAATCTATTTCTTGTTATATAATATCGTCTTAACTCACTATGATTAGTTGGACAAATTTTAAAAAATAAAAACTTTATCTCAGTCATTTCTCCTAATCTTTGATATAAAATAGCCTTTGTAGATTTTAAAATATTATATCCACTAGCCTTGAGTTCTAAAGAAAAGTCAAAATCAACACAATCTATAAAAAAATCTTCATTGAAAACTTTTCCTTCCTTCCAATTAATTAATTTTATAACATTTAAATCCACTAAACTACCTGATGTTATTGCAAGCGTGACATAATTAAACGTATTACTCTCATCAATTTTATCTATATTTCCGTTTATGTATGATATACGTGGTACCACCACCCCAACTTTATCATGTATAAATCCTTTTAGCATTATATTAACTGCATCATCACCTAATGTACTATCTTGATCTAACAACAATGCATAAGAATAGTTATTAGTGACTGCATAATTTATCCCAATATTTAAAGCTTTTGATATTCCTAAGTTTTCATTATTATTAATGACATATACAATTTCTTTATAATCACTATCTATTATAAGTTCCCCATACCCATTATTTACGACTACAATTTTTTCAACTTGATTACTTATTATACCAATGTTTTTATTTAGCAAATTAATATCCGGATTATATGCAACAACTATTGCTATTACTTTGTTATTGGTTAAAAATTGCATCTTTTATCTTCTCCTTATTTGCTTCCACTGTCAGTTCTATAGTATTCATATATATTTTGCTACTAATTTCATCGTACTCATTTAATATTTTTTTAATGCAACTGTTCATATAGTCAATATCAAAGTTTTCTGTACAGTACCCACCATATGTTGCAACTAAATTTTTATTTATTCCTACATCAGATACAATAGGTACTATTCCTGCCCTATAGTATTGAATAACCTTAAATGCACTTTTTCTCTGCTCAAATTTATTATCGATTAGTGGATTAAGTCCAATGTGTGAAATTTGCATGTACTTTTTCTCATTCTCCATATTCCAATCTACAAATTCCACATAATTTAATTCTCTAAACATTTTAAAACTTTTATGAGCTCCAATTATGTATACATGTGAATTAGGAATAATTTTAGGTAATTCATTGATAAATTCTTTACATTTCACCAAATTTTCTTGAGTATGTGGCGATCCTAACCAAATAAAATTAACTGTATTTTGCTTTTTATATATTTCTATTTCATCATTACTTCTAAAATATTGATTCTCATATGGACAACTTAAAAATTGAACCACCTTTTCACTATTAACCTTAAATAATTTATTCAGATCATTATAAATCACTTCGTTAGACAACATTACTTTATCACATGTTTCTGTCCAATACCCTACCTTTTCACATGCATTTCTTAAATTTTTAAATAATCTATTTTGCTGTCTAGTTTCATTCAGATATATCCCATCATCAATGTCAAAAATAAACCTACTAGCTTTAAACTTTTTATGTATAAGTTTCTCAACTTTAGAACCACCAAATGGAAATACATAGTTTTTTATTATTATAATGTCATACTTCTCCTTACATGTTGTAAGTTTATAGAAAAACATAATTAAGTCTTTTATAATGCAAATTATTTTTGCAAGCATTTTAGTTCCATTCATTGCACTATTGGTCTTAACAGAATAAAAACTTAATTCATCATAAGTTATTTCTTCATTTTTTTCTAATATTCTCAAAGGATAAGTTAGTCTATATCTCAATGCAGGACTTTTTTCATTTACAGCTGAAATCGTTAATATCTTTTTCATTCTTATCTCCCATATCTTAAATTCATATACTATCTTCTTAAAAGCTTACTATAAGTAACCCCACGTAATTTAGGTGGCATTAAACAAACAATGGAATGTAATCCAGCTGAATAAATAAATTCTTTAAAAGATATAAATCCACTCTTAAATATTTTTTTCTTTCCAGTTAGAATTTTCTTCATATAACCTACTCCACCACGCCTATTAATCATCTCTTTTCCCGTTCTAGCATATACTAAACATTCATTAATATTCTTAGCTTTACATCCTGATATAAGCATTCTTGTCCATAAATAGTAATCCTCAAATAGGGGTAATGGCTGATAATTGCCAGCATTTATAACACTATTTTTTTTATACATAACAGTCATGTGGTTAAATGGGCATCTTTTTTTCGCAAACTTATATATTTCTTCGTGACTTGTAGGTAATATACGTCTAGATAATTCATTTGATATTTCGCTTTCAAACTCTATAATTTGACATCCTACAATATCTAACATACTATTCTCTATAAATTCATTAACCTGCTTCTCACATCTATCTAATTTGGCTATATCATCAGTATCCATCCTAGCTATAAGCTCATTTTTACAAGATATCACACCTACCCTAAGAGCTTCCCCTAAACCTTTATTAGTTTCAAACTCAATTATATTAAATAAATCATTATACTTATTTATATACTCATTTAAAACTTCTTCTAGCTCTTGTGTTAATGGACCATCTTTTATCAATACAATCTCATCTGGCTTTAAGGTTTGATTAACCATACTATCTAAGCTCAATCTTAAAAACTCTGGATTTTCCTTTACATACACAGACATTAGCACACTATACTTCATTTTAATCCTCCGCTTTAATATGTTGGATATTAGTTTTAATCCAACTACCCCTATTTATATTTTTTATTACATAACCTTTGTAACCTTATCTACTTCATAACTTTCATTTATTTCTGAACCTTCAACAATACCCTCTTGTCTAAAAACCTTCACAAAAGTCATGAAAAGTATTTTTATGTCGAATATCAAACTTCGTCTTTCTAAATACTCTTTCTCTAAGGTTATTTTTCTTGCTGTAGACATATTATCTCTACCATTAACCTGAGCCCAACCAGTAAGTCCCGGAACTAGTTTATAAACCCCATACTCTGTCCTTAATTTCAATAATTCCTTTTCACTTTCATCATTAATAACAGGCCTTGGTCCCACTAAGCTCATATCACCTTTAATAATATTCAACAGCTGTGGCAATTCATCCAAACTTGTCTTTCTTAAGAGCTTACCCATAGTAGTTATATACTCATCAGGATTTTCTAAAGCTGTACTAGCTACCTCCGGTGCATATTCCACCATTGATCTAAACTTATAAATTACAAATTCTTTATTATCTTTTCCTACTCTATATTGCTTAAATATTACAGAGCCCTTATTGTTTAACTTGATTAATATAGAAATAATTAGAATTATAGGTGATAATACTATTAATGCTATAACACTTATCACTAAATCAAACGCCCTTTTCACTTTTTACTTCCTCCAATCAAATATACGAAATTTCCAATCTTCATAAATTTAATTAATTCTTAATCCTACATATTCTTTAAATTACTATAAACTTCCCTTATATAATATACGATATTAAAAGAGACATATTACCTATAACACCATATATTTCATTTCATCTTCTGTAATGAGTCTTATTTTCTATATTTTATTTATGTACAACCAAGTGAGCTTGTCTAATTTTTAAGCTCCATGAATCTCTGTTAACCTACACAGTTGCTAGCTTTCGTTAACGTGAACTCTTTATTTCTGTCGTTACTCAAAAAATTATATCACAATTTATAATAATTTGCCATATATTTTACTGTTATCGCATAGGATTATATCCAAATATATCCTTTAATTAAATCTTTTATACAAATTTTAATTTATTTAAAGCAATACTATATTCCTATGTTTTATATTCTTAGCTTTTTATGTTTTTATGTACTTCCTTATTCAAACCCTTCATAGGACTATGATTTAACCTCCTAGTTAGATACCCCTTTCTTTATAAAAATATATCTTTATTCTACCATTGCTTTAATGAATTTTCTTTATTTTTTTGAAAATTTTTTATAGTTAAAATTATTTTTTCATAAAGCAAAAGACTAGGATTGGGGGAAATCCTAGTCTCTTTATGGTATATACAAACACTACGAGGCATATATTTAGTGCTTGTAGGAAATGCTTATTGTTTATTAGATTTTAGGGATTTTTTATTTACTATTATTAATAAACCTATGGATACTATTGCTATTCCTACAAGTATTATTTTTATAGAAGCTATAGCTATGTAACTATTTTGAAACCAAGTTTGAAGTTAATTGTTTCATTTTCATGCAATTTACTAAATTTTCTTTATATTAGTATAATATAACATATTTAATAATTATGAAACTTTATTTCATCTCATTTAAGGCTATCTATGTAAAATAACCTTATTTTCCTATATATTCCTACATTTTTGTAGCTATTTTAAAGATTTCCACTGATTATTTTTATCTTATGATACATTTTATTTTATATTAAGTTTCATTTTCTAAAAGTATATTTTTCCTCCATAAGGTTAATACTCAATTCTGATGAAAAATAAAAATCTTATTCTTTCTAATTGAAAGAATAAGATTTTAAAAAGTAAATTATTCATCCGATGACTAGCAGCTCTAATACCCCCATCTTCTCCAAGATGGGAGTAAAGAGCTGCTACGTCCCTGGATAACGATTTCTAACCTTCAGCGGAAGTAAACTCCCTCTGAAGCAAAGAACTCTGTTAATGATTGGTTCAAGAATAACATATGGGGCTATTTTTTAACTACTTTTCTAGTATACTCTATAAACTTCATAACCTTCCCAATTCAATTCTTTAATTATCTCATCTATGTGTTCATAACCGTTTGTTTCTACGGTAATTTCTAGAACAACATGTTTTAATCTATCTATAGCCTTGAATTGATCATGTTGAAGTCTTATAACATTTGCACCACGTTTTTCTAATATTCGTGATATATTTAAGAGTTGTCCAGGATTGTCCTGTAGTTTTACTGAAAAACAGAAAATCCTACCTCTTAATAGCAGCCCACGATTTAACATAGATGCCATAGTTACAACATCTATATTTCCTCCACTTACTAAAGATACAACTTTTTTACCCTTTAATTTTAACTTATTCAGAGCTGCTACAGTGAGTGCTCCTGTTGCTTCCACCACAAGTTTATGCTTCTCCATCAAGATAAATACTGCTTCCATAAGCTCAAAATCATCTACTGTTATAATTTCATCTACATATTCCTTTATTATATCAAAGGCTATATGTCCAGGATTTTTAACTGCCCCTCCATCTGCTATAGTATCAACCTGGAGGAGATTCACTAGCTTACCTTCATCCATTGACACTTTCATAGCCTTTGCGCCTTCAGGTTCAACTCCTATTACCTTTATCTTTGGATTAATAGACTTTGCTGCAACAGCAATTCCACTTATTAATCCGCCCCCACCGATTGGGACTAAAATAGCATCTGTATCTTTTAGTTCCTCAAGGATTTCCAATGCTATTGTTCCTTGTCCAGCCATTATTTCAACATCATCAAAGGGATGGATGAATATATACCCCTTTTCTTTTTCAAGCCTTTTTGCCTCTTCATAGGCCTCATCATAACATTCTCCACGCAGAATCACATTTACACCATATTCCTTTGTTGCTTGTACCTTTATCAGAGGTGTTGTTCTTGGCATAACTATAGTTGCTTTAATACCAAGTCTATTTGCTGAATAGGCAACTCCTTGAGCATGATTTCCTGCAGAAGAAGCAATAAGCCCTCTTCGTCTTTGTTCATCCGTCAATTTTCTTATCTTATTTAAGGCTCCTCTAAGCTTAAAGGCTCCTGTAAGTTGGAGGTTTTCTGGCTTTATATAAACCTGATTTCCACAATTCTTACTTAAATCAGAACTGTATATGAGCTTTGTGTCGACGCATATATCTCTGATTCTTTCTTTAGCTTCCAATATATCATCCAATGTTAATGTATTTAAATTCATTTCCGCCCTCCTAACTATTTTTCTTTACTGTTTATGATTCAAGGAATATTTTTCACATAAATCCATTGTGCTATAATGTAGAATTATTTATGTGAAAAATATATATGCAACTAATATACTGCTGTACAGTATGAAGAATATTTCGGATTTTTCCCTGTTGTTAATCCAAAGAATAACTCTTTGACTTTTTTGCACACTTCCCCTGGTTTTCCATCTCCTATTTTTCTATTGTCAATCTCTACAATGGATGTTACCTCCATGGCTGTCCCACTAAAAAATGCTTCTTGGGCAGAATAAAGTTCTGTTCTTGTTATGCTTCTTTCAACAACTTCAATACCAAGTTCCTTCCCTGCTAATTCCATAATAGTTTTTCTCGTAATTCCTTCCAATATGTTATCTGATGGTGGAGGTGTAATTAACTGATTATTTTTAAATATGAAAATATTTTCTCCAGGCCCCTCACAAACATAACCTTCATTTGTAAGTAATATTGCCTCATCATATCCATTTTGTAATACTTCCAAAGAAGCTAAAGCGGAATTTAGGTATCCTCCCGTAGGCTTAGTCCTAGCAGGAATCATATTATCGGAAATTCTTCTCCATGATGAAACCGCTACTCTTAACTCTTCCTTCTCTGATAGCTTGTGTAAGGGCTGACAGTATATAAGCATCCTATTATCATCATCATATAAAGTTGGAAATAATGCATTGGAGCCTTTAAAAGCTACGGGCCTTATATAAACTGTAGTCTTAAAATTATTTTTCCTTAACAGTTCTAAAGTAAACTGGCAAAGTTCCTCTGCAGTATAGGATAGGTTTATCCATAGTGCCTTGCAGGATTGCAATAATCTTTCATAATGTTCTTTTAATCTAAATAAGTATAACTGCTCACTCTCTTCATCCCAGTATGCCCTTATTCCTTCAAAGCACCCCAAACCGTAATTGAATGCTTTGCATCTAAAGCTTATATTTACATCCTTTTCCTCAACAATTTCTCCCTGATAAAATACATAACTTTTTTCCATATTTACAACCTCCATTTCCTATTTTTTATCCTTCAAGTAATATTGTGTCAATAGGCTTCCCAGGTGGAACTATTGGATACACACTTTCATCCTTTAAAATTTTACATTCGATGAAAACAGTTTTTTTGCCTAATTCAACCTTACTTAATACATCCTTTAATCCTTTCAAAGAATCTACGCTATGACCTTCTATGCCGTATGCATTTACCAATCTTACATAATCAATAGATTCATCTACATCGGTTTCTGAATACCTTCCTCCACAAAACATCCTCTGCCACTGTCTTACCATTCCCAGAGCTGAATTATTCATTAATAAAATGGTCAAAGGAATATTGTATTTTGCCACTGTAAATAGCTCATTACTATTCATTCTAAAACTTCCATCCCCTGTAACTAGTAGAACGGGTTTATCAGGATTTGCTACCTTTGCTCCAATGGCAGCTCCAAGACCAAAGCCCATGGTTCCAAGGCCCCCAGAAGTAATAAACTTATTAGTTTCATTGAATCTCCAGTGTTGTGCAGTCCACATTTGATGTTGACCCACATCTGTTGCTACGAAGGCTTCCTTTCCTAGTTTTTCATAGAAGTTATCCAATATATTTTTAGGATTAAATGCTCCTTCATCTTTTAATTGTCTTTTCCAACTATCAATTTCTTTTTTCCACTGACTGTTATCTTTAGCCTTTACCCTTTTTGTAATAGCTTTAACCATGCTTTTAATATCCCCCACTACTGCTAAATGGGCATTTACATTTTTATGAACTTCACTGGAGTCAATATCTAAATGAATTATCTTTGCCTTGGAGGCAAACTTAGTTGCATCTCCTACTACTCTGTCGCTAAACCTTGCACCTATGGCCAAAAGCAAGTCGCAGTTTGCAACTGCTAGGTTACACTCCTTAAAACCGTGCATACCAACTAGGCCTAAAGATAATTGGTGATCCCTAGGAGTTGTTCCTAGGGACATAAGGGTATTAACAACTGGAATATCAGCTTTTTCTATGAGCTCTAAAAGCTCATTTTCACCATGGGAAATCTTTACCCCTCCGCCAGCATAAATAATTGGTCTTTTAGATTTATTTATTAACTGAGCTATGACCTCCATATCAGTATCCCTGAGCTTTGACTCTTTATGGTTATCTTCATTTTTTATATATTTTTCATAATTAAACTCCTTAAGAAATATATCCTTTGGGATATCTATTAGTACTGGACCTGGTCTTCCACTGTTAGCTATTTCAAAAGCCTTTTTTATAATTTCGGGAATCTTTTCAACTTCTCTTACTTGATAATTATGTTTTGTAACGGAAAATGTAATACCTACTATATCCACTTCCTGAAAGGAATCCCTGCCTAGCAATGGAGTTGCCACTTGCCCTGAAATAATAACTAAGGGAGCTGAATCCATGTATGCAGTTGCTAAACCTGTAATAGTGTTAGTAGCCCCTGGTCCTGAGGTTACAAAGCAAACCCCTACTTTCCCTGTACTTCTAGCATAGCCATCAGCTGCATGAACTGCACCTTGTTCGTGGGCCGTTCTTATATGATTAAAATGTTCATCTTCATATAAAGCGTCATAGAGAGGGATTACAGATCCTCCTGGATAACCAAATACAGTATCAACTCCACATTCTTTTAAAGATTCTAATAATGCTTTTGCTCCGTTCATTAATAGTGCCTCCTTTTTACCTAATCACATATGGCTCCTGTTGATGCAGAAGAAACCAGTTTTGAATATTTTTTCAAATATCCTGAAAGATTTTTCTCTTTTAATTTGAAATTCCTTCTTCTTCTCATTAGTTCCTCTTCATCTACCAAGAGCTGAAGAACACCATTTATAATGTCTATTTTTATTAGGTCACCATGCTGTACTAAGGCAATTGTTCCGCCTTCTGAAGCCTCTGGTGAAACATGGCCTATGGCAGCACCTCTAGTTCCACCTGAAAAACGTCCATCGGTTATGAGAGATACGGTTTTATCAAGTCCCATCCCAGCTAGGATGGAGGTTGGGGTCAGCATTTCTTTCATTCCCGGACCTCCTTTAGGTCCTTCGTAACGAATAACAACTGCATCCCCAGGGTAAATCTCTCCTCCAGCTATTGCCTTTACTGCCTCTTCTTCTGAATCAAAAACCTTAGCTTTAGCAGTTACTTGCATCATGTTTTTGTCTACGGCAGACTGTTTAACTACAGCTCCATGTTCTGCAAGATTTCCTTTTAAAATCTTGATTCCACCTGTAGTGCTATAGGGTTTATCAATATCTGCAATTACTTCAGCATTTAACTTTTCTGCCTTGGAAATCAATTCTCCTATAGATTGGAGACTCACTGTATTTAAATCCAGATGAAGTAGCGCCTTCTTAGAGAGTTCTTTCATTACAGCTCCAATTCCACCAGCTTCGTACAAGTCTTCCATATGGTACTGTCCTGCAGGGCTAAGTTTACATAAATTTGGAGTCCTGCCACTTATATGATTTATCTTATCTAAATCTAGGCTAATACCTGCTTCATGGGCAATGGCAGTTAAATGTAAAACAGTGTTAGACGAACACCCAAGAGCCATGTCAAGGGTTAGTGCGTTTTCAAAGGCTTCATCCTTCATAATATCTCTAGGAAGCACCCCTGCCTTAAAAAGTTTCATCATCTGCATTCCTGTTTTTTTAGCTAATCTCTTTCTCTCAGAATAAACTGCTGGAATAGTTGCATTGCCAGGCAATGCCATTCCAAGGGCCTCTGTGATGCAATTCATAGAGTTTGCAGTAAACATCCCTGCACAAGACCCACAGGTTGGGCAGGCACTTTCTTCTAGAGAAGTTAATTCCTCGTTGCTCATGGTACCACTACAAACCTTTCCTACTCCTTCAAAAACTGTTACTAAGTCTGCCTTTTTCCCCTTAAACTTACCTGCAAGCATTGGGCCACCACTTACTATTATGGTAGGTATATTTACTCTAGCAGCTGCCATGAGCATACCTGGTACAACTTTGTCACAGCTTGGTATAAGAACCATTCCATCTAGGCCATGGGCCCTTACCATTATCTCAATACTATCTGCAATTATTTCTCTACTTACTAGAGAATACTTCATTCCTTCATGATTCATGGCTATTCCATCACATACTGCTATGGATGGAAATTCCATTGGGGTTCCGCCTTCAATTAAAACTCCTCTCTTAACAGCATCAGCTATTTGCCTAAGTTCAATGTGCCCAGGCACTATTTCATTAAAGGAGTTTACAATACCAATTAGTGGTCTATTGATCTCCTCTTCTGTAAGACCTGCTGCTTTTAAAAGGGCTCTGTGTGGCGCTTTAGTTATACCATGTTTTATCTCCTTGCTTCTCACCATAAACCTCCATTACTTCTTAATCCAACTCATCATTTCTCTCAAATCTTTACCAACCTGCACCAGTGGATGCTCCAGCTCTCTCTTCTTAAGAGCATTAAATACTGGTCTGTTTATTTTATTTTCCAAAATCCACTCTGTTGCAAAGTTACCTGTTTGTATTTCACTTAACACTGCTTCCATTTCTTTTCTTGTAGAATCATTTATAATTCTTTTTCCAACTAAATAATCTCCATATTCTGCTGTATCACTAATGCTGTACCTCATATTTTCAAATCCGCCTTCATAGAGTAAATCCACTATAAGCTTCATTTCATGTAGACACTCAAAGTAAGCTATTTCCTTTTGGTAACCTGCTTTAACAAGGGTATCAAAGCCTGCTTTTATAAGTTCTGTAACACCACCGCATAATACAGCCTGTTCTCCAAATAAATCTGTCTCTGTCTCCTCTTTAAAACTAGTTTCCAAAACCCCTGCTCTAGTTGCTCCAATTCCTTTAGCATAGGCCATAGCTAGCTCTCTAGCTTTCCCTGTGAAATCATGATGAACAGCGATTAATGCAGGTACTCCTTTACCTTCAACAAAAACTCTTCTTACAAGATGTCCTGGTCCCTTTGGTGCTACCATGAACACATCCACATTGGTTGGGGGCACTATTTGACCATAGTGAATATTAAAACCATGGGCAAAGGCAATAGCCTGACCTTCTCTTAAATATGGTTTAACAAATTCATCATATACTTCCTTTTGAGTTGTATCAGGACATAGGAACATAATTACATCACTTTCTTTTGCTACTTCATCAACTTTTTTTACCTGAAGACCATCACTGTTAACTTTTTCCCATGACTTACTGCCTTCATGAAGTCCAACAACTACATCTACACCATTATCTTTTAAGTTTAGTGCATGTGCATGACCTTGACTGCCATATCCAATTATTCCAACTTTCTTTCCTTTAAAAACCTGAAGATTTCCATCTTCCTCATAAAACATTTTTGCCATAATAAAATTCCTCCTTAAAACACTTCTATATCTTCTACATCTTCCAGTTTTGAAATATTATTTATAATATACTTTGTTGAAAGTGCATCACCAAAGTCCATATTTATATAAATAGTGGAACCTTCTGATGACCTCATGTTAATTGAATTTATTCCAATTTCTTTTCTTCTCAGATAGTTTACTATTCTGACGAAGCTATCCATACCTTCATTTAATTTAGCATTTATCTGCATATTAACCACCTTTTTATAAATTTTTTAGGCTTTTAATACAATATAAATTTAAGTGCTATTTCCCGAATACCGCGAATATTCAGTATAATAATTGTTTAGTTTTACATTGTATTGTTTTGAATCTTCACCTTAGAAATATCCTGCGCATGATATTTCTAAAATAAAAAAAGTCCTTCGTCCTTATAAATATGAAACATATCTATAAGGGCGAAAGACTATACTTCCGTGGTACCACCTTAATTGCAATCAAAAATGATTGCCTCTTATCAGGTCGAGAAAAAATCATAAAATAAGTTATTTTCTTTAACCCTAACCATGTATCGCTGGTGTACGCCCTTGTTTACTTGGAACCCCTTTCAACTTGGGAAGCTCTGGAGTGATCATTATACTCACATTAACACCAACTCTCAGCAACCGTTGATTCTCTGTAGTTAATTAAATGAATATTTTTGTCTCCGTCATCACATTTAATTATTAAATTGTCTATTTATCTTAAAGTTAGTATATTATTTACTAAATTATTTGTCAATATAATTTTTGGATTTTTTTCAAAATTTTATTTTTTCTATTTTTTTATTTATAATTCTATTAAATATTTTTTTAAACTTAAAATAATTTATAAATAAATTTATTTACATTTAAATTTATTTATAAAATGACTGAATACTATCCTTGGATTATGTAGCAATAATCTTGGACCTGAATACCTCATGATATTTACTACCTTCTCCTTCATATCCTTCTTGTAACAACAGGTTTTACAATCTCCACAATTGGGTTTATTTTCCCCATATCTACACTTCCTTAGTCTATGTAGTGCATAATTTAAAATCTCTTCACACTGTTCACAAATTTGTTCCTTACTATTATGATTTTTTTTGCAGTATAGCTTCACCATAACCTCCAATGAAGCCTTCTGATCTTCAAACCAATCCGCTTTTCCTGCCACGTTGCTCCCCCCTAATTTTCCATTGTACTTTATATTATACAACACCTTGAACAACGTTCATACAGGCATAAAAAAATTTTATACTTACCTTGTTATAAATCCAAAGATTCTGAACTATGTTCAAATTGTATAATTTTTTATAATTCTTGTCAATAGTTTTAATTAAAATTAGATATAAAAAAATCAAATGAAGACTAATCTCCATCTGATTTTATATTTTATATCTATTCATAAAATTCTTCATACATTTCATTTGGTAATGAAATTTCCTCTAAATCACTATTTTCAATCAATTTATAAAAGTTTACTGTAGGTAATATTATAGCTTGATAATTTCCTGTACCTGTAAGTGTAGTAACTATTGCTCTAAGATACGGATAAAGAATTGCAGTTCCATTTTGTAGATAGAACTTATATATACTATCTAACTCCGTAGTTTCTTCACCTTCCAATTCAAAATATCCCCTCACAACAGCCTCAACCTTAAAAGGTAATGCATTATCCTCATAGCCTAAGCGCACACCTATAAGCACATTGCTTTTTAAAGGATTATCCTTTTTTAACACTATCTTAAACATAATTTGTGGTGATAAACTTACAGGCTCATTACTATTTGTATCCTTAGAATTATTTCTAATATAGTTGAATTTTTCAACATTATAACCATTAAATTTTAAAACTCCAGAAAACATATTAGGCAACTCCTTTTAACTCTTCAACAGTAAACTCACAAATATTATCTTCTAATCTAAATTTAATATTGATAGAGTGTTCATTTACATTATCACAGTTGAAGTCACTATTATTTATATTATGCCACTTTATACTAGCATCAAAATCAATACCAAACAAATCAGGTACATCTTGTATTCTTAATTCAGTTATATCTCCATTCATATCTTCAACTAAATGTTCATTCGAATTTTGATTTATTTCAATTCCGTATAAATTGGCTAATTCAAGTGCATACTCTCTTGTAATATTACTCATATTAACCTACCTCTCTTTTTTATCATAACTTTATTTTCAATTCTATTATATTTATACTCTCTTATAGGATAGACACATTTTTTACTACCTATACACTTATTATTACTTATGCAAACTTGTGTTTCTTTATAACTAAGACCAAAAGGGAAATATTCGCTTTCAAACTTCTTCGAATCAAACTCCCCATAAGATGGATTAGTCTTTGTAAATGTATATATTACTACACCTATGTCATATTTTTTCTTTATAAGGTCAAGTGCAAAACATAAGTTTTTAATTTTGCTTTCACGTGATGAATCATTCTTTAATTTGACAGTAACATTAAGTGTTTTCAATTCTTCAAATACTTTCTCGAAAGAACTATAAAAGAAATTCATACCTTCAAAATTATCCAAATTTAAAACTTTTATATTATCTTTACATACAACCTCTATTACTGCTGGCTCCTCATTTAAAAGAAGTTTTTCAATTTTTGTTTGAATCCACCATTTACTTAATGCAAAGTCTGTGTATAAATATATACCTTGCCCTAACCAATGGTCTTTACGTATTTTTGTTTTAAAACCTGAATCTATTATATCTTTCACAACACTTTCAAAAGTGCCATGATATCCTCGTACTGTTTCTTTATAATCTAAATTTGTCATATGCGATTCCTCATCATTAATCCTATTGAAAACTAAATGTCTTATTATACTTCAATTGTACCAAAGTATCAAGTTTAAAACAATGAATTTCTATAACTTTTTAAAACATAAAATTATAGTAGTACATAACTTAGTTATTTTCAATTTGGTGCTTTATTTTTAAGCAAGTATATAATAGTATAAAGGTATGATGAATAGTTGACATATAAGCCTTTGAGTATGTTTTGTTCAAAAACGACAAAATAAAAACACTAAGTTCATACCTTAGTGTTTTTAATGGATCGAGTAAGTCTATAAGCCGAGTTCTGTGTTAGACAATCATCTATCTAGGCCCATTATTACTAATGGGCTCAAGCGATACACCCGGGAACGGGACGGGCAGCCCCATAATGTTCCACTTTCGATCTTGCTCCAGATGGGGTTTACATAGCCGCAAAGTCGCCATTGCGCTGGTGAGCTCTTACCTCGCCTTTCCACCCTTACCCTAAATGACACTCCAAATCTACGATTTGGTTAGTGGAATTTATGCATTCTAACTTGTTAGAATGTATTCCTCTAAAAAAATCATTAAGGCGGTATATCTCTGTTGCACTTTCCTTAAAGTCGCCTTCACTGGGAGTTACCCAGCACCCTGCCCTATGGAGCTCGGACTTTCCTCTCCTGATTTCTCAGCAGCGATTGTCTGGCTTACTCGCAAAATTAATATTAACATAAATCTTTTATCATTGCAACGCCTTTAAATTTTCTATTTTTAGTTATAATACCCATATATGAAACTATTTGACTAGATTAATAGATAAATATAAAGCTATATACCTATGTTTATATTTACCTATGAAACTATAGAAAATTTTAACTATATACCTAGTTAAATATATAAAATTTAAACTAGTTAACTATTTAAATAGTTAACTAGTTGTTGGCGTAGTGCGGGTTTCAGCGTTTTCCCCTCTATTCAGGCTGTTTTTATGGGAGTATTAGAGCTAGTATTAATTAAATAAAATTATAGGGATCCTTAGTAGTTTTTGATATAATAACCTCCACACCCCTAGTCTCTAATATTTTTTTAATTTTTTCTGATAAACTCATTACAAGAGGCCATTCTGAATTAAAATGTCCTATATCTATTACAGAGAGTCCCATCTCTTCATAGTCAGATACAAAGTGATAGGTAGTATCCCCTGTGATTAATAGTTCAGCACCTAGGTCATAGGATTGCTGCAAGTAATCTTCTCCACTTCCATTGACTAAAGCTATAGTTCTTACTTTTTTATTTAACTCTCCGGAGTATCTTAAATTTTGTAATTTTAATTTATCTTTAATACTTTTTATTATTTCCTCTAGGGTAGTCTCTTCCTTAAGCTGAACTATTCTTCCCACTCCTGCTGTAGGATCTGATGGAGCTACTTCAATGATTTTACTTTCTTGAAAGCCAAGAATCTTTACAAATTCATCATTTAAGCCACCCTTTACAGTATCCCAATTAGTATGACTAGAATATAGGGCTATACCATTTTCTATTAACTTCATTAGCTTTTTACCTTGGAGACTATCTGTAGTTATGGTTTTAGGCTTTATAAACAGCAGTGGATGATGAGTTAAAATAAGCTGAGCTCCTAGTTCCTTTGCTTCCTCTATGACCTTTATGGTGCAATCTAGAGCAACTAGGACCTTTGTTACTTCCCTTTCTCTGTTACCAACCATAAATCCAACGTTATCGTAGCTTTCTTTTAGGTTTAATGGTGCAAGGCCCTCCATTATATCAATGATTTCATTTATTTTTACCATAAAAATATACCTCCGCCCATTTACTCAAGTAAAAAGCCCTTTATCCTTTGAATTTTATCCCATAACTCCAGCTTTCTTTTTCTTGAATTTTCTGTGTCACCCTTAAGTTCTTCATGGATTCTTAAATACTTTTCTAACTTATAATTTAAATATTCCCTATAGGTATTATCTTTCTTACCTAAAAGCAGCTTACTTATTTCATAAAAAATAGGATCAATAACTTCAGGCTTATCTCCCCAGGATATCTTCATAATTTCATAGTATTTTTCTTCATCATATATTATCCACTCATCTAGGATGTTACACCCTGAGGTATAAAGATATTCCCTTAAGACTTCTGGATTTTGTACTGGCTGAACTATAACATAGTCTAACTCTTTAAAGACATCCCTACTTTCCTCTAGGATATCTCTTATCAAGTTTCCTCCCATACCGGCAATTACAGCTGCCTCTACTTCTCTAGGAGTTACAGTTGTAAGTCCTCCTCCAAGTCTACATTGTATCTTATGTTGCAAATTATTATCTCTAACATTTTTTTTAGCCTTTTCCACGGGACCTTTATTAATATCACTAGCTATGGCAAAGTCTATTTTATTTCTTTTTAAAAGTTCTATGGGTACATATCCATGGTCTGTTCCTACATCTACCATAGATTTAACTCCTGTGATTAAATCACTTATTAACTTTAATCTTTTGCTAATTATCATATTTTCACCTAACACCTTATTTATATAACAGACATAATAAGTCTCATTTGAAGATATAGGAATACTATTGCCACTAAAAGTGAAATATAGATATACCTATAAGCAGACTTTTTATCATATTTTGCACAAAAGTGAGCTGCATAATACATACAGAACATCACTGCCATATTTAATAGACCATAGAACATCTGGGCAAAAGCAAACTGCTTGTCTGTACCTACTTCTCCAACTTCCTTGGACACGTTAATAACTAAGGGCATTACATCTGGAAGTTTATTTAGTATATATAAAACCATTGGAAAAAAAGTTGTAAATAAAATTATTGTACTAGTTAAAATCAATGGATGCATAAACTTTTTATCCTTATGTAGTCTACTTACCTTATTATATTTCTTTGTCCAAGTCTTTTCTTCAATACCTAGTTTGTTTAAAATTTCTAGGAATTTTTCAGAGTTCTTAGGTGACACAGCATAGCTTATGTCTTGAGTTTTTAAATATATAACACTACTTCCGCTTGTTACAAACATTCTAGCGGTTCCTAAATTTTTTACTACAATTCTTCCTATGGCAAATTTATTAGAGGATATACCTGAAAGGCTTATACCTCTTATTTTTCCCTTTTCCACAGTGTAGCATTCTACATCACTTAAGGGTAAAATTACTTTTTTAAGTCCTCCCAGTGCACTTATTCTCACTTCACTATTTGTTATTTCATACTTTACAGTTACCCATACTCCAATATGATATAAGTAGAATATATTACAAATCACCAACATTACTCTTATTAAACTCAACATAAGATAGGAATCTAGAACATAGGCAGACCAAACCCCTATTACATTAAACATAACAAAAGTGAATATAGTTGGAATTATTTCTAGTTTCTTATTGCTATTGAAACTATTCATGGATTACCTCCTTATAAATTGTATATACTTTTATTTTATATTATACTAAGGGATTTTGTCTATTACAAATTTTGTATATATAACAAAAGAGCTGCCAAAAGACAGCCCCTCACTAATCTAAATAATCCTTAAGTTTTTTACTTCTACTTGGATGTCTTAATTTTCTTAATGCCTTCGCTTCAATCTGTCTAATTCTTTCTCTTGTTACATTGAACTCTTTTCCAACTTCCTCAAGGGTTCTAGCTCTTCCGTCATCAAGACCAAATCTAAGTCTTAACACCTTTTCTTCCCTTGGAGTTAAAGTTCTAAGTTGACTTATTAATTGTTCCTTTAACATGGTGAAAGCTGCTGCTTCTGCTGGAGCAAGGGCATCATCATCAGGAATAAAATCTCCAAGATGAGAATCTTCTTCTTCACCTATAGGTGTTTCTAAAGATACAGGTTCTTGAGCAATTTTCATTATTTCTCTAACTTTATCTACGCTCATATCCATGTGTTTTGCGATTTCTTCTGGTAATGGCTCTCTTCCTAATTCTTGAAGAAGCTGCCTTGATACTCTAATTAACTTATTAATAGTTTCTACCATGTGTACTGGTATTCTAATAGTTCTAGCCTGGTCTGCAATAGCTCTTGTAATCGCCTGTCTAATCCACCATGTAGCATAGGTACTGAATTTAAATCCCTTACTGTAGTCAAACTTTTCTACAGCTTTTATAAGTCCTAAATTACCTTCTTGAATCAAATCTAAAAATAACATACCACGACCAACATATCTTTTAGCAATACTTACAACTAATCTAAGGTTTGCTTCTGCTAATTTCTTTTTAGCATATTCATCACCATTTTCTATAAGCTTAGCAAGTCTCATCTCTTCTTCAGCTGATAATAGAGGAACCTTACCAATTTCTTTAAGGTACATTCTAACTGGATCATCTATGGCAATTCCTTCTGGAATTGTTATGTCAACCTCTATTTCTACTTCTTCTTCATCCTCAACTTCTGGCTCTAAACCTATAACGTCTATGCCCATAGATTCTAGAACTTCATAAATCTTTTCTATTTGCTCTGGAGTTAGTTCTACACCTTCTACTTCTTCCATTATTTCTTTATAAGTTAAATTTCCCTTTTTCTTACCCTTTTCTACTAACTTCTTTACTATAGCAACTTTTCCTGCTTTATCCTTCATTCCATTACCTCCTCTCATCTATAGTTTTCCCATTTCCTTTTGTATATCCATAAGCTCTCTAGCTAACATCAAAGTTTCCTCAACCAATCCTTCAGACTCACACTTCCTAATTTTATCCATAATTTTCTTTCTTGACTCCTCTAACTTGTATTTTTTTATGTTATTCACGCAGTCACTTACCATTTTGTCTATGGATCCTTCATCTATATCAACTTTATATTCTTGAATTTTTATCCATTCCTTTGTGAACTCACTATCCTGCATAGTTTGCAGGTTAATAATCTTTATCAATTCTTCCTTAGAGCACATATTATTTTCTTTAATGATTGTATAAATTACTTTATGTGCCTTTAATATAAGGTCATCTTCACTTACATTACTAAATATTTTATCACTTAGCCTTTTATCAAGGGCAAGGCTTAATACCGTTCTTTCAGCCCTAACAAACCCAGGCTCTAAATATAATTTTTGCCCAAATTTCCTATTTATATTATGATTTTTGTTATTTTCTATAGATTTATTGGGATTTTTATCTAAGGACTCCATTATAGCTTCTTCACCTATACCACTTTTCTCTGAAACCTGCTTAATATATACAGCTTTTTCTAGTGGATCAAGGTACTTTAGCACGCTAACTACTCTCTTTAGATATTTAATCACCATTTCCTGTTTTGAAAAGTCAATTCCCTTTTCTGCCATCCTTAGTTTAAAATCTATAATTGGTAGAGCCCCGTCTACTAGATTTAGAAATTTTTCCCTGCCGTAGGATCTAATAAATTCATCGGGGTCTTTTCCACTAGGGATTTGAAGAATTTTAAGGTCAAATCCAGATTTTTGTAATATTTCTAATCCTCTTATAGTAGCATTTTGACCTGCTACATCTGAATCAAAGGATACTATTACAGTATCAATATATCTCTTTAATAATTTACATTGACCTTCTGTTAATGCAGTTCCTAGGGTGGCAACTACATTTGTTACTCCTTGTTGGGAAAGAGAGATTACATCCATGTAACCTTCAACCATGATAACTGTTCTAGCTGGATTATTCTTTATTGCTAAATTTAATCCATAAAGATTTGTTCCTTTATGAAATATTGGGGTTTCGGGAGAGTTTAAATATTTGGGTTTAGAATCATCTAAAACCCTTCCACCAAAGCCTATTACCCTACCACTGACATTAAATACAGGAAATATAATTCTATTTCTAAATCTATCGTATATATTTCCTTTTTCATTTTTTGTAGTAAGTCCTAGTTCTAATATTTCTTCTTCACTAAAGCCTCTTTGTTTTAAATAGGAACGTATTCCCTGCCAATTGTCTAGTGAAAAACCAATACCAAATTTTTTAATGGTTTCATCTGTTATACCTCTTCCCTTTAGGTATTCATAAGGAGCCTTAAATCTTTTTAAATTAGTATAAAAATATCTGGCTGCTTGTATGTTTATATCATACATTCGCTTAAATTTTTCATTAGTTGCTGAACTTTTACCTGGTGAATCTGCATCATCTACTACAATGCCTACCTTTTCTCCAAGAAGTTTTACTGCTTCTGGGAAAGCCATGTTCCTAGTTTTCATAACAAAACTTATTACATTACCAGCCTCTCCGCATCCAAAGCATTTATAAATTTGTTTTTCACTTGATACAGTAAATGAAGGTGTTTTTTCATTGTGAAATGGACATCTTCCTAAATAATTTTTCCCCGTTTTTTTTAAGGTTACTACCTCTGAAACGATATCCACTATATCATTTTCCTCTTTTATTTTTTGTATTATTTCTTCAGAAAACATTATTAACTCACCTCACTCTCAAGTGATTCTAAACTTAAAGAAACCTACTAAATATGTTATTCATTAAGTCTAAAAGAATTTAACTCATTCTTTAACTTTACCTACTTTTAATAATAAACTAACTGTTTATTATTAAACAGAGCAGGTAGTATTCGGATAAATTCCTAGCTCTTATAATTCGACATATATTTCTTAAATCCTTTTTTTAAAAAAAGTTTTTTGTAATATAATTGTATTGTATGCTATATATATATTCTTTATAAGATATAGTTTTCCTTCATAAAGAGTTATTTTATTTAAATAAATATTTGTATAGTAATTACTTTAAATAAATATCCTTAACTAGGTATATATATGTCCTTAAACAGATCTATACAGTATTCATCACTCATTCCTGCTATGTAATCAGCAACACCTTGATTAAGTCCTTCTTCCTTAGCTATGGACTTGTAAAATTCAGGTAGCTTTTCTTCATGAAAATAAAAATATTTATAAAGCTGAATAAGAATAAACCTAGCTTTATCCCTTTCTTCTTTTAGAAATTCTCCATTATAGACTTCTTTAAACATAAAATCTCTAAGCTTTTTAAAGTTATAATCTATATCTTTAGATAATGACACTTGAATATCATTGGAATTTATATTGCTTTTTGTTCTATAGATACAGTCCTTAACCAAGGTATCTACTCTCTCTCCATGAGTATTCCCTAAAATCTCAAGTATATCCTTTGGTATATCCTCCATAGATAAAATTCCTGCTCTTAGGGAGTCATCAATGTCATGATTTACATAAGCTATTTTATCGCTATACTTTACTACTTGACCCTCTAAGGTAAAAGCCTTGCTACTGTTATTAGAAAAACCACTATGATATAGTATTCCGTCCAGTACCTCCTTTGATAAATTTAACCCTTGTCCATTATTCTCTATATATGTTAATACCCTAACACTATTTTGGTTGTGGCTAAAACCATTGGTAAGTAATTCATTAAGCACTTCTTCTCCACTGTGAGCAAAGGCAACATGGCCAATATCATGACCTAGGGCTATGGCTTCTATTAAGTCTTCATTTAGTCCTATACCTCTACCTATAGTTCTAGCAATTTGCGCCACTTCCAAGGTATGGGTAAGCCTGGTTCTATAGTGGTCGCTCCAGGTTTTAATATATACTTGAGTCTTTCTCTTTAGCCTCCTGAAGGATTTACAGTGTATTATTCTATCTCGGTCAATCATATAGGCAGTTCTAACTTCATCTAATTCTTCCCTTCTAGCCCTACCCATAGAGTTTTTAGATTTTGAGCCTTGTGGTATTATACTATACTCTTCACTCTTTTCTATGTTTTCCCTAATATTCATCATTGCACCTACCTTTATTTCTTATTGAATACTTAAAGTTATGCTTAGATGCTCAAATTTAGCTTATAAAAACTTTTATATTATAACATAAACTATTGTTTTATTTCTACAACCTTTAAGTATTCTATATATTTAAAATATTAAATTTAATCCCTATTTATTATATTTAATAACTACATTATGTATGTATATAATTTCTTTATTATGTATATAGTTTCTTTACTATCCATGAATATTCCTTTAATGGACCATAAAATTTTTTCAATATTTCAAGGAATTGATATATTTATCATAAATTTTTCATAAACATAATTATAGTAGAGATATTTAATATTATCTTATAGTATTTTTAAGGAGAGAAGTACAATGAGTAACGCAATAGCAGATAGTTCTAACTCAAATTTACTATCGCCAAGTAATATTAAGAAAAATGTATTACCTTATTATAATTTATCTAATAACTGCAGTATATATCAGGTGAAGTTTAAGGATACAGATAAACAAAGAGCTGTATATAAAATAGAAAGTGATTCCCATGAGTATTGTTTGAAAAAAGTATATTATGATGTAGATGAACTGCTTTTTATTTATTCAGCCATAGAATGGTTATATCGTAATAATATAAATGTACCTAGAATACTATCTACTACTAATCATGGAAGATATGTAAGGTATAATGATATGTTATTTATTCTCACAGATTGGGTTAAAGGAGACAAATGCGATTTTGATGATATAAATAATGTAAATATGGCAAGTAGAAATTTAGGACAAATTCATGAGACTTCTTTAGGATTCTCCCCAATTTTAGGTAGTAAACATAAGGAAGGTTTCACCAATCTTACAGACTCTTTAAATAAACATACTCTTCAACTTGTTAAAAATGAGAAGCTAGCATTAAAGTATAAAGATTATTTTTCTAAAATATATAGAGTTAGTTTTACTAATAGCATGTGCCTAGCAAATTTATCAACTAACGTAGCCAATACTATAGACTATGCCAACTTATCCATATCCATTTGTCACAATGATTATGTAAGTAAAAATCTTATTGTAAATCAGGGTAAAATTTACGTTATAGACTTTGATAAATGTAGATACGACTATTCAGCTTTTGATATTTCTTATTGTTTAAGGAGACTTATGAGAAGAGAAAACACTTGCTGGAATGGAGATTTAGCCATAAACTTTTTACAGGAATATGAGAGCAGTCACCCTTTGACCTTTGATGATTATAAATATATCCTTGCCTACTTAGCCTTTCCACAGAAATATTGGAAATTATCCAGGGATTACTATAAAAATATATCAAAATGCAATAAAAAAGCCTTTATTAATCTTCTTAATAAAGCTGTAATCCACAATGATATTCATATTGATTTCAGTTATAAACTACTGGATTATATTGAAAATAAATTTAGCACTAAAATTTCCTTTAAATAAGACTCTTAAAGATATATAAAGAGGTTATCTGAAAATATTTTAATTCTTTTCAGATAGCCTCTTTGTTAATTATTATTTTTTATTTTATTTGCATCCACAGCAGCATTTTTTTCTTGGATTTTTAACTTCAGCTTGAGCAGCTGCAAGTCTTGCTACTGGAACTCTGAATGGTGAGCATGATACATAGTTTAATCCTACTTCGTGGCAGAATTCAACGGAAGATGGATCTCCACCGTGCTCTCCACATATTCCAAGTTTGATGTCTGGTCTAGTAGATTTTCCTAGGTCTGCAGCCATCTTAACAAGTTTTCCAACTCCAACTTGGTCTAATCTTGCAAATGGATCAGATTCATATATGCTCTTATCATAGTAGTGTTTTAAGAAGTTTCCAGCGTCATCTCTTGAGAATCCAAAGGTCATTTGTGTTAAGTCATTAGTTCCAAAAGAGAAGAACTCAGCTTCTTTAGCTATTTCATCAGCAGTTAAAGCAGCTCTTGGAATTTCTATCATTGTTCCTACCATGTACTTCATATCTATGCCTGATTCTTTTATGATTTTATCAGCTGTTTCTGTAACTATGTTTTTAACATACTTAAGCTCTTTTACTTCTCCAACTAATGGTATCATGATTTCAGGTACTATATCATAACCTTTTCTAGTTTTAACATCTATAGCAGCTTCTATTACTGCTCTTGTTTGCATTTCAGCTATTTCTGGGTAAGAAACTGCAAGTCTGCAACCTCTGTGACCCATCATTGGGTTGAACTCATGTAATGATTCAACAGTATTTTTTAGATCTTCAAAGGTAATTCCAAGTTCTTTAGCTAATTCTACTATTTCATCATCTTCATGAGGAAGGAACTCGTGTAGTGGTGGATCTAAGAATCTTATAGTAGCTGGTCTATCTTGTAACTCCTCGTAGATTCCTATAAAGTCACCCTTTTGCATTGGTAATAATTTTTCTAGAGCTGCTCTTCTTGTAGCTTCATCCTTAGCAACGATCATTTGTCTTATAGCCATTATTCTCTCGCCTTCAAAGAACATGTGCTCTGTTCTACAAAGTCCTATTCCTTCTGCTCCGAATTTAACTGCTTGAGCTGTATCTCTTGGATTATCAGCATTAGTTCTTACTTTCAAGGTTCTTAGTTCATCAGCCCATGCCATGAATGTTCCAAAATATCCACTTATTTCAGGATCTACAGTTTTAATTTGTCCTGCATATACATTTCCTGTACTTCCATCTATTGAGATGTAGTCTCCTTCTTTATAAGTAACTCCACCTACTGCAAAGGTCCTATTTCCTTCATTTACTGTTAAGTCACCACAACCAGCAACACAACATGTTCCCATTCCTCTAGCAACAACAGCTGCGTGAGAAGTCATTCCACCTCTTACTGTTAATATACCTTCAGAAGCAATCATACCTTCAATATCTTCTGGTGAAGTTTCAAGTCTAACTAAAACTACCTTTTCACCATTTTCATGGGCAGCTTTTGCATCTTCTGCAGTGAAGTAAACCTTACCACAAGCAGCACCAGGAGATGCCGGAAGTCCTTTAGCTATAACTGCTGCAGCCTTAAGTGATGCTGAATCAAAGGCAGGGTGTAATAATGTATCTAATTGTTTTGGTTCAACTTTAAGAATTGCTTCTTCCTTAGTAAGCATTTTCTCTTCTACAAGGTCAACAGCTATTTTAAGGGCAGCTTGAGCTGTTCTCTTACCGTTTCTTGTTTGTAGGAAGTAAAGCTTACCTTCTTCTATAGTGAACTCCATATCTTGCATATCTCTGTAATGGTTTTCTAAAGTGTTTACAATATCCATAAATTGTTTATACACTTCTGGATTTTCTTGTTCTAATTGCTCTATTTTTTGAGGTGTTCTGATACCAGCAACAACATCTTCTCCTTGAGCATTCATTAAGTATTCAGCAAATATTTTCTTTTCTCCTGTAGATGGGTTTCTTGAGAATGCAACCCCTGTTCCAGAAGTATTTCCTTTATTACCAAATACCATTTCTTGAACGTTTACTGCAGTTCCCCAACTACCAGGAATATCGTTCATTCTTCTGTATACTATAGCTCTAGGATTGTTCCAAGATCTAAATACAGCAGTGATAGAAGCTATTAATTGTTCTGTAGGGTCGCTTGGGAATTCTTCTCCCTTAGCTTCTTTGTAGTAAGCTTTAAATTTAGCTACTAATTCTTTTAAGTCTTCTGCATTTAATTCTGTATCAAGTTTTACGCCTCTAGCAGCCTTCATCTCATCCATGATATCTTCAAAGTTTCTCTTTTCTACTTCCATAACTACATCAGCAAACATTTGAATGAATCTTCTGTATGAATCGTATGCAAATCTAGGATTGTTTGTTTTATTAGCCATTACTTCAACGGTTTCATCGTTTAATCCTAGATTAAGGATAGTATCCATCATTCCAGGCATAGATGCTCTAGCACCAGATCTTACTGAAACCAATAGTGGATTTTCTAAACTTCCAAACTTTTTACCTGTAAGTTTTTCAAGTTCAGTCATTTTTTCATGAATTTCGTCAACGATTTCTTCTGCAATTTTCTTTCCATCATCATAGTATTTATTACAAGCTTCAGTTGTTACTGTGAAGCCTTGTGGCACTGGAATTCCTATGCTTGTCATTTCTGCAAGGTTTGCACCCTTTCCACCTAGTAAATTTTTCATGCCGCCGTTGCCTTCATTAAAAAGGTACACATATTTTTTCTTTTCCATGTTATACAACCCCTTAACTCTTAAATTATAGTTATATAGTCAAATGAATAAAATTATTCATTTTCACCCAATTTTACAAATACCATAGAAATTGTTGTCTTAGATATTTTTCCTACAATTTTTGGAACTTCTTTTCCCCTTAAAAGTTCTAGTCTTACAACAGGTAAGGAATCTACCTGATGCTCAATTATTTTTTTTGCAGCATCAAAGGCTGAATCTTCCTCTGATACACTAACAATATTCGGCATTCTAGTCATGATAATTCCAACGGGTACTCTATGCATATCAGCTGTTCCCATAGCCATCTTTATAAAGTCTTTTCTAGATACAGCTCCTAATAGTGCTCCTTCATTTTCAATGAATAAAGTTCCTGTGTCATTTAAAAAAAGTGTTAGAATGGCCTCATAAACAGGTGTGTCTTCCTTTACTAAAACAGGTTCAGACATTACATCCTTAACCTTTATATTTCTAATTTCACTGTTTTTAGGTCCTTTATTTGAATTTTTAACACACACATATCCAACTTTAGGTCTTGCTTGAAGTATACCTGTCATAGTCAATATAGATAAATCTGGTCTTATGGCGGATCGCGTAAGCCCTAACTCTTTTGCGATAGCTTCACTGGTTATTGGTTCATTTTCTTTAACTAATTCTATTATTTGTTCCTGTCTAAGCGAGAGTTTAATGACAATTCGCCACCTTTCAAAATTCTATTATTCACTCCAAATTCTATAATTTTAATTATATCACACATTGGGGTGAGTAAGTGTTATTTTTAAGTTATTTTCTATTATATTGTATAAGAGATTTATTTAATTTGCAACTTTCTCTAAAAATTTTTAAAATATTTCGTTAATTCTTGGGTAAATTTTATTCTAAATAAAAAAAGATGAGTATATGCTCATCTTTAATTAATATCCAAATATATAAAATTTATGTTATCTTTTCATATTATTCTTTGCTTCAGAAATTTTTTCTTTAATCTTTCCTGAGGTTTCAGAGAAGATCTCTTTTAGTTCATGGGTTACTTCTGTAGCTTTCTTTGCAGTTGTTTCCATGGTGCTCTTTACAATTTTATTAACTACTTCTACAGTTCCATCTTCTTTAATTATATCTATTTCTAAATCAATAAATACTGCAGTTGCAGCTCCTAAAACTATTAAAACTGGTTGCAATAATAATGCTATACCCACCACAATTCCTGCATTTACAGGAATATTCACTAGGATAGAATCATCCTTTCTGATAATAATTCTAGAAACATTACCAGCCTTTATCAGCTCTTTTATATAGGTTACAAATTCACTTTGAGAAATTTTCTCATTGAAATTTCTATTGTCCTTTTGTTTTTCTCTTTCACAATGAATTAATGCTTCGATTAAGTCCCCATTGAATCTTTCTAATAAGTCCTTAGCTTCTTCTTCAGATAGATTAGCTCTTTCTTTTAATATATTTATCTTTTTTAATGTAGCTTCATCCATAAATATTTCCTCCCTAGCAATATTTAATACTTAAGTATATTATATCACTTATATACTAAAACTTTTTAAGTAAGGATAGGCTATTAGGTTTTTTTCTATAATTTAGACTTATAAAGGTTTCTAGGATTTTCCCTATTTGTTCCTTTGTATTCATATCTAAATTAAGTCTTCCTACCTTCTCCAGCTCCACTTTACTTAGAAACTTTAATCCATTATATGTGGCAGCAGATACTTTCGTACCATATTGTTTTTCACATTGGTTACAAATTCCACCATAGAACTGAAAAGAAATATAGTCTGCGGTATTTATCTTATTTCCACATAGGGCACAGTTTTCTAAAGATATACCATAGCCTGTAGCCTTTAAAACCTTAACTTCAAAGGCTCTTGCTAAAAGATCTAAGTCTATAGCCTTGTTTCTCATAAGATAAAAGCATTTCACTAAATCTATAAATATGGGATGACTCTCACCTTCTTCTATGGCAATATCTATGAGTTCATTAAAATAAGAACCATATATTAAGGTATCATAGTCATTTAATATATCTTGAAAGGAATCTATAATCCTCCCTTCATTTAAGGTATATAAAGTTCTTCCTTTATATAATACATACTCACCAAAGGAGAAAGGTAGGGTATTTGAAAAATTTTTATTTTTACTTTTTCTAGCTCCCTTTGCAATGACAGTTACCTTTCCAAACTCCTCTGTAAATATCCATAGTAATTTATCATTTTCTTTGTATTCTTGGGTTTTTAAAACTATCCCTCTAGTCTTGATAGTATTCAATGAATAACACCTGCAATTCTACTTATAACCAAGTTCCTTGAGTACAAATGCACTATCTCTCCACTCTGATTTAACCTTAACCCAAATCTTTAGGTTTACTTTACAGCCTAGGAACTTTTCAATATCTTGTCTTGCATAGGTAGATATCTTCTTCATCATAGCTCCATTTTTACCAATTATTATACCCTTGTGGGAGTTCTTCTCACATAGCATATTTGCCTCAATAAGATAACTTCCATTTTCATTCTTCTTCATGGTTAAAATTTCTACAGCAATACCATGCGGTACTTCTTGAGATAAAAGTCTTAGGGCTTTTTCTCTTATAGTCTCCATTACTATAAATCTTTCTTGCTGATCTGTTATCATGTCTTCTGGGTAATACATTGGTCCCTCTGGTAACTGATCAACTACTAATTCTAATAATTTTTCGGTGTTCTTTCCGTTAATAGCTGAAATAGGTATTATTTCTTTAAAATCTAAAACTTTAGTGTATTCTTCTAGAGTTTTAGCTACTCTATCAGCAGGGTTTTCATCTATTTTATTTACTACTAAAAATACTTTAGTATTGCACTGCTTTAGTTGTTCTAAAATATGAAGGTCTGCCTTGTTTATCTCCCCTTCTGGTGTTGTTAAAAATAGCACCACATCCACATCCTGCATGGAATCTTTAGCTATCTTCACCATGTACTCACCTAACTTATGTTTAGGTTTATGCATACCTGGTGTGTCTACAAATACTATTTGAAAGTTATCCCTTGTAAGTATTGTTTGTATATTGTTTCTTGTAGTTTGTGGTCTACTTGATACTATGGATAATTTCTCTCCCATTAAATAATTTAAAAGGGTTGATTTACCCACATTTGGTCTTCCTATTATAGTTATAAATCCTGATTTAAACATATATCTCTCCTTAATTAAGTAAGTCCTCTTTAGTAAAAGCTCCTGGTAGTATTTCTTCTAAAGTTTTTACTATATACTCATCTTGATTTTTAATTAATACTATTTCTATATCTTTAGCTGCAAACTCAGCAATAACCTGTCTACATATTCCACATGGAGCTGTATATGTTGACATATCTCCTACTATGGCAATTTTTTTCATTATAGAATGACCTTCAGATACAGCCTTAAATATAGCCGTTCTTTCAGCACAGTTAGTAGCTCCATAAGAAGCATTTTCTATGTTGCAGCCTGTAAATACACTGCCATCTTCCATTTCAATTGCTGCTCCAACTTTAAACTTAGAATATGGCACATAAGCTTTTTCTCTAGCCTCTATAGCAAGTTTTACCAATTCTTTTATCTCCATTTTATCTTCCTCCAACCTAATTACTCAAATCTATCCATGGTTTAAAATAATCACACATTTCTTAAGTTACTTTAGTTTCTTAGTTATATTAGTTTACCATAGAATACGAATTTTATCACATTATTTTTATTGCTTATATTTTATTTAGCTTCATTCATTTAGTAATTACCCAATAAGCTGATATAACAGTAAGGTTAGTAGTGATCCAAAGGCTCCTCCAAGGACTACTTCAAGGATGGAGTGTACATTAGAATCTACTCTGCTTTGGGCTACTATGAAGGCTAATAAAAATGCCAATATCATTATTAGTGGCTCTGTGGTTAATAGAGTAATGGTGGTTGCCACAGCAAAGGCTATGGAACTATGACCACTTGGCATTCCGCCTCTTAAAGGTGTACCTTCATCATATACAGCCTTTACTACTACGGTGGCAATACTAACTATTACTAACATTAAAAATATCATGTGAGGGTCAGAATTTTTAATTTTTAAAAGAATAATTATAGAAAAAGGTAGAACTTTATCACCAAAAATTATATAGGCTACTAAAACTGCATTTATTGCAGTGACTAATACTGCTCCTGCAGCTACATTTTTCGCAATCTTTGCTAGGGGATGATAAAAGTTGGTGGTGGCATCTATGGCACATTCCACTGCTGTATTTATCATCTCTGCAACCACAACCATTGTTATTGTAATGGAAATTACTAAAAGTTCCATCTTTGTCATGTCAAAGAAAAAACAAGCTGTTAGTATTAACATAGCTATTATCATATGTATTCTCATATTTCTTTGAGTTCGTATTGAATAAATTATTCCCTCTATAGCATAGTTAAAACTATCCACTAGCTTCTTTACCTTCATAATAACCCCACCTTAATTAAAGCTGATATAACCTATATATAGTCTATTATCTTTCAATGTTAAACTTACTTAGAATTTCTTCTTCTCTAGCTCTCATTATTACTTTATCATCATCTTCCATGTGATCATATCCTAGCAAATGAAGAATGGAGTGAGTTACTAAGTAGCACACTTCCCTTATAAAGGAGTGTCCAAACTCTTCACTCTGCTCCTTTGCTCTCTCTAAGGATAACACAATATCTCCAAGGACTAAATTTCCTTCATTTAAATCAATAATTGAAAATTCATGTTCTAAATAACACTCCTTGAATACTTTTTTCTCATCATAGTCTAGCATGGGAAAAGATAGTACATCTGTAGCCCTATCTATTCCTCTTGTGTCTGAATTTATTTCTCTTATGGCTTCATTATCTACAAAAATTAGACTTACTTCATAGGGAATCAGAACCTGTTCCTCTTTTAAAGCATAATCTATAATTTCTTTAATGTTTTCTTCTAAGTCTTTTTCAACTGAAATAAGACTTTGCCTATCGTCCATATAAATCATATTCTATCTCCTATTTATCCTATATCTGCTTTTCTTTTTCAACTTCTTTAGTTTGTATAACTGCTTCTGGCTCTTTTAACTTAAACTGTTCTTCCTTAGTTGATACCACTTCTTTATCTTCTTCAAGGTTTTTTTCATTGTTTTCTTTTGTTAAATTAATCTTGTCTTTAGGATATTCAATTCTTTCATGGTAAATTCCAGATAGAACCTTTAGAAAACTCTCTCTTATTTTCTCTAAATCTTTAAAGGTTAGGTCAGAGTTGACAAACTGATTTTCATCAATTCTACTCTTAATTATGTTATTTACCATTTCTTCTATCTTCTTTTTGTTAGGCTTATTAATGGACCTTACAGAGGCTTCAACCCCATCTGCTAACATTATAATGGTAGATTCCTTTGATCTTGGTGGTGGTCCACCATATCTATAATCTGCCTCATTCACCTCATCAGGATTCTCACTTTTATTTCTCATAGTTATATAAAAATACTTAGCGAGGGAATCTCCATGATGCTCTCTCACAACATCAGTGATGCCTTCAGGTAAGTTATATTTTTCTGCTAATTTAACCCCATCTTCCACATGGGATAGTATTATGGCAGAGCTCATAGCTGGTGACATATCATCATGAGGATTTACTATACCTATTTGATTTTCCTTAAAATAATAGGGCCTTTCTAGCTTTCCAACATCATGATAATAGGAGGCTACCCTAGCTAGTATTGGATTGGCTCCCACACTTTCTGCCGCCATCTCTGCTAAGTTTGCAACTAACACACAGTGGTGATAAGTGCCTGGTGCTTCTAAAAGTAATCTCCTCATCAAGGGATGATTAGGGTTAGCTAACTCTAGAAGTTTAATATTAGTTAATACGTCAAATATATTTTCTAAAACTGGCAGTATTCCTATGGCTAATATTCCTGATACTATAGCAGATATTCCTGTAAGCATAGCCTTATTGATTATACTAGTCACATTAGTGCTTAGGAAATATCCCATGGCACCAGTAAATACTACATTTATAGCTCCAATGAGCAAGGAAGAATACAATATGTCATTTCTTTGCTGAACCCTTTTTAATACCATTGGAACTATTACTGCATTGACCATAGCTATAAGAGTTAAATCTACTGAAAATTTAACAATAAAGGATATAAATATTACATTTAATATTCCTATGGTTACAGATGTTTTACTATCAATTAGTACAGATAATAAAATTGAAATACAAGCAAAGGGTATAACATAAGGAGATATGAGAATAGATATCCTAGCTAATACTACAGTTAGTACTGTCAGTAGGTTTATCAGGATAACCTTACTATTATCTTCATATATGTCTCTACGCTTTTCTTTTATATATCTCCACTGTAATCCTAATACTCCTGCAACTACTAGAAGTAAAACTAGGTTCATATAAATGCCTGTAGATTTATCATTATCTAGAAGGCCTAAGTCATTTAGAAGCTCAATTTGTGATTCAGTAATAGGTTGACCTTCTGCTATTATAGTTTGATCCTTTTTATAGATTACAGGTGTTACATTTTTAGTTATGTTTTGTCTTGCTTCTTCTGTCTTTTCATGATCTACAAAATAGGTGGCCTTAGTTTGTGAATACCCTATGGCCATGGCTAAATCCTTAACATTTTTAGCATAGCTAGTATTGTTAAAGAAGGCGGTTATATATCCTTGTGCTGAAACTATATCCTGAGGTTTATTCTCGTATATAGGGGTAGTATCATATAAATTATTCATACATTCTACTATCTCTTCATTTAGGCTATTTAATCCAGTATCATTTAAGGATAAAAGTAATCCATAGTTTTCAGTAGAAAGATTTTTTATCACACCTTCCTCTTTTAACTTTTTCAGCTTTATCCCATTGATTTTATCCTGTTCTGACTTAATTTTTTCATTATCATCTTCACTGGAAGGATTATAAGGAGGATTTTCAGAATTTATCTTTTTAACTAATTCAAAAAGTTTATTTATATTATCTAAAGCACCTTTTCTTATATTAGCATCATAGGTATAGGTTTCTTGTACGTGTTTTAGCTCTTCTTCAATACTCTTTTGAGTTGCTACCTTATCTTCCACATCTCTTGGTGCTTTAATATCAAATTTAGCTATTTCACCTACTTGAAATTTATATTTTTTACTTACTACTACAGTGCTTAAAATCAAATAAACTATTAAAGTTGTAATTATAAAAGTAATATAGGGTTTTATTCTTGGAAATCTTATCCTTGATAATCTTTTTTTATGTCCCATATTTACACCTCTTTTTAAGTCTCAGGGGATTCATCTTCCTTTTCTCTTTCTGTTTCTGTTTCTGTAGCTACAACTTGGCTTTCTGCTATGTCTTCTTCTACAGTAACTAATACTCTAATTTCATATTCCTTCTCTTGCTTTTTAACTTCTGGAGTTATATCTAGTATTTTAACTCCTCTATCTAAATTTAATGTAATTTTGTTTTGTAGTTCCTTTATTACAGTGTCAGTGTCAGTAGCTTCTTCCACCTCTTCTGTTTCATAATAAGTCTCTTTTATAAAGATGCCCCAGTTTTCTTCTATTTTATCATAAGTTGTATAGTTATTTAATGATTTCTTAATATAAATTTTATTATTGTTTACATTTACTCCATATCGTACCTGCTTATTTCCCGTTCTTCTTTTTGAGGTAATAGATATAGGTACTTTTGTAAATTCTTCGTAAAAAGTAGTAGCATATATTTTTCCTTCAGCCTTTACAGAGAACTCCATGCCTTCTTTTCCTTCTTGACCTTTTACAATTATCTCACCTTTGTCAACTACTGTGCCAAGTTGTTTCACAGGAGTTCCAGCACTGGTATATATTCTATTTATAACTCCACTTTTTTTAGCTACTAAATCTCCTGTGTACTCCTTTTCTTTTATCTTTGGTGGTTCTTGCCTCTCTACTATATCTACAGTGAGCATAGAACCTTCAATTCTAACTTTAACCCACATTATTTCATCTATATCAGCAACTAACTTTTCTTCAACCTTTAGAACATCTATTGAACCCTTTTTACTTCCAACCATTATTCCATAGCTTTTCAGTATATTTCTAACTTCAAGGGGAGCTAGATATTTATCTGTATTTATATCCACACTCCAAATAAAGCTACTCAAATAGTATAAAATAAAGAAAAATGCAGCAATACCTGCAATTAAAAGTTTTCTAGTACTTAATCTAAGATAAAAAAAGTTTATCCCTTTACGATGCAAAATCTTTACTTTTCCATTTACTTTTTTAACAGCTTCTTTTAAATGAAGATAATCTGATACTGATATTTCTAGTGTAATAGAAAAGGCGTTATTTCTTTTTATATTTTTCACACTGACATTTTTATTCCAGAGATAATTGAGAATTTTTTCTCCTTCAAGGGAATCTACTTGAACAGTTATATAGCTTTTATTAAAATTATTAATCTTCTTCATAGTTTTCATACACCATAGAGCTAAAATATCCACTTAAAGTTATGGTGGTACCTCCTACAAATATAATTTCAAAATCCTTACCTAGAATTTTCAAAGGTCCAATACTGGTATTTATAACTAATTCACTGTCACTAAATTTTATTATCCCTTTATGATTCTCTACCGTTACCTCTTTTCTTGCTATCACTATTATTTTAGGTAAACTAAGGGCTACATCTACTGGTAAGTCTAATCCATAAATGACCTTTTCCTTTACCCTCACTAATTTATCACTCAATTTCATCACCTCTAAATCATAATTTTTACTTACAAAGTTTCTCTTTTAAATTTTATGATTTCTTTTCATGATAAATTACTTAAAATAAAAAGAACTCAGTAAACTGAGTTCTTTATTTATTCAAATATTCTTTTACTATTTGACTAACTACTTTGCCATCTGCTCGACCATTTACCTTAGGTCTAACATCTGCCATAAGTTTTCCCATATCTTTAATGCTACTAGTACCAAGTTTTTCGGCTGACTCCAGAACAATTTTTCGGATTTCTTCTTCCGTTAACTGCTGAGGAAGGTATTGTAATAAGATTTCGATTTCAGCTTTTGTTTGATCAACCAAATCTTGTCTATTTCCTTTATCAAACTCAACCAAAGAATCTCTTCTTTGTTTAACTTCCTTTGCTAAAATTTCGATGATTTTACTATCATCTACTTCTCCTGCCCCTGATTTTTCAACCATTAAAACAGCAGCTTTAGCCATGCTTATTACATTTGCTTTAAACTTATCTCTTTGTTTAATAGCATTTTTCCAGTCGTCCTGTAATGTTTCCTTAATGGATGACATTAATAAACCTTCTTTCAAATTCTACTTAAATTTTCTTTTTCTAGCAGCTTCTGATTTTTTCTTTCTCTTTACGCTTGGTTTTTCGTAATGTTCTCTCTTTCTAACTTCTGAAAGCACACCTGATCTTGCACATTTCTTTTTAAATCTTCTTAATGCATTCTCTAATGATTCGTTTTCTCCAACTTTTATCTCTGACATTTATATCCCTCCCTCCGCTAGCTCAATTTAATTTTAATTAAAAGTAGCCAATGCGAGGCCTAAATAGCACATTTTCAATTATACAATTCACATTAACTTATGTCAAGATTTTCATTAGTTTTATTTACATATTTTTAGTCCTTATTTTTAGCCTGGTGGCCATTTTAAATTTCTTCCACCTAACAAATGAAAATGTAAATGTGGAACAGTCTGTCCTCCATGGTCTAAAGTGTTAGTTACAACTCTATATCCACTTTTATCTATTCCTAGTTTTTTTACCAGTTCTGGTATGGTGGCGAAAATATGAGCTATAATGCTACTATTCTCATGATTTATATCATTAACACAGCTTATGTGCTCCTTTGGGATTATAAGAATATGCACAGGTGCTTCAGGACTTATGTCATGAAATGCTAATATCTTATCATCTTCATAGACCTTATTTGAAGGAATCTCACCCTTTGCAATTTTACAAAATAAACAATCTGACATTTTTTCACCTCCATTCTCAGTAGTAAAAACCTACATTTATAGTTTCCTATAATGTATAATATGATTTCTCATATCTTATATTATACTCTAAAAATCCATGTTAGTGTATCTATATTTTGTATTATTCTATGATTCCTACCATGTTTTCTTGTTTTACAGCTGCCAGTTTTGTAGGCACTATTTTACCCTCTAGGTTTTCATCACTTTCTGTTATTACTTTTATATAGTTCTCTGTATAGCCTACATAAGTGTTTTCTTTTCCACTTATAGCTTCCTCATAAAGTACTCTCATTTCTCTTCCAAGGAATTTCTCCATGAATTCTACTTCTAAAGCATTATTTAGTTCTATTAACTTTTTACTTCTTTCTTCCTTTATAAGCCCATCTACTTGGAAAGGCATTTCCGCTGCCTTAGTTCCTGTTCTTTTACTATACTTAAAGATATGCATTTTACTTAGTTTTATCCCTTTTAAAAATTCATAGGTAGCTTCAAATTCAACATTAGACTCCCCTGGAAAACCTACAATTATATCTGTAGTTATAGACACGTCCTTCATATACTTTCTAAGATTTTCTACTACATCCTTATATTCCTGTGCTGTATATTTTCTATTCATTCTTCTAATTGTTGCATCACAGCCACTTTGAAGGGATAGGTGAAAATGGGGACACATCTTTTCTAGGTTGCAGATTCTCTCTATTACCCCTTCAGTGAAGAAGGTTGGATCTATAGAACCTATTCTAATTCTCTCTATTCCTTCTATTTTATTTATCTCTTCTAGGATTTTAACTAAATCCCAATTACCTTCTAAATCCACTCCATAGGAAGCAGTGTGAACTCCTGATAAAATTATTTCTTTAAAACCATTTTTACTTAGTTCTTTTACTTCCTTTAATATTTTCTCAGGCTCTTTACTACAAACTCCCCCTCTAGCAAAGGGAATAAGGCAGTATGAACAAAATCTATTACATCCATCCTGTATCTTTAAAAAGGCTCTAGTTTTATCCTGATATTCATTGATGGCTAGCTGTTCAAATTTATTGTTTTTAAGTACATCTTTAACTTCTACTACTTGCTTACTTTCTTCTCTTGCTCTATTAACCCAGTAAACAATGTCTCCCTTATTTCTACTTCCCAAGACTACATCTACACCTTCAATTTGTGCTATTTCATCGGAAGCAATTTGTGAATAGCATCCAACTACTGCTATTATAGCCTCCGGATTATGACGTCTTGCTCTTCCTATCATCTGTCTTGACTTTTTATCTCCCATGTTAGTTACTGTACATGTATTTATAACATACACATCTGAAAATTCATCAAAACTTACAACTTCATATCCCTCTTTTATGAATTTTTCTGCCATGGCTTCTGATTCATAAGAGTTAACCCTACATCCTAGTGTATATAGTGCTACTTTCATTTTAATTTCCTCCTAAGTCACCAAGCTCATACATAATTAAGCTAAGAGCTACAAAGCCAGCAGTCTCCGTTCTTAGTATTCTAGGCCCTAAGGTTACTATAAATGCTCCAGCATCCTTTAACGCCTGAATTTCATTCTCTTCAAAGCCACCCTCAGGTCCTATGATAATGGCTGCTGTTTCTATATTTTTATCTGATACTTGGTTTTTTACATATTTTATTCCTTGATTTTCTTGATTTTCATAGGGTACTATAACTAAATCAAAGTTCTTTATCTCTTCCTTTAGGTTATTAAAATCTATAGGTTGGTTTATAGTTGGAATTATACTTCTTTTGCTTTGTTTGCAAGCTTCTAAGGCTATTCTGTTCCATCTATCTACCTTTTTAAATTCTGAGGACTCATTGCCCTTAACTACAACTCTCTCTGTAATTATAGGGGTGATTTCACTGACTCCTAGCTCAGTACACTTTTGAGCTATTAAATCCATTTTAGCTGCCTTTGGTAATCCTTGAAAAAGCTGAACTCTTAAAGGACTTTCATTATTTAAAGCAACCTTTTCAATTAGGTTTACTCTTACTTCCTTTTTATTTACCTCTAAAATTTCTCCTATATATTCAACACCCTTGCAGTTATTGATATTTACTTTATCCCCTTCTTTAAGTCTAAGCACCTTATATATATGCTTAACATCATCGCCTTCAATGATGCACAGAGATTCATTTATGCTATTATCTTCCACAAAAAATTTATGCATTTTAAATATACTCCCATCACACAATTTTACTTTTTAGCAATAATACAAATCCATTCTCCATCTTCCATGACTTCTTCAATTATAAAGTCTAGGGCCTTTAACTTGTCAGCAACTTTATCTCTTTGAGTGTTTAAGATACCAGAAGCTATGAAGTATCCCTCATCTTCTATAAAGGCTCTAACACCTTCACTTAAAAACATGATTATATCAGCTAAGATATTAGCTACTACTATATTAGCTTTACCTTCTACTACTTCCATTAAATCTCCGTAAAGAATTTCGATGTTATTTACCTTGTTAAACTCCAGATTTTTCTTTGCAGATTCTACAGCTACTGGGTCTAAATCTACTCCTACTACATGTTTTGCTCCTAATTTAGCTGCAGCTATAGATAATATTCCTGAACCAGTACCTATGTCAAATACAGTAGTATCTTTCTTAACTTTTTTCTCTAGAGCTTTTATGCACATTCTTGTAGTTTCGTGGGTTCCTGTTCCAAAGGCCATTCCTGGGTCTAACTCTACTACAACCTCTCCAGGTTTTTCTTCATAATCTTCCCAGGTAGGCTTTACTACAATGTGCTCCCCAACCTTAGCTGGTTTATAGTACTGCTTCCAATTATTTGCCCAATCATCTTCATTTACCTTATGATAAGTTACTATGCCTTCACCTTTATCAAAGCCAAATTCACCTAACTTATCTACACTTTCCTTTATGTAGTTTAGTGTATTCATAAAGTTTTCACTATCTTTAAAGTACCCTTTAACCATAGCACCTTCTTCAATAGTTAAAACTGACTCATTTATAAAATCTGCAAAGCCCAGGTTTTCCTTCTTAAATTCCACATCTGCCACATCTTCTATGGAAACTCCTTCTACATCACAGTTATAAAGAAAACCAGCCACAGCTTCTGTAGCCTCACTGCTGGTAAGTACCGTTACTTCAATCCAATCCTGATCCATTTCTACTTCCTCCATATCTATACATTAAATTATACTTAAGTTATATGAACAATAGTTAATAGGTTTTAATTAATATTATTGCCATTATTTTAAAAGATGTCTATGGTATTATACACTAAATAATCTTTATTGTGTAATTATATATCACATATTACAAAATAACAAAATAACTCTTCCTTGGCAATAGTGAATCTTTTCTATTGCAAGAAAGAGTTTTATTTGGCTCTGTAATTTTCATCGGCTCCTAATATTCTACTGTTCTATATAGCCTTAGTCAATTAGGTTATCTTTAAATCCAAGACCAAAGGCTTCATCAAAGGAAGAAATCATAGTCATAGCTGTTGGGTCTATGGTACTTACAATTCTACGCAAATTATATACCTGAGATTTACTGCAAGCACACATTAACATTTGACGACTCTCTCCTGAAAAAGCACCGGTAACATTCATTATAGTTACTCCTCGTCCAACTTCCTTTCCAATGACATCTGCAATTTCCTTTCCATGATTAGTTATTACCATTGCCATTTTTCCTGCTTCAAAACCAGACATAATCTTATCTATAATTGTAGAACTTGATATAGTCATAATAATTCCTAATAATACAGCATCAATAGTTCCAAATACTAATCCACCTAGAAGGATAACACAACCATCAATAGCAATTGTAATCTGTCCAATAGATAGGTGAGGTGCTTTTTTTCTTACAGAAAGAATTAAAAAGTCTGTTCCTCCAGTAGATGAATTTCTCATATATATGAGTGCTAGTCCAGCTCCAGATAATACTCCTGCAAACACAGCTGCCAGTATAGGATTTCCTGAATAAATTGGGATAAGTGGAAACACTACATCCATAAAGAAGGCTGAAATTACCATGGTTTTTAGAGATTTAACTAAAAACCATTTTCCAAGTACTTTATAACTAATTATTATTATTGGTATGTTAAGTAATAAACTACATACACCTATTGGTATTTTAGTAAAAAAGTTTATAATTATTGATAAACCTGAAATTCCACCAGGAGCAAAGTTAGCTGATAATGCAAAGGTATAAATACCAGCAGCATAAAGTATACTACCAATGATGTCATAGAAGGTATCAATGGTAATGTCATAGATCTTTTGTTTTTCAATTTTCATGTTATTGCCTCCAACCTTTTTATTAAAGTTATATCTTATGATTTTGTAGAAATTAACATAATTCAGACATGACTAAAAGGTTTACATGTGCTAAAAACTTAACTTCTACACCACTAGTAATAAAAGCGCAATAAACCCTAAAATATCATTAAATTCTACAGTAATATTATAAATATTTTGTCTAAAAAAGTCAATTATTAAATTTTTAAAATATTCATATTGTTATCTCTATTTTGCCAATGATTGATTTTACCATTAATATACTGAAATTTAAGATTTTAATATAAATTGGCTCTGTTGAAAATTACAGTGATAGGATATATAAGCACCAAAAATAGCTAAAGTCCTATACTAACTATTACAAGACTTTAGCTATATTTAAATATTTGTGGTTATATTAATTTCTTTATTACTTTCCAAATATTCCTTTTTTGTGTTTTTTCTTTTCCACAGTAGTTTCTGGAGCTTCTCCACTAGCCTCCATAAACATTCTTAGAGCTTCTTCTTGTTTCTCATTAAGAGATTTTGGTACATCCACTATTACCTTAACATAGTGATCTCCTCTACCTACAGAGTTAACTCTAGGAACCCCTTTAGCTTTTAATCTAAATACAGTTCCAGGTTGAGTTCCTGCTGGAACCTTATAAGTAACATCTCCATCCACTGTTGGAACCTTTATGTCTGTACCAAGAGCAGCCTTTGCAAAGGATATATGGGTTTCCATATGGATGTCAAAGCCTTTACGTTTAAATATATTATGAGATGTAACTCTTATATTTATATAAAGATCTCCTGCTGGACCTCCATTTTCGCCTGCTTCACCTTGTCCTCTTAGCGGCATTACATTACCTGTATCAACACCTGCTGGAACATTAACTGTTAAATTTCTAGTTTTTCTTTCTTTACCATTTCCTCTACAAGTTGAGCATGCTTCCTCTATTATAGTACCTTTACCTCCACAAGCATCACAAGTTGTAGTTGTAGAAATCACTCCTAATGGAGTTCTTCTTTGAACATTTATCTTACCTCTACCGCTACACTTAGAGCAAGTTTTAGGAGTAGTACCTTTTTTAGCTCCTGTGCCTCCACAAGTTTCACATTTTTCTCTTCTAGTAACTTTAATTTCCTTCTCACAGCCAAATACAGCCTCTTCAAAGGTTAAATTTAAATTAAATTCTAAATCTGCACCCTTTCTTGGAGCATTTTTATTAGATGAAGAGGAAAATCCTCCTCCAAAGATATCGCTAAAAATATCTCCAAAGCCTCCAAAGCCTCCACCGAAATCAAATCCATCAAAACCTTGGGCTCCGTTAAAGTCTGCAGTACCAAACTGATCATATCTCTGTTTCTTCTCTGGATCTGATAAAACTTGATATGCTTCATTTATTTCTTTAAACTTTTCTTCTGCTTCAGCATTTCCTTGATTTCTATCTGGATGATACTTTAAAGCAGCCTTTTTAAAAGCTTTTTTTATCTCATCATCACTGGCACTTTTATCTATGCCAAGTACTTCATAATAATCTTTATTAGCCATATTTAAAATTCACCACCTATTTTACTTCGAATAATATATTAAGATATATTATGTATAATTGCAACCATGTATTAATGGGAACATTAAATTTTCACATTAAAATTTAACATTAAAATCAGTTTTAAGGGATGAGTGTTTCATCATCCCTTAAATAATTTAATGAATATTATTCTCCATCTACTTTAAAATCTGCATCTACAACATTGTCATCATGTGGTGCATCTTGAGCTCCTGCTCCTGCTGCTCCACCCATGTTGTTTGGATCAAAACCTTCTGCTCCTGGCTGTCCGCCTTCAGCTTGGTATACCTTTGAAGATACAGCGTAGAATTCTTGTGTTAACTCTTCTGTAGCTTTTTTAATAGCTTCTATATCTTCTCCATCTTTAACTGATTTTAATACTTGGATTCTTTGTTCTACCTTAGCTTTATCATCAGCAGAAACTTTATCTCCTAGGTCAGTTAAAGTTTTTTCTGTTTGGTAAACCATTTGATCTGCAGTGTTTTTAACTTCTATAGCTTCTTTTCTCTTCTTATCTTCTTCTGCAAATCTTTCTGCTTCATTTACTGCATTTTGGATTTCATCATCACTTAAGTTAGTTGAAGCTGTGATAGTTATATTAGCTTCTTTTCCAGTTCCTTTGTCTTTAGCAGAAACTTTAACTATACCGTTAGCATCTATATCAAAAGTTACTTCGATTTGAGGAATTCCTCTTGGAGCTGCTGCAATTCCAGAAAGAGTGAATCTTCCTAAAGTTTTGTTGTCAGCTGCCATTTGTCTTTCACCTTGAACTACGTGAATTTCAACAGATGTTTGACCGTCTGCTGCAGTTGAGAATACTTGGCTCTTCTTAGTTGGAATTGTTGTATTTCTTTCGATTAATGGAGTAGCAACTCCTCCTAAAGTTTCAATTCCTAGAGTTAATGGTGAAACGTCAAGAAGTAATACATCTTTAACATCTCCTGTTAAAACTCCACCTTGAATAGCTGCACCTGCTGCAACACACTCATCTGGGTTAACTCCTTTTGATGGTTCTTTTCCTGTAAAGTTTTTAACTGCTTCTACAACAGCTGGGATTCTTGTAGATCCACCAACTAATACAACCTTGTCAATTTCTCCTATTGAAAGATCAGCATCTTGAAGAGCTTTTCTCATTGGCTCAATAGTTCTTTGTACTAAATCATGAGTTAATTCATTGAATTTAGCTCTTGTTAGGTTCATATCTATATGTTTTGGACCTGTAGCATCAGCTGTGATAAATGGAAGATTGATGTTTGTTTGAGTAGAAGATGATAATTCTATTTTAGCTTTTTCAGCAGCTTCTTTTAATCTTTGAAGTGCCATTTTATCATTTCTTAAATCAATTCCATTAGAAGCTTTAAAATCTTCAGCTATATAATCCATAACCTTTTGGTCAAAGTCATCTCCACCAAGACGAGTATCTCCATTTGTAGATTTAACTTCGAAAACTCCATCTCCAAGTTCTAAGATAGATACGTCGAAAGTACCACCACCAAGGTCATATACAAATATCTTTTGGTTTGTATCCATTTTGTCAAGACCATAAGCAAGAGATGCAGCTGTTGGCTCGTTTATAATTCTCTTAACATCAAGACCTGCAATTCTTCCTGCGTCTTTAGTTGCTTGTCTTTGGCTATCATTGAAGTATGCTGGAACTGTGATAACAGCTTCTGTAACTGTTTCTCCAAGGTATGCTTCAGCATCTGCTTTTAATTTTTGAAGTACCATTGCAGATATTTCTTGTGGAGTATATTCTTTTCCATCTATATTTACTTTATGATTTGTTCCCATTTCTCTTTTAATTGAGATTATAGTTTTATCTGGGTTTGTTATTGATTGTCTTTTTGCTACTTGACCAACAAGTCTTTCACCATCTTGTAAGAAAGATACTACTGATGGAGTAGTTCTAGCACCTTCTGCGTTTGGTATTATAACTGGATCTCCACCTTCCATAACTGATACACAAGAGTTTGTTGTTCCTAAATCAATTCCTATAATTTTTGCCATTGTAATTTCCTCCTATAAATTAATACACTTATTTTCTTCTAATTTACTATATACATTTATTTTTAATTAAAGATTAAAATCTTTATAAATCATAGATTAATTTGCTACTTTAACCATACTATGTCTTAATACTTTATCGCCTTTTTTATATCCCTTTAGGAATACTTCAGCTACTTGATTTTTTCCTAAGTTTTCATCTTCTATATGCATTACTGCATCATGGAAGTTAGGGTCAAATTCTCCATCAGATGAGATTTCTTCAACGCCTAGCTTTTCAAAAGAAGCTGTAAACTGATTTATAGTTAATTCAATACCTTTTTTAAGATCTTCTGCACTACCATCTACTGCAACAGCTCTTTCTAAATTGTCTAATACAGGTAGTATTTCCTTTAATACATCAGCACAAGCTTCTGTATATATATTTTCCTTTTCCTTAGAAGTTCTTTTTCTAAAGTTATCATATTCAGCTACAGTTCTTAATAATTTATCTTTCAAAGAATCATTTTCTTCTTTAAGCTCTTTAATTTCTTCTTTGCGATTTCTGAATTTTTTCATCTCATCTTCCTTATCATCTTCCTCTTTAACCTCTGAGGTTTCTTCACCGGAAGTGCCTTCCTCTTCATTTTGTTCTTTTTCAGAAGGGTCATTTTCTAAAATTTCATCCGCATTATCTTCCATATCTTTTTTATCTAGCTCTTGGTTTTCTTCCATATTATTTTCCAATGCTCTTTCCTCCAATCTAAATGTTTATCTCATTTACTTTGAATTTTGAATATATATAAACCCATAGTTAATCTGGATCATATATGCTAGAGATCTTGTCGTTTATCTCATTAACCACAGTATCAAGAACAGCTATAACTTTATCATAATGGATTCTTGTAGGTCCTATAACTCCTATGGTACCCATAATACGGCCATTGCAACTATAGCTAGCAGTGATTATACTGCACTCTTTAGCGCACTCCACAAAGTTTTCTTCTCCTATACTAATAAATAAAGATTCCTTGTTTCCTTTGCTAAGAATTTCATTTAGGTTTTCTTCATTATTTACTAACCCTAAAAATGCCTTTGCCTTATCGATGTTATTATATTCAGGATAGTTAAATATATTTGTAGCACCCTTAGTATAAATTTCACCATAATCTCCCAACACTAGTGTTTCATGAAGAACAGGAATTATACAGTCAAATATCTCTTCGTAACCAACTAATTCATTTTTTAAATTAACAAGGAAATCTAGAGTAATTTGTTCTATGCTAATCCCTACAAGTAGTCTATTAAGAGCATTATTCACTTTTACTAGCTTATTGTCATCTACTGGATTTGTTACTCTAATAGTATTATTTTTTATATTACCATTGTCTGTTATTATTGTAGATAAAATTATGTGCTTTTCTATTGCTAATAACTTTATATACTTAATACTTGACTTTTTAACAGGAGCAACTTTTACTACAGAAGTTAGTCTAGTAATATTAGAAAGTACATCTATAGCACCCTTAATTATACTATCTATTTCACTTATAGATGTGTCCTTTATCAGGTCATGTCTTATAGTTTCATGCTCTTCTTCTGTAAGTCTGCTAGGGGTCATAAGTCTATCTACATAAAGTCTATAACCCTTATCAGAAGGTCGTCTTCCAGAGGATGAATGGAGTTGTTCTAAAAATCCCATTTCTTCAAGATCAGCCATTTCATTTCTAATAGTAGCTGAACTTATTCCTAAATCGTATTTTTTAGATATGGTTCTTGAACCTACAGGTTCTCCGTAAGTTATATAATCATTTATTATAGCCTGTAAGATTTTAATCTTTCTTTCATCCATATCCATGTTATCACCTCTTTGTTAGCACTCACTACTCACGAGTGCTAATGACTATATTTAATATATATCACTTATAAAATTTAATGTCAATATGATTCATAAATTATTTACAAAATTATCTGATTGATAAATTATTTACAAAATTAAATCTGCCATTACTTGATTACTTAGTTCTATCCCTCTTTTAGTAAGGTATAATCTATCTCCTTTTAAATTTAATAAGTCCAACTTTACATACTTATCTATAACCTCTTTATATTTTTCAAAAATGGAGATGTTAAACCTTCTCTTAAATTCTTCTATACTTATACCTTCTATTTTTCTTAATCCTAAGAACATGAACTCTTCTATATCATCCTTTAAGGAATTTTCATTACTCTCTACCACTGCAGAGCTTTTATTTTCCATAGACATTATATAGGTTTCTATTTTTTCTTCATTTCTATACCTAATGCCATTAACATAGGAATGGGAAGATGAGCCACAACCAATATAATTTTCTAAATTCCAATATATTTTATTATGCCTGCACTCTAATCCATCCTTTGCAAAATTGGAAATCTCATACTGGTGATATCCTTTTATCTCTAAAAAATTAATGGCTTCAGCATACATGTCCCTTTCCACATCTTCATCAGGTAAAATTAATTTATCCTTTTCATAAAGATTATAAAACTTAGTTCCTTCTTCTATGATTAAGCTGTAGCAAGAAATATGCTCTGGGTTTAACTCTACAACCTGACTTAAAGTTTCCTTCCACTGAGCTAAACTTTGATCTGGAAGTCCAAACATTAAATCTACATTTATATTATTGAAACCAAAATTCCTTAACATTTCATAGCTATGTTTAAAATCCTCAAGGGAATGAATTCTTCCTAGTGAATTAAGGTGACACTGTTGCACAGCTTGAAGTCCCATAGAAATTCTATTTACTCCCATGGCTTTAAAAATTTTTAGTTGCTCCTCATTAAAAGTCTTAGGATTCCCCTCAATAGTAAACTCAAAACCTTCCACTATCCTGTTTAATCCCCCTAGGGCTTTTTCTATAATTTTCCATCCATCAATGCACAAATAGGTGGGAGTTCCCCCACCTATAAATATGGTGCTTATAATTTTATCCTGGCAAGATACTTTAATTTCCTCACTCAATGCCTTAGCATAATCTATCATTAAACTTTCTTTACCACTATAGGAAGGAAAATCACAGTAATGACATTTCATCTTACAAAAGGGTATATGAATATATAATCCCACTGTATTTAATCCTACTGTATCCATTTTTCTTCTCCTTTAATATCCACTTCATTAACTTCTGAAAATTCTTCTCCATGACAAGGTTAATCGCTAGGAAACTAAATTTGATTAAGAAATTCTAAGTCTTCGCTTTTATAAATTTACCTACCCTCACCATTCGCCGTCATGGCTCAGGGTTCGGCTCTTGCCGTCGTGGCAAGAATTACGGTAATTTTATAACGCTCCGACTAAGAATTTCTAAAATCAAATTTATGATTGTTTCTACGCCGATTACCTATTGTCATTGCGAAGAATTTTCATGACATTAATAAATTAATTTATTATAAGTACTAATAACTAGTCAACTTTAAGTACTGCCATGAATGCTTCTTGTGGAACTTCAACGCTTCCTACTTGTCTCATTCGCTTCTTACCTTCTTTTTGTTTCTCAAGAAGTTTTTTCTTTCTTGAGATATCTCCACCGTAACACTTAGCAAGTACGTCTTTTCTCATAGCTTTTACAGTTTCTCTAGCTATTATTTTAGCTCCTATGGCTGCTTGAATTGGAATCTCAAACATTTGTCTTGGAATAATCTCCTTAAGCTTTTCTACCATGGATCTTCCTCTATGGTAAGCTCTATCTGCTGGAACTATCATAGATAGTGCATCCACTACATCTCCATTAAGAAGTATGTCAAGCTTAACAAGTTGAGTTCTCTTATACCCTTTAAGTTCATAGTCAAAGGATGCATATCCTCTAGTTCTAGATTTTAAAGCATCAAAGAAATCATATACTATTTCATTAAGTGGAATATCATAGTTAATTACAACCCTAGTTTCTTCGATATATTGCATATCTATGAAGGTTCCTCTCTTCTCTTGGCATAACTCCATGATTGCTCCTACATAATCTGAAGGTGATATTATTGAAGCCTTAACTTCTGGCTCTTCCATATAGGATATTTCACTTGGCTCTGGTAAGTTAGTTGGGTTTGTAATCTCTATAATTTCCCCATCAGTCTTAGCTACCTTGTAAACAACGGAAGGTGCAGTGGTAATTATATCCAGATTAAACTCTCTCTCTATCCTCTCTTGAATTATCTCCATGTGAAGTAATCCTAAAAATCCACATCTAAATCCAAAACCTAGAGCTATAGATGTCTCTGGTTCAAAGGATAGGGCTGCATCGTTAAGCTGTAGCTTTTCAAGAGCTTCCTTTAATGTTTCATACTTAGCTCCATCTACAGGGTATATTCCACTAAACACCATAGGTATAGCTGGTCTATATCCTTCTAGCGGTTGAGCTGCTGGTCTTCCTGCTTCTGTGATGGTATCTCCAGCTCTAGCATCTTTTACATTTCTAATAGCTGCACTTAAGTATCCAACGTCTCCAGCTCTAAGTTCATCCACCTTTAATGGACCTGGAGTAAATACTCCTACCTCAGTTACATCGTAGACTTTATTAGTATTCATTAATTTGATTTTAGTTCCTGGCTTTACTACCCCATCAAATACTCTGATGTAGGTTACTACACCTTTATATGAGTCATAGTAAGAGTCAAAGATTAAGGCCTTAAGAGGAGCTTCTTCATCCCCTTCTGGTGCTGGTACTTTAGCTATAACAGTTTTAATTACATCCTCTATATTTAATCCTGTTTTAGCAGATATTAATGGTGCATCATCTGCTGGAATTCCAATAACATCTTCAATTTCTTGCTTAACCTCATTAGGTCTTGCACTTTGAAGATCTATTTTGTTTATAACTGGAGCAATTTCAAGGTCATGATCTAAGGCTAAGTAACAGTTTGCAAGGGTCTGTGCTTGTATACCTTGAGTTGCATCCACAACTAATACAGCTCCTTCACAAGCTGCTAAACTTCTAGAAACCTCATAGTTAAAGTCTACGTGACCTGGAGTATCTATTAGATTTAAAATATACTCTTCGCCCTCTTCTGTTCTATGTATAAGTCTTGCTGCTTGAGCCTTGATTGTAATTCCTCTTTCTCTTTCTAATTCCATGTTATCTAGTACTTGGGCTTCCATTTCCCTAGCTGTTAAAGTACCTGTTTTTTCAAGTAATCTATCTGCTAAAGTAGACTTGCCGTGATCTATATGTGCTACTATAGAAAAATTTCTTATGTGTTTTTGTCTGTTAGTTTGCATCTACTCAAATACCCCCGTAAATTTATATTAACTCTTTATTAAAGTCACCTTTTCTAATCTAATTATCAACTATACTTAGTTAGATAATAAACCAAAGTAAATTATACCATAAAATAAAGGTTCCTTGTCAATATACTTTATAATGTTAACTTTTAAGTTTCATTGGATGGCAATACTAGTTCCTTAATAGTATCTCCTATAACCTTAGTGCCTTTAACAAAATTCTTAAAAGGCTGACCATTAAGGATTATATTAAATTCCCCTATTTTTATATTAACCTTCGAATCCATGTCATTAGAGCTTACATAAAAACTAGAGCTTTGTCTAACCACCTGAGGTAAATTCATATTTACCACTAAAATTCCGTATATCATAAATCCTACTGAAATTATTATTAAAAACTTGCATAATCCTGTCCTTAGTGTCTTACTATTCATCTTCTCTTTTCTCCTTTACCTATAGGTGCTCAAAATAAAAAAAGCACCTCACATTTAATGATGTACTTTTTCTTATATTTTTATTCTTTCTTAGGCATCTTCAAAAAATAAATAAGTCAGAATGCTCGTCTATTTATTTTCAGATGCCTTACTTAGAATTTAAATATTGTGCAAAAACTATACTCATATATTTCATTGAGTTTTTAGCTTCTTGTAATTTGTTGGTATCTGCTCCAACCTCCATGAGTATAGCATTATCACTTAAATCTTGGTTGTAAAATAAAATACCTCCATGGTCATAGGCTATAATGCCCCTCTCTCTATACAATCCAGGATAAAGCTTATTTGCTATAGCAAATATGGATTTAACATTTTCTATATGCTTAGGATATTTAGGGTCCTGCATGGTTGTTACTAAAGTAAGCTTTGCAACATCATCGCCCTTTATGTTTCCAGTAACGTCTTCTTTTCTAGGACCACCATCTCTATGAAGATCTATTATTAAATCAAACTCTCCATAACTACTTATATTTTTACTTATGGTTTCTCTAGAAGCATGGTAAGCTCTATTATAATCAGCCTTATCATGAATTGTTTTATCATGGACAACTGTAAAGCCTAATTTTTCTAGTTCAGAAGTAAGAACATCCCCCACTCCTGCTACAGTGGTAGATAATCCACCATTTCCTTCTGCATAAGCTTCATTAGTATGAGTATGATATATCAATATCTTCTTTTTAGAATTATCTTTAGGATCACCAACTACATCTACCCCTTCTTGAAATTTATTTATGTCCGTATCTTTTAGTTCGAAAGGATTTATTGTAATTTTCTGTACTACCTTAGCATGTTCCTTCACATTCTCTAGAGCAGTTTTATCCCTTAAATTTTCTTCGTCTAAAAAGCTTATTTCCTTTCTAACTATATCCAAAGGATTCAAGGTAAAATTACCTATAAATTTTGTATCATCCTTATTTACTGCTGGCTTTAAAGTACTGACACTTTGCCCTATGAGCTTCATAAAAAAATTAGTTCTATTGATACTTTCTAAGTTATCATCATCTAAGGCTTGGGTAGACCTAGATAAACCTATAGATATCACCATGACTACTGCTATTATAGCAAGGATAGCTCTAGAACAATACTTTCCAGCATCTGTCTTACTTTTGTTATTCACCGTATCCCCCCCTGTTTGAGTTATACATAGGTATAATTAATTACTCTAATAATTTATATGAGGGGGGAATAAATTTTATTACTTTAGTTTAAATAGGTATTTATATCATCTAAGGTTAAAGCTGGTTGAAGGGCTATGTTTATGCCATTGGCAATTATTTTAGATACACTATCTATTACTTTATCAATATCTTTAGGAGTTACTACCATGCCTCCTAATTCTGGGTCTAGAACCTCTCTAATCAATGTTTGTCTTTCATCTCTGTCAACTTCCTTAAGCATGCTATAAAATGCCCCGCCCTTAGTTGAAGACTTGATTAAGCTTTCCAAAACTAAGTCTATGGTATCATTAGCTATAGTTCCTGCATCTACAACTGTAGGCACTCCTATGGCTATTACAGGGACTCCTAGGGTCTTTTCACTGAGCTCTAATCTTCTATTTCCCACTCCTGCTCCTGGAGATATACCTGTATTACCTAGCTGTATAGTTCTATTTACCCTCTGTGTTTTCCTAGAAGCAAGAGCATCTATACAAATTATTACACTAGGTTTTACCTTATCTACTATACCCTTTATAATTTCGCTGGTTTCCATACCTGTAAGTCCTAAGACACCAGGGGATATAGCACACACTGGTCTTACACCCTCATCAATGCTATCTGGAACATATTCTTTTAAGTGTCTGCTTATCATTATCTTTGACACTACCTTTGGTCCTACGGCATCAGCAGTGATATTCCAGTTACCTAACCCTACCACTAAAGCTACCATATCTTCATTTAGATTAATCAGCTTTGATAATTCTTTAGCCATAACTTCACTTACATCTATTATTCTCTCACCATCATAGTATACGAATTCTGGAAATTCTAAGGTGATATATTCACCAATAGGTTTTCCTATGTTTTTAGCTCCTTCTTCATCTAATATTTTTACAGCAGTAACTCTAACGTTATTATCTATGTATTCCTCCGATTTTACTCCTGATAATTTTCCAGGATTATTCTCACTATAAATCTCTTTAGCTTCTAACGCTAAATCTGTCCTTACACTGTAAACTACTTCTTCTTTATCCTTAGACTTGCTTTCCTTCATCATAATCATTACACCTCATTTATGGTATTTTTCATATCATTCCTATATACATTAGTATTTATATTTATCTTTTCCCAAAGTTTCTTTCATATACTAATATGTTAAAGGTAAATTCTACTTGAAGTACGTAAAATTTAATGTTATAATAGCTTTTGTTATATGAAACTCGTAAGCAGACTTCCCCAAAGCTGCCGCTGAGAGATTGATAAAAATACAAGGGGGTGAATTAATAATGGCAAACATTAAGTCAGCTAAAAAAAGAATCAAAGTTACTCAAGCTAAGACTATGAGAAACACTATGATAAAGTCTTCTTTAAAGACAACTATAAAGAAATTTGAAGCTGTTCTAGCTAGCAATGACGTTGCTGCTGCTCAAGAAAGCTTTAAAACTGTAGTTAAAGCCCTTGATATGGCTGCTTCTAAAGGCATAATACATAAGAATAAAGCAGCTAAGAAAAAATCTAGATTAGCAGCTAAGTTAAATGGATTATCTGCTTAATAAATAAACCGGTGTATTCACCGGTTATTTATTTTTTCGCATATATTTAATTTAAAACTTTTTATTTATTCATCATGGTTTTTACCATAAGCATTTCAATGGCATTCTTTTGATCTACAGATTTACTTTTTATTTCACTTTCCGTTTCAATGCAATTTTCTATATTCTTCTTTAGAGCTTCCTGAGAAAACTTTTTGCTTTGAACTATCATCTTATCTGCAATATAGGGATTTAAGTTATATTCCTTTACCATGTCTTCTTTTCTAACCCCTTTTCCAATCTTTATTCTTATGGCAAATAAAAGCTTAAATTGACGCTCTATCATAGATAAAATTTTAGGTGGTTTTTCACCCCTATATATCAATTGATTTAAAGTATCTATGGCTGCCTTTATATTTCTTTCTGAAAGATAGGACACTAAATTAAATATATCATTCTCCTTTTCATAGGGACACATCTTTATTATATCTTCTCTAGTTATCTCCCTTCCTTCAGTATATAAAATAAGCTTCTCTATCTCGTTATCTACTATGTTCATGTTATTTTCTATGATGGAGCAAAAGTATCCAACTTCACTTTTTCCTATGGACTTTCCCTTTTCTTCAAAGATGGCTTTTACTTTACTTTGAAGGCCCATGCCCTTTAGTTTATCAACTTTTACAACCTCACATACATTTTGAAGCTTCTTAACCTTATTACTAAGTTTTTCTCTATCATCTTCAAATACATAGTACATAATTAAAAAGGTATAGGGAGGAATATCCTTAAGATAGTTTCTAAGGCTATCTATATCTTCTCCCTTATCTCTTAAAAAGTTAGCTCTAAAGATTTCTACCATTCTATTTTCACTCATAAAGGGTATAGTTTCGCAATTATTTATTAAAGCATCTACATCAAGTTTATCTCCAGAAATTCTTGTATAGTTAAAATCAGCAAAACCTTCATCTATCTTTAAATTTCTTATTTTTTTTATAGCTGTCTTTATAAGTCCTTCATCAGAACCACAAAGTATATAACAATTTTTTAGTTTATTTTCTTTTATGTGTTTTTCAAATTGTTCTAAGGTTATCAAGAAAAATTCCTCCACTCTTTAATTCAGTATAATACTTATTTCAGCATAATACTTATTCTAGTGAACATAATTATGATATAATTCTCCACCTATGAGTTTATAGTTTTCATAATAATGTCCTAGAATAATTCCTTCTCTTTTTCTGTTAATCCTTATTATATCACAGTTTGGACTTGTTGATGAAGAATTGCTTTTATAACAGCATTGAGTGGCTTCTTTTTCATATTCCTTGTCTATAATTATATTACTAATTTTACCCCTATGATTTATTTTTAAAGAGAGAACTCCATCCTTATCTTCTACATCTATAATGCAATGCTTTGATAGTTTTAAGGTTAGCTCTTCTTCAAATTCATCATAGATTCTATCTAACCCCTTATAATTTTCATAGACATATTTCAACTTCACCTTTTGCTTACATACCATTACTTTTCTGGTACCATAGTTTATTTCTACAATATCTGCCTTTTTACCCCCTATAAAATTTATTTCCGGGTAAATTATATATTGCTGCTTTATAGTTAAAAGAAATAGTAATATAGGCAAGTATCTTAAAGACTTCACCCCTCTTCTTATAAGGATATAACTTAGGTATAATATGAGAATCATAACTCCTTCTATGTAAGTAAATTCTAAGGGTAAGGGCAAAAGATTAACTAAAAAATCCTCCATGGTATTAATTATAAGTAGCACTGAGTTAGTAATGAGAGACAAAAGATTAAACACTGCCGGAACCTTAATAAATAGAAGTAGAAGGTTACCTAAAACTAATAGAAAGGTGTAAAAGGGAATCAGAAATAGATTAGAAATAAGTCCACCTAAACTCACAGCATTAAATCTCATTATTATATAGGGTGTAGTAAAAATCATAGAGCTAAAGGTTAAACTAAGGGAGGTGGCTATAAAATTGGGGAGCTTATAAAATTTCCTTTTAATTTTATTATTTAAAGTGAAGATTCCTAATACGGCTAAAAAGCTAAGTACATAACCTATATCTAATATGTAGTAAGGTTTTATTAACAGAAGTAAAAATGCTGCAAAGGCTAAGGCTGATATACCTTCATAGGTCTTTTTCACCTTAGGGCCTAATACCAGCAAAAATATCATTATAAAGGCTCTAAAGGTAGAGCTTTTTCCTCCAGTAAATATAACATAAAAGAAAAGAACTATTAAAGCTAGTTTATATCCAATTATACTTTGAAGTACAACATAAATTAATGATACATGAAGTCCTGATACACTTATTATATGAGATATACCTAGAGCATTGAATTCTTCTCTTTTATCATAATCAATATAGCTATCATCACCACCACTTACCGCTAGTATAATAGCAGCTCCTTCTTCATCCGTAGCAGCTAAAAGCTTATTATAAAGATGACTTTTTATCAAGTATCCCTTATATATTAAATCTTCCTTTAAAGGCTTTGAAGCTATTAGGTTATACTCACCTACAATTCCTTTACTATAATCTACCTTTCTATGAAATTCTCCTTTTAATATGTACTGCCTTCCCAATTGAATCTCCTTGTTCTTAGGAAAAATTTTAATTCTTCTATTTTGAAGACTACCAATATAGTAATCCTTCCCTTCCTCTACGATTCTGCACTTAATATTTTCCCCTAGGTCCATGGAATAAAAATATATAATGCAGTTTATAAAAAACAATACAGAAAACCCCATAACTATAAAAGCTAGGGGTTTCTTAAAATCTTTTTTAAGTAAAAGTATATAAATTACTATAAAAACTACAGCTGGTAAAATTCCCATGTAGCTATATAAAAAGTATATAGTACATCCAAAAATCCCTGCCAAGCATATCTGAACCATTGATTTATCCATAATATCACCCTGTAGTATCATTGCCAAAGTAATAAATTGTAATTCAGTTTTATAACCAATTTTTATATATTTCTTCTGCTGGCATTGGCTTTGCAAAGTAATATCCCTGAATCTCATCACATTGTAATTTTCTTAGACATTCCAATTGTTCTTTTCTTTCAACCCCTTCAGCTATTACAGGAACCCCTATTGCTTTAGCAACGGTAATTACAGCCTTAACGATTGCATAATCATAGTTATCTTTATCTATTAGGTCTACTAAAGGTTTGGCTATTTTTATCCTATCTACTGGTAACTGCTTTAAATAATATAAAGAAGAATATCCAGTTCCAAAGTCATCAACAGCTATTGAAATCCCCATTGCATTAATCTTTAACAATGTATCTTTAACTTTTATATCTTCTTCCAATTCTAAAGTCTCTGTAATTTCAATTTCTACTTCTTCAGGTGCAATATGATATCTTTCCATGATTTCTTTTAATTTTATAATGAAACTATTATCCTTTAACTGTCTTACAGAAACATTGATTGCAATTCTAAGGTGTTTTTTAGTTTTTTTCTTCCACTGGGATAGCTGTGCCATGGCATTTTCCATAACCCAATATCCTATGGGAATTATAAATCCTGTTTCCTCTGCAATGGGAATAAATTCACCAGGAGAAATGAATTTTCCATCATTTCTTTGCCAGCGCATAAGTGCCTCAAAGCCTATAATTCTTTCATCTTCAATGGATACTTGTGGCTGATAATACAATTGAAATTCTTCATTAAAGTCAGCTTTTTTAATCATAATTTCAATTTCATTTTTAGCAAATGCTAATTCTCCTAGTTTTTGGGTAAAGACCATTGCCCTATTAAATGCTAATAGCCTAGCTTGTAGCATGGCTATATCTGCATGTTTAATCATTTCGTCTCTATTTTTTGCATCAAGGGGATATATAGATATTCCTACATTTAAAGTAACTCGTATATCATACTCTTCAATGGTAAATATGTCACTACAGGCATGTATAAGATTTTTAGCCATTTCTAGTCCATCTTCATAGGTATAAGAACCTTCCTTAGTAAGAACAAAAACATCCTCACCAAAGGAAGCTAAAATATCTTCTTCTCTGTAAACATACTCTTTAAGTCTCTTTCCTATTTCCACTAATACTTCTTCTCCAATATAATTACCAAACATGGTTTTTAGCATTTTATATTTATTTAAATCAATGTAAAAAAGAATAATATTTTCATCTTTTTTCAGACTATTAATATTATTATCTATCTGTTGAAGAAAATATCTCCTACTATGTAATCCTGTAACTACATCTTTATTTATCATATCATTTAACTCTTTTGTTCTTTCCTGAACCTTGCTTTCCAATCTTAAGTTTAATTGCTTTTCATTTTTTAATAATTCTTCTTTAAGTATATTGGTTTGAACATGATTTGAGTGTATATAGTAAAAGGTAATAACAATAAGCATTAATAATAAATATTCTAACTGCACCCCTTTAAATAGGATTAAAATTATTGGAGCAGTTAATAATAAAAGCCCCTTTTTATTTCTACCACTATTCATGAATTCAGTACGTTCTATCTTATGTTGAGTTTTAATTTTAATAATTGACCCTATAGCTGCCATTCCAAAAGCAATTGCATATGCAGCATCTAATAATGAATTCGGCTCATATAGGCTGTAAAAATATTCATAATAATAAATAATATCAAAAACTATATAAAGTATATATGAACCAGCTGTAACCCTTAAATATAAAGGTATTTTCCCTTTTCTTATAGACAAGAACCAACTAGCAACCCATATAAATATTAAAAAGTCTACAAATACACAAATCATAAAAATCCAATCACTTTTCATAAGTATTGCATTTTGCATATCAGTATTTAAAAATATAACCCAAACTAAAGTCATAGTACAGATTGTTATTGCAACAGTATCAATTAAAACCTGGGTTGCATTCCATTTTTTAAATTGATCATATCCACCTATAATTAAGGAACATAGTAACAGTAAATTAGTTAATAAATACCCACTTACTATAGCACTAACTTGTTCTGGATTAATTTTCAGAATTATAGCTTCCACTGCCCACATAACATCACAAACAGCCCAGTTTAAAATACTTAGAGCCAAAAATAATCCTGAAGTTTTTAATGTCTTATTTTTCTCCTCCATATAAAAACCTTTAAAAACATAATAAGCTGCTATAAAAGTTACAATGGGAGACAAAATGTTCCCAAAAAAATTCGATTTTACAACGGTTGCTCCGAAATAGGATAAATATAAAATTGCTACTAATACCACTGTCAAAACTTTCTTCATAATCCATTTCTCCCTTACAATCGTAGAAATATAATATATAACTTATTTCCCAATATAGAATATAAGTTTTCTATTCTTAAATGTAATATCTATTATTCTTTTTTTAGGATGAAAATCCTTTATTTATATAATAAAAATTTTCATTTATAATTTCATTGAAGTTAATATAGGGTATGTAAATATAAAATTGTATGAATATATCAATGAAATGATATGTAAATATAGAAATATTTGTATAGGTAACTATATGACTATTTATATAGTTACCTATTTACCTATAAAACTATATAAATAGTTAACTAGTTAACTATTTGTTGTGTTCATGCGGGTTTCCAAAAAAAGTAACGGGGTCAGACCCCCTCCCATTTTATGGGATGGGGTCTGACCCCGTTACAAAAAAAGGAAGGGAGTTTTACTCCCTTTTAAGTATTTATTTTAATTAATCTATTCCCATTTAATATTAAAATCACCTTCATGATTTTTTCCTTCTATGACAATAGTATATTTTTCATCTTTGTTTATCTCCACATCTTTTTTAAAATCATCTGGTTTTTCTACTGAAAAAACTTCATTTTTTTCTTTGTCTATCAATTTAATATTTATATCACCATTTAAAGTTTCTGAATCAATATGAAATTTCACTTCTTCTGTTGCAAATTTTACACTATATTCATAATATCCGTTGTATTCTTTATAAGAACCTTTTATCCCATTATTATCTTTACTTATGTCTCCACTATTAATCTTATAACTTGAATTCTCTGTACTATAGTTATTACAAGCTACCAATGACATAAATGTTAATGCAATGATAAAAAAACATAATACTAACTTTTTCAAAATATACCTCCTAAAAATAAAACAAATATTCTTAAAATTTTAACTATACCTCCTGTCTGATAATTGCATTATAATACGTCACTCGTATTATAATATAATTATTATATCATTGTTTTTGTACACCTTCAATACCAGCCTTACTTTTTCTGTATATTTTACTTGTTATTTCATTTAATTATTTATCTATTTACTGATTAGGTTTCTACTTTTGGACTTTTTTCTTATAATATAAACTTTTATATCCCCAAAAAACTGTGAATATAAATAAAACAATTGCAAGAATTATCTTTAATTCTAAAGTATTATAGTTTCCTTTCCATAGAAGATCATATAAAACTAAAAGTAAAAATAATGATGGAATTAATGTAAAATAGCTAAATAAGGAAACCATATTAGAGTAATATTGATTAATATCCTCTACATCTGTATATATTTCAAATTTATCTTCATCCTTTTCCTTCGGTTTTTCCAAAATTAATAATTCCCTATTTATACTTTTAGAAGTTGCAACTCTAGATTTACTTTCTTTAATAAATGGTCTAAGTTTAAATTTTCCAAAAGAATACTGTCCAAGGTTACTTCCCTTTATAAAACACTTAATTCCAAAATCATTTAGTTCTTTTATATAATTGTCAATATACTCATTACTGCGATTAGAAACTAATTCTACTGTGTAAATATAGTGGTTATCTTTTTCATTTGAAAATGTATATAAACATCCCCTTTGAGATACACTTTCTAGTTTGTATCCTTGTTTTGCAATATTGTTTAACCACCTTTCCTGACCTTCAATTGGATCTAAAAAAAACCTAAATTTTTTTATCACTTTTTTACCTCCCTTTAAATTTATAACTTCTTATCAATAAATCTTTCTCCAAAGGTATAGATTTCTTTTATTCTTTCATATTCATTCTTAAGTACTTCTTTTCCCTCATCTGTTAACTCGTAAGAGTTTCTTTTGTCATTATCATCATCTTCTATAGGGGTTAAATAGTTCTTTTCACTGAGTTTATTTATAATTCCATATAGAGTGCCAGGTCCTAAACTAATTCTGCCATGAGTTTTGTCTTCTAAAAACATTTTTATAGCATATCCATGTTTTTCATAAAGAAATGCTATCATTACATAATAGGTTGATTCTGTTAATGGTTTATACTTATCTTCCATCTTTAATTTTTATTATTAACCTCCAATTCCAAATATTAATTACTCTGTTATTGCCTTTAAACTTTTTGTTATGTATTATTGTGGTAAATCTAAAATCAATATTACTAATCTATTGTTGTCTTTAGATCCTTTTATAGTAAACTTTTCTATAATAAAAAGATGTACTACACATTACTTAATATGTTCTACGTAGTACATCATTTTAATACTCTATTGAATTAAATGCAAGAGAAAAATTTATATTACCATAAACAGATTTCTTAGTATCCTATTGTGATACATACTAATATACTTCTTAGTATCAGCATTATTGATACCTACTAACAGAGTTCTCAATATCAGTATTTTTGATACTCACTAACAGACTTTTCAGTATCAATATTTCCATACTAATAGGTTGTTGTCCTTTAGTGAAATACTTACCCACGGACGTAGCAACTCTTTATTCTCATTAAAAAAAATATGGGAGTATTAGACTTGTAGTCATGGGTTAATATCTAAAAATCTCAAAAATATTACTTATTAACAGAAAAAACATGATCTGCGATTTCTCTTATCTTATCATCGTGTGTAACTATAATTACTATCTTATTATCTTTAACTTCATATAAAATCTTTTTTAACGCATTCATTCCATCTTCATCTAAATATGTTGATGGTTCATCTAATATGAGACAATGTGAATCTTTTAAAAGTGCTCTAATTAATGAAACTTTTTGTTTTTCTCCACCAGATATGGTGTCATTCTTTTTATTTACTTTTTTTTCGCTCAAATTTGATCTGGACTCTCCATTATATAATTTGAACGCTTCTACATAATAATTTAAAAGCTCAAGGTCACAATTATCTATTGAATATTTCAAATTTGCCTCCAAATTGCTTTCAAATAAAGCAGGATTTTGTTCTGCAACTGAAAATAAATCTCTTCTGGCACAAATCATATCTATATTTTTTATACTTTTATTATTTATAAATACTTCGCCCTGATAATTATTATATATATTTAATATGACATTAATTAAAGTACTTTTTCCACTTCCATTTTCTCCAACAATACAGTATATATTTCCTTTTTCAAATAAATAACTGATGGGCTTAAAAATATTTCCATTACCATTATAACTAAAAGAAACATTTTTTAACTCTATCTCATCAATGTGTCCCACCAGTTCACTTCCATTACTTTCCTTTTCTAAAGTACTAACTTCCCCTATTCTATTAAGACATATTAAAGCACTTTGATAGGTTTTTCCTAATTCTAAAAAGTAATTTACTGCTCCAATAAAAATAGCAAAATAACTGCTCATTATTGTAAATTCTCCAATAGTTAAATTACCACTTATAATTCTTACTCCACCTATAAATATAAGTGCTATTTTGGCTAAATTATTTATTGTAGAACCTAGCGATGAAAAAATATAAGCCAGTTTAGTAAATTTCATAATGATATTATATAACTTTTCATATTTTTCACGTACTTCAGTTAATATATTTTGATATAAAGAATTTAACTTAATAAAATAAATATTACTTATTTTATAACTTACATCTGAAAAAAATATATTTTCTTCTTCTTTTACTGAATATCCTTTCTCATATAAAGGCTTTTTAAATGCTAAATAAGAAATAATATATATAGGAACAAATATCATTAATACTAAACTCATTAACCAATCTATTTTAAAAAGCATAAATCCTACAATTATAATACTTAATACCTGTATTACTATACCTATTGAATTAGTTATAAAAAAACTTGATATCTCTTCTGTATCTGAAAAGATTCTTTGACTTAAATAAGCTGCATCTTTTTTCTTTAATTCAATTTGACTTGTTTTCGTCAACTGTAATAATAACTTTTCTTTTAAATCATAAGATATATTAGTAACAATTTTTACTTTTTTCATGTTTGATAGATATGAGCTTATTATTGCAAAAATCGTAAGTACGATAGATATTAATGTAAAACGATATATATTTTCCATTGCTTTTACATTTATTAAATTATCAATATAATCTCCAATAATATAAGGCATTATTATATTAATACTCCATGATAAAATACTTAAAATCAAAAATGTAAAAAACTCAGATTTTCTTTTTGATAGACTAAATTGAATTAAACGAAATATTTTCATTAAACTCACTAACCCTTATTTATAATTTCTGAAAAGTAACTCTTAACTTGTTCTTCTACTATCCCCTTTATTTTAAAGCAACCTGAATCTTCATACTTCTCACTTTTTCCATAGCTAACTGATCCACATCCACCTCCACATGCTGGAAGATATACACACTCTCTACACTCCTCTACATTTAGTGGATTTCTAGTCATCCATTCAAAATATTTATATGTTATATCTTTTATATTTCCATCTGCATCTAACTTACCAATTCTATGTTCTTCTTCACCAGTATGTTCCCAGCACTTATACATTTCTCCACTTGGTTCAATGGTAAAATTATTATCACAATTAAGTCCACAGTATGTCCATTTTCTCATTGGTCTTCTCTTAACATCAAAGCCTACTTTACCTGCCTTTGTCCACAAATTGCTTAATAAATCACCTAATTCTTCCTCTACATAACAGTTATCTTCATAGGATGAACATGCATCTGTTCCCCCTCTTACTATTCCAAAATCTATACTTAATTCATCAAGCCCTTTGCTATGAAAGAAATCCATAAGTTCATTCATATCTTTTATATTAGTTTTGTCTACATTTACTCTAATTACTGTATGCAGCTTGTCCTTGTATTTTTTTAGCAATTCTAAGCTTTCTATTATTTTATCAAAGGTTCCTTCTCCATTTTTTCCTATTCTTCTTGTATTATGAATTTCTCTCGTTCCATCTATTGTTATTTGTACATACTTACAATTATATTTAACTAATGATTCTACTATTCTTTCGTCTAACAATGTACCATTGGTTATAATTGATGTTACAAGTGTCATATTGTTTTCTTTACAAAATTGACTAAGTTCTTCTAGTATGTGTTCTCCTTCTTTATAATTTACTAGAGGTTCTCCTCCAAAAAGTATAATGTTTACACTTTTTGTTCCTCTTTGAAGAGATTCATTTTTTATATGTTTTATTATAGAATTAGCTGTTTCTATTGTCATTGAATTACTCTTTGCCTCTCCTGCACCTTCATAACAATATACACATCTCAAATTACATGCCCATGTCAATAAAATTGTATAAGATAAATTATTATTTCCATACTTAGCTTTATTATGATAAAAATCAAAATATCTATTTTCATCTATCTCATCTGGTACTATTAATTTTTTCTCAATCATTTCTTTTTTTAGCTCTTCATCTATTTCACTCATATCATTTTCTTTCATTTTTCCCATAGTCTTATCATCAACTAAAAAACTATTTCCTGATAATGTATTAAATAAAATATTTTCTTCTTTATTGTATGGTATTAAAAGATTAAATTTTGAATACTTCATTAATTAATATCCCTCCAATATGTAGAGCATTAGATTACAGTAAAATCTTGCTCTCTAATGCTCTTAATTTTTTTACCAGAACTTAAGTCCGCAAACCTTAGCTCCACAAGCGTCAATCCAACAAGCTGTTTCTATAGTTCCCTTGTAATGATCTCCCTCTGAATATAAATTTCCAATAAACATATAAACACCTCCTAATTTTCACCAGTAGTTGAAAAAATATCGATCCAACAAGCATCTACAGGACAAACATCTACTGCACATGCTTCAATTCCACATGCATTTCCACCACATGCGTTTCCGCCACATAATTTACCTGCACATCCATCAGCTCCACAAGCCTTAGCTGGACATCCATCTACTGCGCACATTGGGCTAATTCCACCTGCGCCATAGGCATTTCCAATATACTTCATAAAATCTCCTCCCCTCCAAATAAAATATAGGTATATGTAGTACGTGTTACGTATTACATATACCTATATTACCATTTGAATTATTCATTTTCAATATTTTTACTGTATTTTTTTAAAACATTTTACTTTTTATTACAACAAATTTCATCGATATTTTTCAATTTACTCTCGCAGCCTACAAACATATTTCTAGTTTTTTAGGCATAAAATAAGGACTCAAAAGTTACTTACCGTTGGTATTACTAACTTTCAAGTCCTTATATTACTTTGGCGGGAATATGTGAGAATCGAACTCACCCGTCGTGGTCTTAGCACGGCAACTCGGTTTTGAAGACCGGCAGGCACACCAGCACCTATCTACTCCCATATTACTTCCTACACTTGGTATTATAAGATGTAATAGATAAAAAATCAAGTATTAAAATCATCAATACTTGATTTTTTTCACTATTAATACATTACTCTATCATTTTCTACACGTTTAGTGAATTTTATACTATCTAGATGTTCTAGGATAGCAATGGTATATTTTCTGTTACTTTCAAAAATTTCTTTAGCGGTAGCTGCTGATATAGAGCCATTTTCAAGGATATAATTTCTTACCTTATTCTTAGCTTCTTCATAATTTTCCTTAAGAAGAGTGCAGTCTTCATTTAATTTAATTAAAATTTCCTTATCTATTAGAAGTTCATATACCATCTTAAATCCTGCTCTATCTTTTTCCCCTTGACCTAAGTCTACATATTTAGGAGGGGTAAACTTTAACTTTTTATATTCATTTATTATAAAGTTTTTCATTCTTTCTTGTTCTTTATTCAAGGTTACATTAAAATCATATAAAGCTATAAACTTTTCACTTACTTTTAATGTTTTCTTTTCTACTAACATGTTTAATATCTCATCATAATTCTTTTGTTTTAATTTTTTAGTAAATATTTTATTTTTAGCTTCTTCCTTAGACATTCCAAATTTTAATGGATTCTTTTTATGGAAATCTTCTATGAGTGCCTTTAATTCTTTTGTTTTATCCTTTAAGAAATCTTTATGGATGAATATGCTATTATCCTGTCCACCTAGTCTTATTATGGTTCCTTGATCTTCTAAAGCTTTTAATTCCTCTTCTATGTTATCCATGTTTTTACCAAGACTCTTTAATATAGCTAAAGAATCTGGATAGGTATCGCTTAAATTTTTCACTGTATTTTCTAAAATATTAGTAGATTTACCACTTTCTTTTAATTTTAATTCTTCTAAATACTCAGCAGTAACCTTCTTAGATTTTTTAGCATTAGGCTCTATTATTATACCTCCTGCTATGGTATTCATAGGAGAATAGCTTCTTATGATGTAGCGGTCATTTCTTTGAGCTGTAATAGGCTTTTCTAGTCTCAGTTGAACGTAAGCCCACTGTCCAGGTTTAATTTCTTCTTTATCTAAGGGTATAATTCTACAGATTATTTCTTCTGTACCATGATATAGCCTTACCCTTTGTCTATTTACTATAGATTTTTCAGCGGTTTTTATATGGTACAACTTACAATCTATGATTAAAGAGGGCTCCATAATATCTTCCTTAGCTACCACATTACCTCTTTGTACCTCTGACACCTTAATATTGGCAAGATTTATGGCACAACGCTGTCCTGCTTCTCCAAGTTCTGAAGGCACATCATGGACTCTGATTCCTCTAACCTTGGCCTTAACCTTACCTGGATATATCTCCACGGTATCACCTAGGGATACCTTTCCACTTATTATAGTTCCAGTTACCACTGTACCAAAACCACTTATACTAAAGGATCTATCTACTGGTAATCTAAAATGACCTTCTGTATCCTTTGCTTCTACTTCTTCAGTTAATTTATCTATATCCACAATTAATTCTTCAAAACCCATTTTAGTCTTAGAGGATACTGCGTGAATAGGTGCATCCTCTAAAAAAGTATCCTTAAATTCTTCCTTTATGTCTTCCTTTATCATATCTAACCAGTCAGCTTCTACTAAGTCTGACTTGGTTAATACTACTATACCTTTTTTTATATTTAAAAGTTTTAATATTTCAAAGTGTTCCCTGGTTTGCGGCATTATTCCTTCGTCAGCAGCTATTACAAGTAACACCACATCTATACTACTTATTCCTGCTAACATATTTTTAATAAACTTCTCATGACCTGGTACATCAATTATTCCTGCTCTTCTCCCTGAAGGTAAGTCAAAATAGGTAAATCCTAAATTTATAGATATTCCTCTATTTTTTTCTTCTTGTAGAGTATCTGTTTCCCTTCCTGTAAGAGCTTTAATTAGGGTAGTTTTACCATGGTCAATATGTCCAGCAGTACCTATAATTATATGCTTCATCTATTTTACTTCATCCTTTCAAAGCATCTGTTTTATAATAGAGCAGGTAGGTAGTAACCCACCTGATTGATCTAATCTACTCTATAGCCTTAAAACATTGTACTATTTCATCAAAATCTTCTTTAAATAAGGTTCTTCCATCTAAAACTAGCTCATCATTATAAACCCTAGCTATTAGTGGAGTTTCTCCTAATCTAAGTTTTCTCTCCATATCCTCTGGAGAAAATTTTTCACTGGTTACTTTAACTACATAGGTTTCAATTTTTTCTGTAGGCATAGACCCTCCACCTACCATGGATTCGCCTTTGTCTATATAAAATTTAAAGTCCTGAGTCTTACTTTGTAGCTTTCTCTTTAGAAGTATACATTTTTTCTTAACTTCTTCCTTAGGCATCAAAATCATATTTAAAGATGGAATGTTATCTATAGCTTCTTTTTCATCTATATAATATTTTAAGGTACCTTCTAAGGCTGCTAAAGTCATTTTGTCAACTCTTAGGGCCCTAGTTAATTGATTCTTTTTCATTCTATCGATATATTTCTTTTTACCAACAATGATTCCCGCCTGTGGACCACCTAACATTTTATCCCCACTAAAGGTTACTACATCAATACCTTTTTTTATGCTATCCTGGACGGTAGGTTCATAGGTAAAACCATATTTACCAAAGTCTATAAGAACTCCACTACCTATATCTTCTACCACTGGAATTTCATGCTTTTCTCCCAGTTCTACAAGCTGCTCTAAGGACACTCCTTCTGTAAAGCCTAAAACTTTAAAGTTAGAGGTATGAACCTTTAAAAGTACTCCTGTGTTTTCTCTTATATTATTTTCATAATCATATAGATGAGTTCTATTAGTAGTTCCTATTTCCACTAGCTTAGCTCCACTAAACTTCATAACTTCTGGTATTCTAAAGGATCCACCTATTTCTACTAGTTCTCCTCTAGAAACTATGACTTCCTTTTCCTTTGCTAAGGTATCTAGAACTAACATTATGGCAGCAGCATTATTATTTACTACCATGGCAGCTTCTGCTCCAGTAACCTTTTTAATAATTTCTTCTATGTGAGAATATCTAGAACCTCTTTTCCCACTTTCAATGTCATATTCTAAATTATTATAGCTACCTGCCACTGTTATCACATTTTCTATAGCTTTTTTTCCTAAAAGTGAACGACCTAAATTAGTATGTATAACAGTTCCTGTGGCATTTATCACCCTTTCTAGGTGCATTTTGTTTTTGCTTTCTAGAGTATGAACTGCAAAATCTAGTACTTGCTCTGTATTTAAACTATCTACATTGCCTTTTAATATACCATTTCTATAAAATTCTATGGCTTCCCTTAAGGATTCTAAAACTATGGTTCTAGAATTTTCTTCTATTAACTTATTTACTGATTGAAGTTTTAAAAGTTCATCTATCTTAGGTAATTTTCTTAATAATTCCTTATTCATTTTACTTCTCCCATGCATTTTTAATAAGATACCAATAATTTTACAACTATCTATTCTACCACTAGAGGCACTTCACCCTTTTCAATTACTTCACCAATAATAGCAGGTTTTATATCTAACTTCATTAATCTTTCCATCATAGACTGAACTTGATCTTGAGGAGTAGATATTAATAAACCTCCTGAGGTTTGTGGATCAAATAAAGCATCCTCTAACCATTCTGGAATATTCTCTAATTTATACTTGCCATCTAAATATCCTTTATTGTTATAAGTTCCTGCAGGCACTAAACCCATCTCAGCATATTCTCTAGCACCTTTAATCACTGGAATTTTATCTTTAAATAACTTTATAGTGATATCAGAAGCTGATGCCATCTCATATCCATGACCCATTATTCCAAAGCCAGTAACATCTGTGCATGCATTTATATTGTAATCTACTATAATTTCACCTGCATATTTATTTAAGGTACTCATAACCTTTACAGCTTCATCATATACTTCCTTTGATGCTATTTCTGCCTTTATAGCTGTATTAACAATTCCTGTACCTATAGGCTTTGTTAATATAAGTACGTCTCCCACCTTACAACCATGGTTTTTAAGGACCTTTTCAGGATGTACTATTCCCATAACAGATAACCCATACTTAGGTTCGTCATCTTCAACAGTATGTCCACCAATCACTACGGCACCTGCTTCTATGACTTTATCAGCGCCACCTTTTAAAATTTCTCCTAATATATCTATATTAAGGCAATTAGGAAAGCAAACTATATTCATGGCTACTGTAGGCTTTCCTCCCATGGCATAAACATCACTTAGGGAATTTGCAGCTGCTATGGCTCCAAAGGTATAAGGATCATCTACCACTGGTGTAAAGAAATCTAAGGTTTGAATAGCTGCTATATCCTCTGTTAGCTTGTAAACTGCTGCATCATCAGAAGTTTCTATTCCTACTAATAGGTTTTCATTTGACATTTTAGGTAATTTGTCTAGTATTTTTGAAAGGGTCTCCGGCCCTATTTTCGCTGCTCATCCAGAGGTCTTTGAAAGTTCTGTTAATCTTTTTGACATGGTTTTACCTCCTTATTTTATAATAAAAACAAACACTATTTTTTATTAAATTTAACTTTATTTAGTATTGAAAATTATACTAATTCTTTAATAATTCTATACTAATACTCATTTTATGTCTACCTTATCTCTCAATTTCTCTAAGGTTTTTACTCCTATACCCGTTATATTTGTCAGTTCATCTACAGAGTTAAACTTTCCATTTTCATTTCTGTAATCTACTATACTTTGAGCTTTTACTTGACCAATACCTGGAATGGTCATTAGTTCATCCACCGTTGCTTTATTTATATTTATTTTTCCTTTTGAATCTACAGCTCCTGTACCCTTTTCCTGCTGTTCTTCAACTTCAATTTCTGAATCTAATACTTCTTCGCCTATTTTATATATTTTAATACATTGTTCATCTTCTAGTATTTTAGAAAAATATATCTTTTCCTCATCAGCTTCTGGTGTCAGTCCCCCTGCTATTTCAATTAAGTCTCTTACTCTAGAACCTGCTTTTAATTCATATTCTTTAGGAGCTTTCACTGCACCTTTTATATCTACAACTATTTTACTATCATTTACATTTTCTTGATTTTCACTATCTTTTTTATTACTATCTTTTTTATTACTATCTTTATTATTACTATCTTTATTCTCAGTATTTTCATCTTCGCCATTACCTTTTGAATTTTGGCTTTGGAAATACTGTTGTTCATCAAGGAATACCTCTTTATATTCTTCTTCTTTATTATGATTAATTATGTATCCTGCTACCAAAAATATAATGCTAAGTATTAATATGGATAATGCTCCAATTATTTTTTCTTTTAATTTCACTTTAATACACCTCTCAATTAACATCTTATCCATATTTTTTATAAATTATTATCGTACTTCCAACTTTTTTTTGATATAATTATGTATTATGTGTTAAAAAAGTTACTAGATAAAAATTAAATATGTATAGTAAGGAGATTTCTATGAAAAAACTATTATTTATCATATTATCATTTTTTACTATAACCTTATTAAGTTATGGTAATGCATATGCATACTCAGACCCACCTTCAATAACTGGTAAAAGCGTGGTAGTTATGGATGCTAATACTGGGGCAGTGGTCTATGGGAAAGATGAAAATAAACCTTATCCACCAGCATCTACAACAAAACTAATGACAGTACTTCTAACTCTAGAAAATTGTGATCTAGATGAAGTTGTAACTGTAGGTGAATTTCCTCCTACCATTGAGGGTTCAAAAATCTATGTAGATGTGGGAGAAAAGATGACTGTAGAAGAAATGTTATATTCAGTAATAATGGTTTCTGCAAATGATTGTGCTGCTGCTCTAGCAGAGCATATCTCTGGCTCCATTGAAGAGTTTGCCGCATTAATGAATCAACGTGCAAAGGAACTGGGCTGTAAAAATACCAACTTTGTAAATCCTCATGGACTTTATGATGATAAACATAGAACTACAGCTTATGATTTAGCTCTTATGGAAAAAGAATTATTAAATCACGAAAAATATATTGAAATATCTAAAACTAAATCTACTTTCTTACAGCCTACAAATATTTTTAAAGAAAAAAGACCTCTTTGGAACGATAATAGACTACTTCACGATGCTTATGAATGCTATTATCCAGATGCCATTGCTGGTAAAACAGGCTATACTGATGAATCTCGTCATTCTTTTGTAGCTTCTGCTTGTAAGGGTAATAACAAGTTTATAATAGCAATATTATTTGATGAAAATAAAGCCTATTATGATGAAACTCCTAAACTTTTTGATTGGGCCTTTAAAAACTTTTCCACTGAAAAAGCTTTTTCAAAAGGTGAAGAAATAGGTACTTACGAAACTACTAATGGTTCAATTATTCCTTTGTTGGCTGATAAGGACATACTATATACAAAGGATAATAGTTCTAAAGAAAAGCCATCCATAGTAATTAATAAGGATACTCTTAGTAATAAATTTTTTAATAAGGGGGAGCCTATTACCACTGTTGCAGTTAATTATAATGGTCAAGGCTATAGTAGTGAGGTTTTAAGTGGTAGTGATTATGAAGAAGAAGTGCTTCCTGTAGTTGGTAATCTAGTTACTACAGAGGATAACACTATAAGCTATAAAAATCTATTTATGATTATAGGTGGAATAGTTTTAGGAATTATTCTTCTAATATTGGCTATTATATATATTATTAAGAAAAGAAGATTAGCCCAAAAACGAAAAAAACTTTTCTCTTCTTATAATTCATACAAAAATAAATATTAATTTACCAAAATATAAATGGTGCTGCATTATTAACTAATGAAGCACCATTTCTTTATCCCGTGACTTCCAACTCTAATACTCCTATCTTTTTCAACGTGGAGTAAAGAGCTGCTAGGTCTCCGGCTATGAATTTTCTATTTGGATTGAAGGTTATGTATAAGCTTTGTCATATCCTCTGGCAGAGTACTTTCAAAGTTTAAAATCTCACCACTTCGAGGATGTGGCAATGTTAGAGCATAGGCATGTAGGGCTTGACGACTTATTAATTCTTCATCATTAAAATCACTATAGAGTTGTTCTCCATATATAGGACATCCTACATAGCTTAAGTGTACCCTTATTTGATGGGTTCTTCCAGTCTCCAAGACCAATTCTACTAAAGCTCCCTCTTTATAGCTCTCTTTTATCTTGTAATGAGTAATACTTCTTTGACCATCTTCTAAAACTGCTCTTTTTATTGTTTCATCTGTAGGTCTTCCTATAGGTAGGTCTATAGTACCTTCTTGATTTTCAAGGTTTCCATGAGTTATAGCTAAATAAGACTTTTTAATTAAATTCTTCTCCATAGATTTTGCTAAATTCATGTGAGAAAATTGATTTTTAGCTATCATAATAAGTCCAGAAGTATCTCTATCTAATCTACTAACTAATCTTACTATTGAATTATCATTGTTACTTCTAAAATGATGAATAACTCCATTGGCTAAGGTTCCCATAGGATGACTTTTAGTTGGGTGAACTACCATAAAAGGAGGCTTATCAACTATTAATAGATCATCATCTTCATAAATAACCTTTATGTTTAAATCTTCACCTTCTATATTTTGGCTTTCCTCTGCATTAACAGTAACTTCAATAACATCATCTTCTTGAAGTTTATAGTTAAGCTTTACTTCCTTACCATTTACTCTTAATCTTCTATCCATAGCGGAACCACGAATGAATCTACCAGAAAGACTTAAATTCTCCTTCATGTAGTCTCTTATCTTCACATCCTGGCCTTCTTTTCCTACCTTATATGTAATAACACTCATCTTCTAGTCACCTCTATTTATAAATATTTAAGCCTCCTTGTGTAGGAGGCTTAATCATATACTTAATTATTCTACTATTGCTATTACTTCAATTTCTATTAAAGCATCTTTTGGTAATTTACCTGGTTGAACACAAGATCTTGCAGGTGGATTTGCATTGAAATACTTTCCATATACTTCATTCATGGCTGCAAAGTCATTCATATCCTTTATAAATACCATAGTTTTTACAACTTTATCTAAAGATGTACCAGCCTCTTCAAGAATAGCTTTAACATTTTCTAAGCACACAGCTGTAGCCTTTTGTATATCATCATTTACTAATTCTCCAGCTTGATTTATTGGTAATTGACCTGAAGTGTATAGTAAATTTCCTACCTTTACTGCCTGTGAGTATGGTCCTAAAGCTGCAGGTGCTTTTTCAGTGTTGATTATGATTTTATCCATTTTTTTGCCTCCCCAAATTAAATTATTATATATTATTAGATAATTTTTACCTAGTAATATCAGTTTCTTTTAGTAACTAACAAATAATTTCTAGCTTTAATGGTATCTATATGCATTATTGAGTTTCTAGATAAAATATACGTTATAGTATCGTCAAAGGATTTTAAAAGAGCTTTATCTAAATCCTCATAGGCTAAAGTTCTTAATTCTTCCACACCTTTAAAATTTCTTGAAGGCTCTATACAATCAGCAATATAAACTATTTTTTCTAATGTTGACATATTTTCTCGTCCTGTTGTATGATATTTTATTGCATTTAAAATATCTTCATCTTCCACACGGAACATTTCCTTTGATATATATGCTCCAATTAAACCATGTAAAAGCTGAGGAGATTTATAATATATATCTGAAATAATTATTCCATTACTCCTTGCTTTATTAATTAAATCATTGGCAGAAAAATTTTTAGCACAATCATGACAAAGCCCAGCTATTCTACCTTTATTAGGATTTATACCATAATGTTTTGCAAGGTCTTCACTAGTTTTCATTACACCTAAACTATGGTTATATCTCTCCTTGGTAAGATGAATTTTTATATAATCTTTTATTCTATTTTCCTGCCACATACCTTACACCTTATTTCTATATAAATTATATTGATTAATTACCTCCTCTACCCCTTGGGGAAGAAGGTAATTAACCATTTTATCTTCTGAAATTTTCTTTTTAATTTCTGTAGATGATATATCTAAAAGAGACATTTCTAACAAAATTATCTCTTTGCCATACTCTTTCTCTAAATCCTTTTTCATTTTTAATACATCATCCATAGCATATCCAGTTCTAGAAAACACAACTAAAGTGCAGTTATCTAATATGATGTGAATATTTTTCCACTGCCTTAAAGTCATTAAACTATCTACTCCAACTAAGAAATACCATTGAGTATAAGGTTCTCTATGGTTAAACTGCATTAGAGTATTATAAGTATAACTTAAACTGTCACTTTTTATCTCAAAATCACTTATGGAGAACTTTTTCTCACCTTTTATGGCCTGAGAAACCATTTTATACCTAATTTTCTCCTCTGTCACAGCCCTAGCCCTTTTATGTGGTGGTCGACCATTTGGCATAAATATGACTTCATCTAGGCTTAAATTATATAGTGCTTCATAAGCTATATGAATATGTCCTATATGTATAGGATCAAAAGTTCCTCCAAAAATCGCTTTTTTCATGCTATTACCTCTTTAAATTATAATACCATATATGAAGTATTTTACCAACTGCAATTGGAATACTTGTTTAAAAGTTACATATATTTAAAGGTTTCTAAAACTCAATTAAATGTATATTATTTAGGAAGTTCTATTTTAGGATTTTTCTTGGATTTGCGATATATAACTAATTTACTTCCTATAGCTTGAATTCCTTCACAACCTAATTCTTCACATAAAATTTCTGAAGCTTCTCTTGCTGTAATCCCACTATTATTTAAAGTTTTTATCTTAATTAGCTCTCTTGATTCTAGAGCCCCATCTATCTGCTTAAGAAAGTTTTCTTCTATGCCACCTTTTCCTACTTGGAATATAGGTGCTAATTGACTTCCAAGAGATCTAAGATAGCTTCTTTGTTTTGTTGTTATCATGTTATTTATTTCCCCCTAATTCTATAATAAGAATTCAAATTCAAAATCATTTAATCTTACTAGGTCACCATCTTGTATTCCCATATCCTTTAACTCATCGATAATTCCTTTGTTTCTTAAAACTTTATGGAAGTATCTTAATGAATCTGGCTCATTTACATTTACACTAGTTAATAATCTATCTACAAAGGATCCTGTAATCTCAAATATACCTTCTTCGACTTCATTTATTTCATAGGTAAATCTCTTTTCTTCAGGAATAAATTTATCATCTTCTGAAATCTCTAATTCCTTAACTGGAATTGTGCTAAGCATTTCAGCTGCAGCCTTCATAAGATCATCTACACCTTCATTGGTAGCTGCAGATATCTTATATATCTTATCATAGCCCATAGCTTGTAATTCTTTTTTAAAGTTTTCATAAACTTCTTCATCATAGAGCATATCAGATTTATTTGCTGCAATTATCTGTGGTCTATCCCATAGCTTTATGCTATATTTTTTAAGTTCTTCATTAATTCTTTTAAAGTCTTCTATAGGATTTCTTCCTTCAACTCCTGAAATATCAACTACATGGATAAGCATTCTAGTTCTCTCTATATGTCTTAAGAACTCTAAGCCTAATCCTACTCCCTCTGCTGCTCCTTCTATGATACCTGGTATATCAGCAATAACAAAAGGTTCTATACCCTTCACAGCTACTACTCCAAGGTTTGGTTTTATAGTAGTAAAGTGGTAGTTAGCTATCTTTGGTCTAGCCTTAGATACCATGGATAAAAGTGTTGATTTTCCTACGTTAGGGAATCCTAGAAGTCCTACATCGGCTAAAAGTTTAAGTTCTAGCTTAATCCATCTTTCTTCTCCTGGCATACCTGGCTCTGCAAAGTTTGGTGCCTGTCTTGTAGGAGTACAAAATTTTGCATTTCCTTTTCCGCCTTTTCCACCTTTACATACTACAAATTTATCCCCATCATGAGCTAAGTCACACATAATCTTATCTGTTTCAAAGTCTTTAACTATAGTTCCCATTGGAACTCTGATAATAATATCTTCTCCACCTCTTCCGTAGCATTTAGAGCCTTCACCCTTTCCTCCATTAGGAGCTACGAATTTACGGTGATAAGAAAAATCTAATAGGGTAGTCATATTACTATCTACTACTAATATGACGCTTCCACCATCTCCTCCATCTCCACCATCTGGTCCACCTAGTGGAGCAAATTTTTCTCTTCTAAAATGAATGGAACCATTACCACCATCTCCGGACTGTACAAAAATCTTGGCTGTATCTATAAACATTATTATTTCACCTTCCTAACAAAATATCCTTTGATATTTTTACGAATTAAGTATACGTATATTATTATTATTTACAAAAATAATAATTTTACCTATGTTTTATTTTAAAACTAATTAACACCTAGGGATGTTTTTTTATAACATAGAATAAATAATTGCCCTATGAGTAAATAATTGTCCTATGTCATAAAAAAGCACCCTTACGGGTGCTTAATTAACTATTCAGCTATTGCAATTTCTACATCGATTGGATAAACACTAGCTTTTTTCTTGCTTTTACCCATTCTTTCAAATCTTACAACTCCATCAACCTTAGCGAAAAGAGTGTCATCTCCACCGATACCAACGTTTGTACCTGGGTGAATTTTTGTTCCTCTTTGTCTTACAAGGATGTTTCCTGCAAGTACAAATTGTCCGTCTGCACGTTTAACCCCTAATCTCTTAGATTCACTATCTCTACCGTTCTTAGAGCTACCTACTCCTTTTTTATGAGCACATAACTGAAGGTTTATTAGTAACATATCACTGCACCTCCTCTACTACAACTTTGATATATTTTCCATAACTAATTTCTAAATTCTTTAATCCCAATAACATCGTTTCTAGTAGGACTTGTGTACTTTCTATTTCCACATGAGATAACTTAGATACATCTAAAGCTATGTTTCCCTCTTCCGCGATATATGTAGGTTTTAACTTTAGCACCTCTAACACTCCTAAGATTGTTACCTGGGCTAAATTACTTACAGAACCACAAACAACATCATCATAAACAGTTGTATTTTGCTTAACATCAAAATACTCAGCATGCCCATATACATGAAATGATACTACCATGCTTTTTTTTCTTTTGAAAGTTACCTTAATCATAATTAAGCTTCAATCTTCTCAATTACAACTTTAGTAAATGGTTGTCTATGACCTTGTTTCTTTCTGTAGTCTTTCTTTGGCTTATATTTGAAAACTATAACTTTCTTAGCTTTTCCTTGTGCTACTACTTTAGCAACAACTTTAGCTCCTTCAACTACAGGCTTTCCAACTACTAAACCGTCTTCTTTTCCAACTGCTAAAACCTTATCGAATTCTACAGTTGAATCAACTTCAGCTTCAAGTTTTTCAACGAATAAAACGTCTCCCTCTTGAACTCTGTATTGCTTTCCTCCAGTAAGTAAAACTGCGTACATTAAATACACCTCCTCAATCCAGTCTCGCCATCTCAGGTATAACTTACAAATTCTTTACAAAATTTTAAAGTTAGTTTAAAAACCTTATGTGTGCGGTCTACAAATGACATTTTAACACATACGCTGATGATTGTAAAGCAACTTATGGTATTTTTTTATTGATGACTATCATCTCTAATACTGCCATGTTTTTCAAAATTATTAGTTACATCTAGTTTTTGCAGAAAATACTTTTAATTCTTGCATAGCTTCAATTTGGCTATGAAAAATTAAAGATTCAACTTTAAAATTATCTAGATTTTCCTGAAATCTAATAAAAATATCACAGTCTAGCCCATCTAATTTCTCCACAAAAGTTACAATATCATTGTTTATTTCATTCTCATAGTTTCTATCTAGTTCTATATAGATATTTTTAATTCCCTGCTCTGATTTTATTTTTTTCACTTTACCTTTTAAAATGCTTAATATATATTCTAAAGATACTTTTTCTCCTGTACCTTTACAATGAATACAGGAATTAAAAACATAATCACATATGGATTTGCCATATTTTTTTCTAGTTATCTGAACTAAATTTAATTCTGTGAAAGGATATATTTTAGTATTATGCTTATCATCCTTAAACTCCTCTTGTAAAACTTTTAAAACTTCAGCTTTATCTTCATGAGATTTCATATCTACAAAATCTACTACTATTATCCCACCTAGATTTCTCAGTCTTATCTGTTTTACTACTTCCTTAGCAGCCTCCATATTAGTTACTAAAATATTTTTTTCCTTTAAGGATGGCTTTATGTTTTTAGCCGTATTTACATCCACCACATTCATGGCTTCAGTACGTTCTAACACAATGTTACCACCACTGGATAAGTTAATTTTATTATGTCTTAACGCTAAAATTTCTTTTTCTATGCCATAATTATCAAATATGGATAAAGCTCCTTCATAAAAACTTAGATGAAGATTTTCTAAGCGCTTTTCTTTAATTAACTTTTCATAGTAAAGGTAATCTTCATAATTATCAACTACTATCTCAGCTCCACCTTCAGTATAATTTCTTAAGACCCTACTTAGGATCCCATTATCTTTATAGAGAGGTCCTACTTTAGATGAGTAAGTAAACTTATTACATATTTCTTCATATCTATGTATTAACTCACCTATTTCTTCCTTTAAAATGTTTATATCAATATTTTCTGCTTTTGTTCTAATTATTATTCCAACATCCTCAGGTTTTGATATATCTTCTTCTATTAATTCTTTAAAATTTGGTGTTTTAATCTTTTTTGAAATTTCTATATGGCTATGTTCTTTAGTAATTACTGCATAGGCTCCTGGTAAGGAAAGGTTTCTAGTTACCTTTGGGCCTTTTTTATCTATCTCTTCCTTTACTACCTCTACCATAACTTCATCACCTTTTTTTAAGGTGTTTATATGCTGATTTTTTTCTAGGGAAAGATATCCATTTTTTTCATAACCTATATCTATGAAAGCACCATGAATAGAAGGTACTATATTTTTAATTACACCTCTATATATGTCTCCTACCTTAGGTCCTTCTGTATCTTCTTCTATAAAACATTCTTTAAGAGTATCACCATATTTCACTGCAATCTTTAATAATGTATTTTGTCTTTCAATGAATATTTTTTTCATTAAATCAACTCCTAGTACTGTGCAAAATACTCTTGAAGTGTAAGTAGTTCTTTTCCTTTAAAAGCATACATTTCTACTCTTTTTATATCAACAAAGGCATCTTCCTTAATTCCCTTTACATGAGTTTTTATAAATTCACTAAGTAAACTTGCTGATAGGTTTTCTCTGCTTCCACAACTAAGAAGTCCTTCTATAGTTAACATTTTATTATCTATGGAGTACTTTATCTCTTTAACTAAAGGCTTAATATCTGTTTCCTTTTCTCCTGATTTAGATTTCTTTAAAATTGTCCATTGACTTAAATCCAATAAAGAATCCATATCTAGTGCAGACTCATCCTGAAGTTTAAACTTTATTATATATTTAGCTGCATCTATGGTAGCCATTGCTTGTTGATTTTTCTGTCCTTCTTTTCTGGCTACCTTGGTAACGGATAAAAATTTAACTCCACCTACTGTATTTTCATTTAAAGTCTTTAGAATTTCCTTTTCATCAAATGCTTCAATAAACACTGCATCTAAGTATTCTCCTGTAGAATATACCCCTACTGATAGGGGTTGTGCTATAGATATGCTCATATGAGGATTAAACCCCTTAGAATACTCTATTGGTAGTTTTGCTCTTCTTATAACTCTTTGTATAGTTCTCATTAAATCTAAATGAGATAAAAACTTTATTTCACTTTCTTTAGTGTATTTTATTAAATAACGCACCATGAAAGCACTCCCTTTCCTTAAAGCTAGTATTGATTCCACATCCTGTACATCTCTCTCTACAGTCTGGTGTTAAAACCATTTCTTTAGCTTTTTCATTTTCACTTATTAGATAGCTTTTACTTACTCCTATATCAATGAAGTCCCATGGTAAGATTTCATCATAACTTCTTTCTCTATAAGCATAGAAATCTCCATCTACCCCACATTCTTCAAACGCTTCTTGCCACAATTCAAAGTTGAAGTACTCGTTCCAGCCATCAAACCTAGCGCCCTTTTCAAAGGCCTTCACTAGAACATCACAAAGTTTTCTATCCCCTCTTGCAAATACTGCTTCTAGGTAGCTAAGTGCCGATTCATGCCAATTGTAGTTAATAGCCTTACTTTTTATAGCATCTCTAAGACTTGAAATTTTTTCTCTCACTTCAGCCACTTGATTCATTGGAGCCCATTGGAAAGGTGTAAATGGCTTTGGTACTAATATAGAAGTACTTACTGTAACTCTTAAGCCCCTCTTTCTTACATCTCTAGGTACATGGAAATATTCCTCTACTACCTTTTCTGCTAAATGTGCAATTCCTTCTACGTCTTCTACGGTTTCATAAGGAAGTCCTATAACAAAGTATAGCTTTATAGTTGACCAACCTGATTCAAAGGCATTTCTAGCAGATCTTAATAAGTCTTCCTCTGTTACACCTTTGTTTATTACATCTCTCATCCTTTGAGTTCCAGCTTCTGGAGCAAAGGTTAATCCTGTCTTTCTTACCTTTTGTATCTCCTTTATTAAATCTACAGAGAAGGCATCTATTCTAATTGATGGTATAGATACTCCTATTTTTTCTTCTCCATACTTTTCAATTAAAGAGAAAATTAAGTTTTGGATATTAGAGTAGTCACAAATACTTAAGGAACTTAGAGAAATCTCCTGATAACCTGTGTTTTTTACAAGAACATCGATTTCTTCCATAAGCTTTTCTGTGGTTTTTTCCCTAACTGGTCTGTATATCATTCCTGCTTGGCAGAATCTACATCCCCTTGTACAGCCTCTAAAGGTTTCTATAACTATTCTATCATGAATAATTTCTGTATAAGGAACTATGAATTTTTCTGGAGAATTGTTAGCATTAAAATCTGAAATTATTCTCTTTTTAACAGTTTTAGGTACATCCTCATATTTTGGAGTCATGTCCTTAATAGTACCATCTTCGTTGTAATTTACGTCATAAAGGGATGGTACATAAACTCCTTGAATCTTTGAAATAGCTCTTAGGTATTCAGCCTTTGATTTACCCTTCATTTCCTTATAAACATCTAAAACATCATGGGTAACTTCTTCTCCTTCTCCTAATATGAAGACATCAGCTATATCATATAAAGGCTCAGGGTTATAAGCACAAGGACCTCCCATCATGATGATAGGATATTCTTCTCCCCTTTTTGAAGCTCTAACTGGTATATTACACATATCTAACATATTTAAAATATTAGTATAGCTCATTTCATATTGAAGAGTGAATCCTAAAATATCAAATTCACTAAGGGAATCCTTAGTTTCAAGAGTTCCTAGTGGAATGTTATTTTCTCTTAGTAGTTTTTCCATATCTGGCCAAGGTGCAAAGCATCTTTCACAGAAGGTATCCTCTCTCTCATTCATAAGATGATATAGAATTTTTGTTCCCAAGTGGGACATTGCCACTTCATAAACATCTGGGAAACAAAAAGCATATCTAATATCTACACTGTTTTTATCTTTATTATATGAGTTTAATTCTCCACCTATATATCTAGCTGGTTTCTCAACTCTGTACAAAATATCGTCGGAAATTTTATTCATTGAGTATCCTCCTTAAGTTAATTCAACTTAGCTTAAGAGGATTTTACATCCGCTAAAGCTAAGTTTCATTTTAGCACAACTATATAATATTTCAAGTAACTATACTATTTTTCATAGCTTTCTAGAAGCTCTTCAAGAGTTATATTTCCCAATTCCTTAATTCCATTTAATATGTCCTCTTCATATAAAACTCCTATCATGTTCATTTCATCATCAAGTACAGTAAATACATTATACTTGTTTTTATCTATTAATTCTATTAATTGTAATATATTTATTTTGTAATAAACAGAAATACTTTTATTTTCTAGGTATCCTCTACCTATTAGCTTTTCCTTTTTTTTGATGATATATCCCATTATTATATAAGCTATCCTCCCTTTTTCCTTATAGGAAATCATTAATATAAATATAGAAAAAAAGGCAAAATCTAAAACCAGTCGCTCCATGCATAATCCCATTAAAAAGATTGCTCCAAATATATATCCTATTACTATACTTATATTTAGCGCAATCTTATTAGCTTTTTTATATATGAGCTTAATATTAAGAATATCTCTTAATATACGACCTCCATCTAAAGGAAATGCTGGTATAAGATTAAATATGCCTATAACTAAATTATAATTGCAAAATTCAATAAAACTAGAATTAGAAAAATATCTGCCTAAAAAATAACTGGTTAAAGCAATTAAAAAATTCCCTATAGGACCACTTAAGGATATAATAATATCTTCCTTAGGAGTTGCCTCTTCTAGCTCCTTTAATTTTAGTGTAGTACCTATTGGTAATATATCTATAGAAAATCCTGAATAACCTAATATTCTTGCTGTTATTAAATGAATGATTTCATGGATGATTATGATTATAAAACCTATAATTAACTCACTTTTAAATCCTATAATCAATATTAAAATTATATAGGGTATTAAGTATTTGCTTATTCGTATCAATGATTTCCCCCTAATAATCTTGCTATATCATAGTTTCAAAATTAAAGCATTTCTCTGGGTTTAAAATATTTCCCATATAAAATACTTCTATACTTAATATATTGCCTTCATCTCCCTTAACTGTACCAATAACTTCTCCTGTATCAACAGCATCTCCAATTTTAACTTTGCTACCACTAAGACCATAATATTTCATCTCAATACCATCACCATAGTCTAGGATTAAGGTAATTTCTTTTCCTTCAGTTACACTCTTTACCTTTCCTGGAAAGGATGCCTTTATATCACTTTCATTAGTTAGGCTTAAAGAAAGTCTATTATCTTTTATAGTGATTTGATTTTTATCCTTTATGGTTATAGGGTTTACATAGTTTTCTTTTATATAATTTTCTTTCTTTTCTTCAAAATTAACCATAGACTTTACTTCATTAAAAACTTCAGTTATTTTTTCTTCCTTAAATACATCCAATATATTTTTTTCTTTAAATGCTTGGACTATATTTTCCACAGTAATATTTTTTTCCTTCAATAAACCATTATTTATAATTGCTATACTCTTATCATATACCTTATTAACGTAACTGTTAGGATATGTTCTAGCGAGAAATAGTCCAGCTAGAAGAACTAGAACTATTACGCATTGAATAATCAATATATTAGCAAAGCCTTTCCCAAAAATGTTTAAATAAATGGGGAAGGTATTTCTTCTACTATTTAATTTATAGTTACTACCTTTAGTACTATTTCCACTATATTTTGTAGGTTTATACTCACTGGTTCCTGTTTGTTTTTTCATATTAGAATAATATTTTTGATAATATTCATTATAAATTCCCATAAAATATCCCCCCATAATTTATTATTACTAATTTATATATATTAAAAAAAACTAACTTTATGATGGGTATGAAAATTTATTTTCATAAGAGCATAATAAAAAAAGACTGTCTCAGTATATGTCAATCCTAAAATAATGTTAATCATGGACTTATATTAAAGTACAAATTCAACATTTTAAAAAGATTGACAAATTGTCTTGAGACAGCTTCTTTTATTAATATTATTATTAATATTATAATTAATTTTATTATCTGTTTTTTAAAGCCTTCATGAATACTTCTGCTGTACCTATATTAGTTGCAAGAGGTATACAGTGAACATCTGAGAGTCTTATAAGGGCTGTTACATCGGGTTCATGGGGTTGAGCTGTAAGAGGATCTCTTAAAAAAATTATCATATCCATATTTCCTTCTGCAAGTCTTGCTCCTATTTGTTGGTCGCCGCCTAAGGGGCCTGATAAAAATCTATATATAGGAAGACCAACTATTTCATTTATAAGTTTCCCTGTAGTGCCTGTAGCATAAAGTTCATGATCCTTTAGCACATCCTTATATCTTTTAGCAAAATCAATGATGTCATCCTTCTTTTTATCGTGTGCAACCAATGCAACTCTCATATAAATCACTCCTAAAAATTAATTTTATTCTTTCTCATACCTATATTTAAAACTAACCCTAAAGATATAAAATAAGTTAACATAGAACTTCCACCATAACTAACAAAAGGTAATGTTATACCTGATATAGGAAGTAATCCAATGGTCATCCCGATATTTTGAATTATTGAAAATAGTATAGATGCTATTACACCTACCACTATAATACCTCCAGCTATATCTTTTGAGTTCTTTGCTATATTTATAAGTTTGCATAAAAGTATTCCATATAACATCATAAGTACTAGCGCTCCAACTAATCCCCATTCTTCACCTAATACAGCAAAGATAAAGTCTGTATGGTTTTCTGGTACAAACTTATATTGCTTCCCATTCATAAATCCCATACCAAATATTCCACCAGAACCTATTGCTATTTTAGATTGAATTAGCTGCATCCCTTCTGCTTGTGCATACCTATCTGGATCAATAACAGCTTTAAATCTTATTTTCCAATATTCTTTCATAAAAGGTGAGTTCCAAATTCCTACAACTGCCACTACTACTGCAGAAAGACCTCCAACTATGATTTTCCAATTTAAGTTTGCTACAATTACAATTCCCAGCATTATAAAAAATGAAACCATGGTAAGCCCCATATCTGGCTGTATTACAATGAGTATCATTGGAATAGCTGCATACATGGCTATTTTAGAAAATGTTTTTATATTATTTATATCACCTTCAGCATCCTCTATAACCTTTGCAACCATAAGAATCATACCTATTTTGGCAAACTCTCCAGGCTGAATAGCTCTATTTCCCAAACTAATCCATGCATTAGCTCCATTTACCGCTTTACCAGTTATATCATTAAAAAGTAAAAGTATAACCGCTGCCCAATATATAACAGGTGCATAATTTAATATTTGCACATAGTCTAAAGTTAATATGAAGTATATAGTTATCATACCTACAATCATCCAAGCAAATTGAAGCATGGCATATTTAGCTCCAATGGCAGAGTAAATATTAACTATACCAAAGGCTACAATTAAAAATACTACAATTAAAATACTAAAATCTATATTTTTAATTAACTTATCATTAATTTTAAATTTTTCTAATAATTTATTCATTTGCATCTCCCTCCATACCTGTTCCTATTATATCATAACAAGGAAAAAAAGCTATGAAAAACATAGCTTTATTGATTATCTTCTCTTAACTTTTTTAATAGGTATACTAGCCACTAAAGCCGGGGAATTCCCATCATATTCATCACTAGTAGTTATTCTTATTTCAATTTCTTCTCCACTTTCAATTTCTGCATAATTAGATATAGTCTTAAGCAACTCCATTTTAATATTCTCTAAAAAATCTGGCGAAACGGTAGCTCTATCATGGACTAGAATAAGTTTTAATCTATCTGCAGCAATATCCTTTGAAGATACTTTGCTTGAAAAAATTTTAAACAAGTCCATATCTAATTTCTACCTCCTCCAAATAATTTTTTTATTGCACCCATAAATCCTTTTTGACCGTATATTTCATTAAAATCTAGGAATGGTACTTCTTCTCCTAAAATTCTATTTCCAATGTTCTTAAAGGCTTGACCAGCATAAGCAGAACTGTCTAACACTATAGGTTCACCTTTATTAGTAGATATGGTTACTTTTCTATCATCGGGAACTACCCCTATAACTTTAATAGCTAAACACTCCTTTATATCTTCTATAGTCAACATTTCCCCATTCTTAGCCATATCAAAGTTCATTCTGTTAACTATAAGTTCCTGTCTTTCTATCCCCTTAGCATCTAACTTTCCAATAACCCTATCTGCATCTCTGACAGATGTGATTTCTGGATTTACAACAACAATTGCCCAGTCTGCCCCTACAATGGCATTTTCAAAGCCTTGTTCAATACCTGCAGGACAGTCTAAAATTACATAATCAAACTCTTGTTTTAATTGTGTTACCACTCTTAACATTTCATTTATATCTACATCATTTTTATCTCTAGTTTGTGCTGTTGGAAGAAGAAATAAATTGTTAAACCTCTTATCTTTTATAAGTGCTTGTTTCAATCTACACTTTTCTTCAATAACATCAACTAATGTAAATACCACTCTATTTTCAAGTCCCATGAGAACATCTAAGTTTCTTAATCCTGTATCTCCATCGATAACAACTACTTTTTTATCCATTGATGCTAAAGCTGTACCTATATTTGCTGTAGTAGTAGTTTTTCCTACTCCACCTTTCCCAGATGTTATAACTATGGCCTCTCCCATTTACTAATACCTCCGATTAAATATATTTATTTATTGAATATGGTTCTAAAACAATATTTCCATTTTTAATTCTTGCCAATTCTGGATACCTAGGTTTGTCCATATCTTCTGGAGATCTAGTGATAAGATCAGCAATTTGCATTATTTGTGGTGTTAATGCAAAGGCTGCTATTATAGCACCATTATTACCATTAATTCCAGCGTACACACTACCTTTAACAGAGCCTAATACCACTATATTTCCTGCAGCATATACCTCTGCTCCAGAATTTATATCTCCTACTATAACTATGTTTCCTGAATATTCAAATCTTTGACCACTTCTTATAGTTTTTCTGACAAATTTAGTTTTCCCTTCATGTATACCATTAAAAACCTTTTTATTACTATCTTCTAAATTTATAAAGGAGCAATCCTTTATCATAAATTCCGTTGATAAAAAGTCTCGTATTGCTCTTAAATCTCTAGATTCTAATTGCCTCATATCTACAGTTATTTTAATGGAGGCACCCTTATAGAACCGCCTACCCTTTCGAAGCTTTACTCTCAATGCTTCAATTAAGCTTTCTATAGAGCTAAAGAGTTTAATATTTACAACTAAATTAAGTCCATCTTTTTCGCCTTTAAATTTTATACCATCATCTTGCATATGCAACCTCCACATATCGAGATATTCTTACTATTTCAACGTATAGAGCCTAAATTCCTTCTTTATATTGAGAAAAAATAATTTTTTTGTTGAAATACTTATTATATAACAATATTCCTTTAAAAAAATAACAAATGGTAATCCATTTGTTATTTTCTTTATTTATATTTAAATTCATAATTAGGAATTTTTTCTAATATTTCTTCCTTAAAATAAGCTTCGAACATTGCCTTGGCAATAGTTCCATCACCATGGGCAGCATCGAATACTATAGAACATACTACAATCTCTGGATTTTCATAAGGTGCAAAGCCTACATATACAGAAGCTGCATCCCTTCCAAGAGGTTTTTGCAGATCATAAGTTACAACGTTAGAAGTACCGGTTTTACCTCCAGTAGGTATAGGAAACCCATTAAATACAGCTGAAGTTGTACCATTTTCTCCTCGAGTAACCTTTCCCATTCCCTCTTTAATAATTTCAATATTTGCCTTATTGAAACTAGCTTTGCTTATAAGCTTTGGCTCTATATCTTCAATAACTTCTTTAGTCTTACTATCAATAATTTTATCAACTAGCTTTACCTCATATCTTTCTCCACCATTTAAAAGGGTAGCAAGGTAACTAGCTAGTTGTAGTGGTGTAAATTGATTCATACCTTGACCTATGGATGCATCATAGGCATTACCTGGAGACTTTATATATGAATGCGCATCATTTACACAATAGAACATTGCTAGAGCAATATTTTCTATATCTGCTTCAGAATATCCTAAGGCTTTTATAGTCTCATTAGTATTAATTATATCTTGAATTAAAGGTTTAAATCTTTCTAGGATATCATCAGAGGTAGACATCTCTTCTTTTTTTATTTCTTCTCTAATTACATCCACTAAAGTCTTTTTCTTAGAATTGGTAAGTTTTATTTGCTCTAGTTCTTTACCTGTTCCAATCTCCTCTTGCTGTACAATGTCAAAAGGCTTATAATGAGATGCTGCATTCATAGAACTAATTCCTTTTTGTAAGTCTTCAGCCATTCGATTTATAAATGTATTGGCTTGAACATTTTTATTTGATTCATAATTGTATATTTGACCAAAATTTTCTTCAATTTCTATACCAGTAGAGGCCTTTAGTTCACTCCCTTGTGGTAATCCTAGTCCTAGTTGCCAACCATATTTTGCTATTAAATCTAAAGCATTTTTAGGATTTTTCATTCCACCACCCTTTGTAAAAAGGCGATCTGCCACATCAAAGAAAAAATAGTTACAAGAAACTTCCAATGCTTCTTTAACATTAATTCGACCATGGGAACCATGTTGTTCATTCATATTCCATATCCAACAAGATCCTCCATATCCGTATTTCCCATATATACCATCATCTAAAATCTCAGTATCCCCAGTAATAATACCCTCCTCTAGCCCTGCAAGAGCGGTAACTGGCTTGAAGGTAGATCCTGGTGGAACTAATGATAAGGTTCCGTAATTATAAAAAGGTTTAGGGAAAATATCATATCTATCTTCTCTTCTTGTAGTATTTCCTGGTATACTTTTATCTATTGGGAACATTCTATCAAGCAATAGTTGTTCCCTTTTTTCTAAGCTTAAAGTTGTTAATTCATCAGCTGTTAAAATACCCTTTATATTTGCAAGACCTCTTCTTTTAATATATTCTTTTCCCATGGCTTCTAAATCTGGGTTAAAGTATTGTTGTGACAATTCAGTGGTTAATTTTCCAGGGTCTGTGAATATATTAGGATCAAAACCAGGTTTACTAACAAGGGCTAACACTTCCCCCTTAGTGCTTATGGCTACTGCTGCTCCTCTAGTTGCGTTAGTACTATCTCCATAATAATTTTTGCCACTCTTTTGAAGATTAGTCATCACTTCATCTAGTGCCTTTTCTGCAGCTCTTTGTACATCCATATCAATATTTAATTGCACAGTTTTTCCTTGATAAGCTTCTACCTGTCCTAGAGTTCTAACTCTACGTCCCTGCTTATTAATTTCTATACTCTCTTGTCCCTTAGTTCCCTTTAGATAGGATTCATAGGCTGCTTCAATACCTGCTTTTCCTATGTCATCAGTACTTACATCATAACCCTTTTCTTCATATTTTTCTTGTTCCCAAGGGTTAATTTGAGACATATACCCTAGAAATGCAGAACCTAACTCTCCATTAGGATAAGATCTCATAGGCTGAGTATCAACTATTATACCTGGCATATCTGGTTGTAGTTGCTCAAACACAAAGGCAGTTTCTTGATCTAAAGTATTTGCAATTACTACTGGGCTATACCCTGAAAAACTTTGCATCTTCATAGCATCTTTTAATAGTAAAAATCTTCTTCTTTCATGAAGAGTTAACTCATAGTACCTATCTACACCATAATCTTTCTCTAAAGTTTTATAGGCCTCTTCTGCAGTTATCTGTAATAACAAAACATCCATATAATTTTTTTGCTCTTCCGTAAGCTCTGAAACCTTCTTACCCTCACCATATTCTTTCTTTACTACCTGCTCTAAAAAACCTCTATCCTTTTTAAATCTAAGTTCTAGCCATTTTCTACTTGATTCATCAGTAGCTTTGAAGTTATATTCTAGCTTTCCTTCATTATTTATAATTATAGGAAATTCATCTACAATTGGTATTTGCTTTTTATCTAATATTTCAAAAACTCTAGACATAGTTTTAAAGAAATGTTCTTTACTTTCTTCTGTCTCACTAAATTGTAATACATAATTTTGAACACTTTGGGCAAAAACTTTACCATTTCTATCTACTATATCTCCTCTAGCTGCTGCAACGGATACTGTTTTATATTTATTGCTATTTGCTCTTTCTCTATAATCCTCTACCATTACTATTTGTAAAAAAAGTAATCTTGAAGTAATTCCAATGAAGATAACTACCATAGCTATATAAAATAAATTATATCTTGAAAAACTTTTTTTATTTTTTTTATTTCTAATTATTTTTTTATTTTTTTTCATACTTTCTTTAGAATCTCCATTCCTTTTTTATAGTTTTGGTTTCACTAAACTTAAGTATAATCCTATATATAAGTAAAGCTATTATCATCTCATAAATAGCTTTATATATGATTAAGTGTAAAAAATTATTACTAGCTCCTATTAATATAAATATAGCAAAAATAGCAATACTCTTTAGTAAACTTAGTAGGAATGTTGAAAAAATAGGTATTACAACCTTATCCTTAAAAATTCCTTTTCCAATTTTAGCTGCCATTAAACAAATTAACATGTTTATTAACATGTTAATTCCCATGACTCCCGGAAAATAAATGTCTTGAAGAATCCCTGTTATAACACCAATAATTGTTGCTTCACCATATCCATTTATAATGGAATAACAAACTATAAATACAAAAAGAACGCTTGGATATATATTTTTAATAGCAAAAAAAGTTATAATGGTATTATCAAAAATAAAAAGAATGGTGATTATTAAAAATAAATATAATATTTTTTTAAATTTATTATTAGTTTTTGACATCTCTTTTTTCCTTTGGCACTATAATTACAAGTTGCTCTACCTTATTAAAATCTACTGCAGGCTTCACAATTGCACTCTTCACGACCTTTGCTCTATCCTCATAAATTTCTAGAACTTCTCCTATTTTAATTCCTTTTGGATATATGCCACCTAGTCCAGAAGTTAGTATAGTGTCCCCTTCTTTAATTTTTGAATCTAAGGAAAGTCCTGTAATTTCCGTAAGAAATTTATCTTCATTCCCCTTATAACCCTTTACAATACCATTACTTTCTTCAGTGCTCAATACATATCCTGCTACAGCCATATTCTCATTACAAATAGATTGAACTATACTCCAATTACTACCAACACTAGTAATTTGACCAACTAGTCCTTCTCCTTCCAATGCAATCATACCTTTTTCTATTCCATCTTTTTCACCTTTATTGATTACATATCCATCCAAAAAATTATTTCCAACTAAACCCAAAATATCTACACCTATATAATTATACTGAGCATTTGCACTAGAAAAGTTTAACATGCCTCTAAGTCTGTCATTTTCTTTTCTTAAAAGATCATTTTGAATGGCATTAAATTTCAACTTCTCATTTTGATTTTTCAACTCATCATTTTCACTTTTTATATTTCCTATATTAAGTACTAAACTAAAAGAACTTTTTATTTTACTACCTATTTTATAAACAACACCTTGAACAGAGTTTATAGCACTTCCTACACCATTTTCCACCATTGACATATTATCTTTTTGAACTGAATAACCAATTAACCCCAAAAAGGACACTGACAGTAGTATAACTATTACTGCCAGCTTATTCTTGAATATCTTCATTTTTTATCTTCTACTCATAATATCTACATTATCTAATGCTTTTCCAGCTCCTACAGCTACACAATCTAATGGTATTTCTGCTATATTTACTGGCATATGGGTTTCATGGGCTATTAGTGCATCTAATCCTTTTAATAAGGCTCCTCCACCTGTAAGCATTATACCTTTATCCATAATATCTGCTGCAAGTTCTGGTGGTGTTTTTTCTAGTGTTGTTTTTATAGCCTCTATAATAGAGTATACAGGTTCTCTTAAAGCTTCTCTTACTTCATCTTCACCTATTTCTACTACTTTAGGAAGACCACTTATTAAATCTCTTCCTCTAATTTGCATATTCTCTGCCTTTTCTTCTACCTCGTAAGCTGAACCTAATTGTATTTTTATATTTTCTGAAGTTCTCTCACCAATCATTAAGTTATATTGTTTTTTTATGTATGCTATAATTGCTTGATCTAATTCATCACCTGCAACTCTTAATGACATACTTGTAACAACTCCACCTAAAGATATTATTGCTACTTCTGTAGTACCTCCACCGATATCTACAACCATACTTCCTGTAGGTTCTCCAACTGGAAGTCCAGCACCTATAGCTGCTGCCATTGGTTCTTCTAATAATCCAACTTCTCTAGCTCCAGCACTCTTAGTTGCTTCTTCAATTGCTCTCTTCTCTACTTCAGTTACTCCAGATGGGAAACAAACTACGATTCTTGGACTTTTAAAGGAATTTTTACCTCCAACTTTTTCAATAAAATGTCTAAGCATTTTTTCAGTTACATCAAAATCTGCTATAACTCCATCTTTCATTGGTCTTATAGCTACAATATTTCCTGGTGTTCTACCTATCATATTTTTAGCTTCATTACCTACAGCTAAAACTTTTCCTGTATTTTTATTTATTGCTACAACGGAAGGCTCTCTAAGTACGATACCCTTTCCTTTAATATATACTAACGTGTTTGCAGTTCCTAAATCTATTCCAATGTCTCTAGAACTTCCAAAAAAACCCATAAAAACTCTCCTCTCAATCTATATAATACCTTTTTCTTTTAAGCTTATATAAGCTTCGTTACCAATAATAATATGATCTAAAACTTCAATTCCTAGTAATGTTCCACACTCCTTTAGTCTTTTAGTTATTAGTATATCCTCTTTGCTAGGTGTTGGATCACCTGATGGATGATTGTGACACAATATCACTGATGCACTACTAAGCTTTATAGCTTCTATAAAGACTTCTCTCGGATGAACAATGGAACTATTTAAATTTCCTATAGAAATATCTTTAACTGATATAATTATGTTTTTAGTATTTAACATAATTAGCTTAAAATATTCTTTTTTTAAACCTTTCATTTGTCTCATCATATAATTAGACACATCTTTAGGACTACTTACAATATGCTCTTCACCGGATTTAAAAGAATTAAATCTGGTAGCTAGCTCTGCAAGGGCTAAAACTTGAGTAGCTTTAACCTCCCCTATTCCTTTTACCTGCTTTAAATCATTAATACTGGGGCTGGAAATTCCATTTATGCCTCCACAATGAGATAATAACCTATCACATAGATTTAAAACACTATCTTCCTTTGTTCCAGTCCTCAATATAAGGGCTAAAAGTTCAGAATTAGACAGGTATTCTGCCCCATACCTTAATATTTTTTCTCTAGGTCTTTCATTTTTAGGTAAATCTTTAATCTTTAATTTATAGTTCATAAACTAACTCCTTTATTGATTTACCCCCATCTCCCTTAGTGATAAATATAAAGTATTTAAAGGCAATCCTACTACATTGTAATAACAGCCATTAATATTCTCCACAAAAATAGCAGCATTATCTTGTATCCCATAGGCACCAGCTTTACCATTACATTGACCTGATTCAATATACCTAAGTATCATATCCTCAGATAGGTTCATAAATTTAACTTCAGTACAAACGCTTTTTCTTATTAATTCATTGGTTTTACTGTTTATTAAAACTAGCCCCGAATAAACTTTATGTACATTTCCACTGAGTGACCTTAGCATTTCAAATGCATCTTTATCATTTATTGGTTTCCCAAGAATTTTCCCATTTAAATATACTACAGTATCACAGCCTATGACAATACTATCTTTCTGCACTTTATTCAAAATATTTCTAGCTTTTCCTTCAGCTAAATCACACACATGTTTATCTATATCACCTTGAAATTCAACAGAATCCTCATCAAAGTTACTAATCTCTATTTTAAAATTATCTACTAACCTTTTTAATAATTCCTGTCTTCTTGGTGATGCAGAAGCTAATACTATATCCATAACTTCCTCCTAGAATCTCTTAAATAATACTATTGCTAAAACCATACCTACTATAGCCATTAAATTCAGACCAAATCCTAGTCCAAAAGTTAATTCTAAGACCTTTAAATCAATGACTAAAGGATTTTTTAATCCTATAAAGTAGTTTTTTCCTAAAAAATCTAAGGCTTTAAAAGTATTTCCTAAAAATTCTCCAATAAAGCTTCCAGAAATAGCGCCCAGAAGAGTTATAAATACATACTCTTTAGCGGTTTTATATGATTTTCCCATAAAAAACATCCCCCAGTATATTTAAAATGTGCAATATACTATTTGAATTAATCAATATAACATTTTATATCTAATATAGTGTAACATTTAATATTTTTTTACACAAGACTATAACAAATTTTTTAAACTTTTTTTATAAATTAAGGCTATCTGTGAACTTTTGTTCACAGATAGCCTTATATCAACTTATTAAAAATAATATATATCTTATTTTTTAAACTTTATTAGCTGGTCATAAACATATTTTAATACTTCTCCATCCTTATTTTTATCTACTTCATCTGGAAGAGCCTTTATATATTCCTTCAAAGAATTAACTTCATTGTATTGTTTCATGTTCTCATCTATTTTCTCCAATCCAGCTATCCACTTTTTAAGTTCACTGGTATTAATAGATTTTACACCACTTTCTGAAGTCTTATTTACAACTTGCAACAAACTATCTACAATTTCACAAAATTGTTTTGTAGAATTATCTTCCATAGGTATATTTATAGTTACTTTAGTATTATCTATTCCCTTTTCTTTTAATATTGAAGCTCCATTTTCTATGTTTTTATCAGAATACATTCCAAAATACACCTTAGATAGCTCTCCCTCTTGCCCTATAAAAGGATTACCAAAGGCTGATAATTTATTTAAAGTTTCATCAGCATTACTTTTAACTTTAAATACACCACACTGTAGTATATAAAAATTATATTCTGACACAGCTTTTTCTTCCTTTATTCCAGTTGAATTTCCTTCTTCCTTTACTTCGCTTTTACCAGGCACTTTACCACTATTTTGTTGTTGCTGAGAATTATTCATATCTATGCCTTTAATAAATCCTATTTTACCTGAGTCTTTAAGTACAAATTTAAATATAAAAGTTCCTAATAGTAATGCCAAAAGTAAGGTTATAGCTAAATAAAATAAAAAACTGTTACTACTCTTTGGTTTAGATTTAATATTGTATCTTGTGTACTTCATTTTATACCCCCATTTCTAATTAATAAACATTAATTTTAAATTTAAACCTTAAAATAATCTGTCCTATTAATTTATATATATAATTAGGGATAAATATTACTATATAATTTATTATAAAAAATTAAAAAAATCGACATAGTCGATTTTTTTATTCATGTTATTCATTATAACGAATTGATAGCCTTACTATTCTTCTAATAAATTTTTTTGCCTTGTCATAAGGCATTCCATTAACTTCTAAAAATTTGAATACTCCTAGATTATTTCTTTCTATGGATTTAATAACTTTTTCTATCCTCATAAGTTCATCATTATTATCTTCTTTTGATGAAACCGGTGTAGGATTAAAGTCTTTTTCATCATCAAAATCTTTCAATAATCTATTTCCATTCTCCTCTACATATCTCTCAACATCATCTTCAAAGTCTTCATCTAAATAAGTCTCCGCAGGAATATCTATGTCCTCATTAGTTTCTTTTAAATCTATAACTTGAGCCAGCTCTTTTTGCATTGGATGTATAAAATTATTTCTTGGCATTATTCCCATCATGCCACATACAGATATGAAATCCTTCATTTCATCGGGCAAAGAATTATGTGTCATAGGCGCCAAGGGTACAAATTCATATTCATTATCAAAAGCCATGAACATACCTCCATTTTTTATATTACATTAAAAATGTATGCCTTTAGCCTCTAATAAATTCCTATAACTTTATATTATATCCATATTATCTCCTGGATTATCTTTAAGCTTGTCTATAGAGTGAACATATCTATTGGTAGTAGCAATACTACTATGAGCTGCAAATTCTCTAACTTTTTCTATGGTAGCTCCTTGAGTAATGGCCATAGTTATAGCTGTATGTCTAGTGGAGTGAACTTTTAATTTTTTATTTATATTGCACTTACTACATATATTTTTAAGCATATAGTTTAAAGTACTAGGATTTAACTTCTCTCCATTTCTATTATTAGAGGAGTGTCCTATAAATAAATAACTATTGTTATACTCTTCTTTATCTCTTCCTGTAACTAAAATGTATTTTTCAATTAAACTTTTCACCTTAGGTTGAAGCTTTACTAAATCTTTTTTATTTCCTTTTCTAGTGACTTCTATAACATCATACTCTCCATACTTTTTTATATTACATATTTTTACATTTATCATTTCTGATTTTCTTAGTGCAGTGGTGAGTGCTAAGGCTAATATAGCTTTATTCCTAAGTCCTAGTACAGTTGTAGTATCAATACTTCCCAGTAAAATCTTAGTTTCTTCCTCAGTCAAAAATTCTGTAACTTTATTAGTTACAATAGGTTTTTCTTCCTTCACATTAGCAAAAGGATTAAACTTAATAATTCTTATATCACTGTAATTATCTTCATACTTCATAAGCCACTTATAAAGAGCAGAAAGAGATGATATCTTTCTATTAATAGTTGCAGAAGATAATCCTTGATTTTGCAAATCAAGGATAAATTTTTGAACATGAAATATATTTATTTCTCTTATATGTTCTATTGTTATTTCAGTTACATCTGACTTATTAAAAAAATCCTTTATGTCTTTCTCATAGCTAATGGCTGTATATTTACTTCTTCCACCCTTAATATCTAGGAAGCATTGAATAAAATGTTTATTTTTTTCTAAATAAAGCTCTTTTTTACTATGTAATATTATTTCATTCATAAAATCCTCCTCCTTTACAAAGGCTACTATAGAACAAAAGAACCGCCTAAGCAGTTCTTTTATTTGAATTATAATCCTTCTACAGTAGAAATGATTTCTGTAAGTGCAAGTTCCTCATCAGTTCCGTTAGTTATAATTTTTACTGTATATCCCTTATTAACTCCTAAGGATAATACTCCAATGAGACTTTTTGCATTAGCTCCTTTACCATTACATTCTATAGTAACTTCACACTTAAAAGTAGTAGCCTTTTGAACTAATAAAGTTGCTGGTCTTGCATGCAATCCCTGTGGATTATTAATGATTATTTCCTTTGTTAGCATATTATCACCTCATTTACGAGAAATTATTTTATGCCATTAACAAAGTCTTCTATTCTATTCAATCCTTTTTCTATGTTTTCCATAGATGTAGCATAAGATAATCTTATAAAATCATCTACTCCAAAAGCAATACCAGGTATTACTGCAACCTTCTCCTTCTCAAGAAGTAAGTCACTGAATGTAAGAGAGTCTTTTATAATCTTTCCGTCCACTTCCTTATTTAACACCTTTGATATGTTTACCATAACGTAGAATGCACCTTCTGGTTTAACGCAGGATAAGTTATTTATAGAATTAATTTTATCTACCATAAAATCTCTTCTCTTTTTAAATTCCTGTTTCATTTTTTCAACTTCGCTTTGATCTCCATTTAAAGCTTCTACAGATGCATATTGAGATATTGAACATGGATTTGAAGTAGTGTGACTTTGTATGTTTGACATTAATGAAGTTATCTTTTCACTAGCTGCTGCATAACCAATTCTCCATCCAGTCATAGCATAAGCTTTTGAAACCCCATTTATTACTATTGTTCTATTATAAGCATCTTCAGATAAACTTGCTATAGAAATATGACCACTTTCTCCATATAAAAGTTTTTCATATATTTCATCTGATATAATTATTATATCATGTTTTTGTGCAAAAGTTGCAATTTTCTCTAACTCTTCTTTCGTATAAGCTGTTCCTGTTGGATTATTAGGGCTATTTAGTATCATAGCTTTAGTTTTTTTAGTTACTGCTTTTTCTAAAGATTCAATTGTTAGTTTAAAAGAATTACTTTCTTCTGTGTCAACAAAAGTTGGAACTCCATCAGCCAATTGTACAAGTTCTGGATAACTAACCCAATATGGAGCACCTATTAAAACTTCATCTCCCGGATTTAATATAGCTTGAAAAATATTTGCTAAACATTGTTTAGCTCCTGTTGAAATAATAATTTGAGAAGTTTTATAAGTTAAGTTATTATCTTTTTTAAACTTATTTACAACTGCTTCCTTTAATTCAATTATACCTGAAGCCGCTGTATATCTTGTTTGACCTGCTTCAATTGCCTTTATAGCAGCTTGCTGTATATTTTTTGGAGTATTAAAATCTGGCTCTCCTGCACCGAAGCCTATAACGTCAATCCCCTCTGCTTTCATCTTTTTAGCCTTTGCTGTAATTGCTAATGTAAGTGATGGTGAAATTTCCATTGCTTTTTTTGATAGCATCATTATAACTACCCCCATTAATATTTATTCTTTACAATATAAAATAATTAAAACTATCCAAATAAAAGAAATATTATTTAAACCTTTTCATTCAATTATATTCTCAAAAATATAATAAACGAGTTGGATATTCTACATCTAATGAATTTTAAAATGCATTAGAACTTCATATGAAAGATATACTTCATATCTGTATGATACCACTTATTCTATATAGTGTAAAGATTATATGGTAATTTTAACTTACTATTATTATTCTCATTTTTTTATATTTACATACTAACTTTTTATAACATTTGTCCAAAGTTCTAAAACTTATTTACCTACATATAAAGACTAAAGACATGAAATTAAAAATTTAATTTCATGTCTTTATAACCTAAAAATTATTTTTAGATTGTACTATCAATTTAATTGCAGTTCTTTCTTCCCCATCAATTTCTACATCTGTAAATGCCGGTACACACACCAGGTCCATTCCACTAGGCGCTACAAATCCTCTAGCTATAGCTACAGCCTTTACTGCTTGATTGATTGCTCCTGCTCCTATAGCTTGAATTTCTGCCCCACTACTTTGTCTTAGTACTCCTGCCAGGGCTCCTGCTACTGAATTAGGATTAGATCTTGCTGAAACTTTTAATACTTCCATATTAAACCTCCTACTACTATTACTACTTATTAAACTAATATTATTAGAATCCTATATATTATTTCTACATTTAATTGAAAATTCCTTTTATTGAAAATACGATTTTAGATTATTGCAAATTATAGTTTCACTTAAAATAATAGACAAAAATAAAAGCCTCCTATTAAATAGGAGACTCACCTTTTTCATTACCTAATTTTACTTTGCATATTCTACTGCTCTTGTTTCTCTGATAACATTAACCTTTATTTGACCTGGATATTCTAGTTCTGATTCTATTTTCTTCACAATATCTCTAGCCACTTCAATAGCACCTGCATCATCAACATCATCTGGTTTAATCATAATTCTGATTTCTCTTCCGGCTTGAATTGCATATGACTTTTCTACACATTCATATGAGTTTGCGATTTCTTCTAATTTTTCTAATCTTTTTATATAGGCTTCTAGAGTTTCTCTTCTAGCACCTGGTCTAGCTGCTGATATAGCATCTGCTGCTTGAACTAGTACTGCTTCTAGAGATTGATACTCTACATCTCCATGATGAGCTGCAATAGCGTTTACAACTATTGGAGATTCATGACATTTTTTAGCTAACTCAGCACCAATTAGTGCATGTGGTCCTTCTACTTCATGATCTACAGCTTTGCCGATATCGTGTAATAATCCACACCTTTTTGCCATGGTAGGATCCATTCCAAGCTCTGACGCCATAAGACCTGCTAAGTATGAAACTTCTATAGAATGTTTTAATACATTTTGACCATAACTAGTTCTATATTTCAATCTTCCTAAAAGTCTGATTATTTCCACATGTAATCCATGGATACCAGTTTCGAAGGTGGCTTGCTCGCCCTCTTCTCTTATGTCATTCTCAACATCTTTTTTCGCTTTTTCAACCATTTCCTCAATTCTTGCTGGGTGTATTCTTCCATCAACTATTAGTTTTTCTAAGGCAATTTTAGCTACCTCTCTTCTAATAGGATCAAAAGCTGAAAGAATAACAGCTTCCGGAGTATCATCTATTATTAAATCAACTCCAGTTAAAGTTTCAAGGGCTCTTATATTTCTACCTTCACGCCCAATAATCCTTCCCTTCATTTCATCGTTAGGAAGTGATACAACATGTACTGTAGATTCAGCTACATGGTCTGCTGCACATCTCTGTATAGCATATGTTATAACTTCTCTTGCCTTTTTATCGGCTTCTTCTTTAGCTTTAGCTTCAATTTCTTTAATCATTATTGCTGTTTCATGTTTAATTTCTTTTTTTACTTCGTCTAATAGTATTTGCTTTGCTTCTTCTGAGGTTAATCCTGCTACTCTTTGTAATTCTTCTCTTACACTATTATATAATTCTTGTATTCCTGATTCTAATGTCTCAACCTCTTGTTGTTTTTTAGATAATACTTCTTCTTTTCTTTCTATTGATAGGGTTTTCTTATCTAAAGTTTCCTCTTTTTGAAGAACCCTTCTTTCTAATCGCTGAATTTCATTTCTTCTTTCTCTGGACTCTTTATCAAAATCAGCTCTTAATCTATGAACTTCTTCTTTAGCTTCAAGGATTGCTTCTTTCTTTTTAGATTCTGCTTCTTTTTGTGCCTCACCTAAAATCTTTTTAGCATCTTCCTCTGATTTAGATACATTAGCTAAAGATATATTCTTTCTTGTATAAATAAAAACAAAAATAGCGACTAAACAAACAACTAGCGCAATAGCTATTATTAAAATAATTTGACTTGGTTCAGTCAATTTCCAACACCTCCTTTGCTTTTTTTATGACATATATTAGCAGTAAAATGAAAGCTCGAAAAGGTGCATATTCTATTCAATTCCTCTTATATTAAACCAGTATTTGTATTCATTTTATATTACTTTAACATCATTGTCAAGGTTATTACTAAATACTACAAATTCTCTCAACTTAGCTCTTAGGCTCGACTTGAACCTTTTAAAAAAAATTTTTAATTAGAATATCACCTTTAATTTTTACATTAAAATATCACATACTTTAATTATACATTTATTTGTATATTTCATACACAATATTTAAAATTTTAATTAAAAAAGATATGTAAAGCTTAAGTTATATATTTTTACTTAAAGCTTCACATATCTTTTATCTGATTTAATAAAGTAATTTACTTTTCTTCTACTTTATTCTCAACTTTTACTTGATTGTTATTTAATGGCAAAGAGTATTTTTCCCTTATTTTATTTTCTATTTCATTAGCAATTTCTGGGTTTTCCTTAAAAAAGTTTTTAGCATTTTCTCTTCCTTGGCCTAGTCTTACGTCTCCGTAGGCAAACCAAGCGCCACTTTTTTGGACAATTTCTTCTTTAACACCAATGTCTAATATATCGCCAACCCTAGATATTCCTTCACCATACATAATATCAAATTCTGATTGTTTAAATGGTGGTGCAACTTTATTCTTAGTTATCTTAGCTCTAGTTCTATTTCCTAAGAAGGTTTCTCCTTGTTTAATAGTATCTATCTTTCTTACATCAATTCTTACAGAGGCATAGAATTTAAGAGCTCTTCCTCCTGGAGTTGTTTCTGGATTTCCAAACATAACTCCAACTTTTTCTCTCAATTGGTTTATAAATATAGTAGAGCATTTTGATTTGTTTATAGAACCTGTAAGTTTTCTTAAAGCTTGAGACATAAGTCTAGCTTGAAGACCTACATGGGCATCTCCCATTTCACCTTCAATTTCAGCCTTTGGAACTAAGGCAGCAACAGAGTCTATAACTACTATATCTATTGCACCAGATCTAACTAATGCTTCTGTAATTTCAAGAGCTTGCTCACCTGTATCTGGTTGAGATACTATTAAGTTATCTATGTCTACGCCTAATGCCTTTGCATAAACTGGATCAAGGGCATGTTCTGCATCTATATATGCTGCACAACCACCATTCTTTTGAGCTTCTGCAACTACATGTAAAGCTACAGTAGTTTTACCAGAGGATTCTGGTCCAAAAATCTCAATTATTCTTCCTCTTGGAACTCCGCCAATTCCCAGTGCAATATCTAGCCCTAAACATCCTGTAGATATGCAGTCTATATTTAAAGTGCTCTCTTCCCCTAATTTCATTATTGAGCCTTTACCAAATTGCTTTTCTATTTGACCCATAGCTGCTTCTAATGCTTTTAATTTATCGTTATTCATAAATTCCCCTTTAGGGTTCACATCCTTCCATTGCGAACAATAGTTCTTATATATTTATTATATAGTATTTAATTTATCAGGTCAAGTGTTATAGTAAAGAGTTCCTTTAAATTTCTTTCAAGGAACTCTTTACCATTTTTGACATAGTTATAGAATTATAAACATTATTCATTAATATTTATAATATCTTTTCCTTTAATAAAATAATCCACTCCAGATCCAATAGTTATAACAGCTGCTAGGTATATGGCAACCTGGGTTGTAATGTTAAGCCACTCTGGATTATATACTAGAGATAATAGTCCCATTATGATAGCTATCATCTGAATTACAGTCTTCAGCTTTCCCCAATTACTTGCAGCTATTACCACGCCTTGTGAAGCAGCTAATGTCCTTAATCCTGATACTATAAATTCCCTAGCAATTATTACAACTACTACCCAAGCTGCAACAATTCCTTTTTCAACTAAAAGTATTAGAGCACAGGTAACTAAAAGCTTGTCTGCTAGAGGATCCATGAATTTTCCAAAGTTAGTTATCTGATTTCTGCTTCTAGCTATATATCCATCTAATTTATCTGTTGCTGAAGCTATAATAAATATTGATAAAGCAATAATATTAGTTGTGGTGGTATCAATCATTGCACATATTAAGAATATCGGAACTAACATTATTCTTAGCACTGTAAGCTTATTTGCAAGATTCATCATTAACATCTCCTACTCCTGAAATTTAACAATCTTATAATCTGTTTACCTAATTAAAATTTACTTCTTATTGTAAATAGCAGAAACAAATTTTTTATAATAGTAATTATAAATTATTTTATCATATACAAACATTATACAATAAAATCTAAAAATTATTTAGTTTATTAATACTAATTTTACTTTATATCCTTATCTATATTATTAATTAATATTTTTTTATTATAAATATATAAATCTAAAAATTATTTAAGGATTTCTCCTATTAAATCATACTCTAGTGCATCTTTTATTCTTACCTTAACAAAATCACCTATACTTAATTTATTAGATTTTACATAAACTTCTCCGTCAATTTCTGGAGCCATTTCATAACTTCTTCCACAATATGTTCCTTTTTCTTTACTTTCAATCAATACATCATAGGTTCTACCTATTTTATTTTCATTTATTTCTGTTGATATACTTTGCTGAGCCATCATTATAGAGTGAAGTCTTTCTTCTTTAATATTTTCTTCTATTTGACCTTCCATTTCTGCAGCCACAGTACCTTCCTCTTGAGAGTAAGTAAATACTCCTAGCTTATCAAATTTAGTTTCTTTGACAAAATTTAATAATTCTAAGAAGTTCTCTTCTGTTTCTCCTGGAAATCCTACTATAAGAGTAGTTCTTATAGTTATATTAGGAACTGCATCTCTAAGCTTTTTAATATTTTCAGTGATTATTTTCTTTCTTCCTTTTCTTCTCATAGACTTTAAAACATCATCGCTGATATGTTGTATAGGAATATCTATATACTTACACACCTTATCATTGATAGCTATTTCATTTATAACTTCATCAGTTAGCTCTTCTGCATAACAATAAAGAAGTCTTATCCATTTTATACTTTTAATTTTACCTAGCTCTTTTAAAAGAATATGTAAAGTTTTTTCTCCATATATATCTACCCCATAATTAGTAGTATCTTGCGCTACTATAATTAACTCCTTATATCCATTTAAAGCTAACTCTTTAGCTTCTTTAAGGATATCTTCCATATCCCTACTTCTGTATCTTCCTCTTATTTTCGGAATTGCACAGTAGGCACAAATATTGTTACACCCTTCAGATATTCTTATATAAGCAGTACTTCCTCCTGTTGTAACCTGTCTCTTACCAATGTTTATATTGGTATCACTATAAGTTGTAATACAGCTCTTTTCTCCAGTTTTCATAGATTTTTCAATACATTCATGCAATTTATCATAATCATTTACACCTAAAATTATATCTAGTTCCGGCATAAGTTCTAAAAGCTCACTACCATATCTCTGAGTTAAGCACCCAGTAGCTATGAGCACCTTGCATTTATCTTTCTTATATTTTGCCATTTCTAATATGGTATCAATAGATTCTTGCTTTGAAGTTTCTATAAATCCACAGGTGTTAACTAGCAATATGTCTGCCTGCCTTTCATCTGTCACCGCTTCATATCTACTCTTCAAACTACTTATTATAATTTCTGCATCTATTCTATTCTTGTCACAACCTAAATTTATTACTCCAAATTTTAATTTTTCCACCTTTATCCTCCTAAGTGATCTCTATATTATTTAAAACCTCTTCTTTTGTGTTGTAATGAAAGTTTCATTAAGAAGTTATTGTCTCATGGTATCATCTCTTCCAAAAACCTGTCTTGGCTTGCTTCCATTACGACCAGAGATAATCCCTTCAGCTTCCATTTCATCTATAATTCTAGCCGCTCTATTATACCCTATTTTTAGCCTTCTCTGCAACAAGGATGTTGAAGCTTGCCCTTCTTCTAATACAATTTTAATAGCTTCATCTATTAACTCATCACAATCTTCTCCACCTTTAGATTTGGAAACACTATTTTCTATTTCATCCATGATTTCTTTTTTATACTCTAATTCCTTTAATCCATTACGAATAAATTCTACTACAGTCTCTACTTCTTCCTCAGACACAAAGGCTCCTTGAATTCTAAGTGGCTTCGATTCACCTACAGGATAATATAGCATATCCCCTTTACCTAAAAGCTTCTCTGCTCCTGAAGAGTCTAGTATAGTTCTTGAGTCTATTTGACTTGAAACAGCGAAGGATATCCTAGATGGTATATTAGCTTTAATTACCCCTGTAATTACATCTACAGATGGTCTTTGTGTTGCTATTACTAAATGCATTCCTGCGGCCCTAGCCATTTGAGCAAGTCTACCTATATATTCCTCAACATCATTTGGACATACCATCATTAAGTCTGCTAACTCATCGATTATGATTACAATCCATGGAAGTTTTTCTTCTATTATCCCCTTTTCTACAAAGTCGTTATATCCTTCAATATTTCTTACGTTATTATCTGCAAAGAGTTTATATCTTCTAGTCATTTCATTAACTGCCCAATTTAATGCTCCTGCAGCTTTTTTAGGTTCTGTAACTACTGGAATTAATAGGTGTGGTATTCCATTGTATATATTAAGTTCTACCACTTTAGGGTCTATTAACAGCAATTTAACCTCTTGAGGTGTATATTTATATAATAAACTTATTAAAAGAGTATTAATACATACACTTTTTCCTGACCCTGTAGCTCCTGCAATCAAAAGGTGAGGCATCTTAGATAAATCTCCCACTACACAATTACCTGCAATATCCTTTCCAAGGGCAAAGGCTAAATTTTTCTTAGCAAGTGTAAACTCTTCACTTTCTATTACCTCTCTTAAAAATACTGCCGATAAATCTTTATTAGGTACTTCTATACCTACTGCTGCCTTTCCTGGGATTGGAGCCTCTATCCTAACTCCTGAGGCTGCTAAGTTTAGAGCTATATCATCTGATAGATTAACTATCTTGCTAACCTTAACTCCTACATGAGGTTGTAATTCAAACCTAGTTACAGATGGACCTTTTGTAACCTGTATTACCTTAGCTTCAACTCCAAAACTTTCTAAGGTTTCTTGAAGTTTATTAGCACTATTAAGGAGGTCTTTTTTATCACTATTTTTACCTATACTACTTAAATTTTTATGAAGGAGTTCTGGTGCAGGATGTTCATAAGCATATATTTTGTTTCCATCACCAAAGGAAATGTCAATATCTATATCCTCTATACTATTTCTATTTTCCTTTGACTTATTAGGTTGTTCTATACTTGTTTCTGTTTTTCCTTCAAATCTATTCTCTTGTTCATCCATCTTCATAAAATCTATAATTTTAATCTTCGACTCTTCACTGCTTCCATTGCCTCTAGTATTCCCATCTGCTGATACATATTCCATAGCTTCATCAATTGCAATATTTGTTTGCTTCAAATCCCTTGACTTTTTTTTACTTTCTACTTTTTCAAATGTAAATAACTCTTTTATAGTAATATTATTAATTAACACTAAAGATATTATATATAAAGCAAATAAAACTATATAGCTACCTACCTTTCCTAAAAGTGAACTTATAGGAACAGTAATTACTAAAGATATAATACCTCCATGAAGTACAGACTTAGATTTAAATTGATTTATAATAGCACTTGCCATGTTTCCTTTTACGTAGTAAGCAGGTAATACTATAAGCTCAACAAAAATCATGGTAGTAACTATAAACATTAAAACTCCAAGGGATTTTTTTGTTACCTTTAAATATTTATCTATTTTTATGTAACTTACTCCCATGTATATAAGCACAAAGGGTAAAGCATAGGCACCAATTCCAAGAAGTCCTATAAAAATTCTATTAATAAATACTCCCATAGAACCTGCCAAAGATGTTGGGTCTGAAAACAAAACTGATAGTAAAGCTAAAAATATTAAAACTCCTATGGTTATCAGTATAATTCCATTAAAATCAAAAAGTTTATCCTTTTTTGCTTTATTAGCTTTTGAACTATTATTTTTAACAGTATTCTTTTTACTACCATTTTTCCTTTTTAAAGGTTCTTTTCCTTTAGTCATAGTATCTCCTCCAAAACTCTTCCTAAGATTCATGAAAATAATTTCCATTTATCCATCTCAATATATTGTACATTGAAATCCACCTATATTTCAAATTTTTTTACAAATAAAAAGTTGCCAACATGATTTTGCTGACAACTCAATGATGAATTGTTAAATTTTATCTATTTCTTCACTAATATTTTCTTCTGAACTTATTTCTAGTTGATTTTTTTCACCTTCACTTATTAACTCTTCTAATTTATCTAAGGCTTCTCTAATTCCACCTACTTCATCAATAAGACCACATTCTACGGCTTGATCCCCTATCAATATAGTTCCTATATCATTTAGTAATTCATCTGTTTGACTCATAAGCCTTCTAAAATCGTCTGAATCAATTTTTGAAGTTCTAACTACAAACTCAACTATTCGCTCCTGCATCTTTCTAAAATATTCAAAGGTTTGAGGCACACCTATAACAAATCCATTCATTCTTACAGGGTGCACTATCATTGTAGCTGAAGGAGTTATAAAGGAATAATCTGATGCTGTAGCTAATGGAACTCCTATAGAGTGTCCTCCACCTATGACTATGGATACTGTAGGCTTACTAAGACTAGTTATCATTTCTGCAATGGCTAAGCCTGCTTCTACATCCCCTCCTGCAGTATTCAATACTATGAGTATACCTTTTACATTACTATCTCTCTCAATAGCTATTAACTGGGGAATAATTAACTCATATTTAGTAGACTTAGTTTGATTACCAGAAATATTATGACCTTCAACCTGACCTATTATAGGTATAACTTGAATCCTGTCATCAGCCTTTGCTACAGACATGACCCCTACTTCTTTTAAGTTTGCAACTTCCTTACTTACCCCTTTAGAGTTATCATCTTCATTTTGCTCATCATCATTTTCTTCATTTATTATAACTTTACTTTTATTATTTTTTTTGTGTTTAGTATCTTTATCTTCCTTATGTTTTTTATTTTCCGCTTCATTAATCATGGAAAAACACCTCCTAATGTTTCTTATTCTGTGCATTAAGAGGTGTTTATATACTATCCTAATTTAAATTCATTATGAAGTAAATTTATAGCATCTTTAACTTTATTACTTTCTACAAGACACCAAATAGTTGTATGTGAATCAGCAGTTTGAAGAATATCTATATTGCCTTCTTCTAAAGCCTTTAGAATTCTAGACATAACTCCAGGTATTCCTCTCATCTTTGAACCTATTATAGATATTTTGCTACAATTTTCTGTATACTGATAATCAATTTCATAATTAGCTGCTATATTTTTAAACTTATCTAAATCTACTTCACTTATAGTAAATATTTTATCATTTATAAATACACTTATCAAATCAATACTTATTTCATTTTCAGCTAAAATATGAAATATATTATTGCAGTGCTCCTTTGAGCCTCCATTAATTCTTATTTGAACTCTATTACTCATATGAGTAATTCCAGTGATAATTCTTTCAATGTCCTCCCCATAAGAAGAAATAGTAGTCCCTTCACAATCACTAAGAGTATTTTTAATTACTAATGGAATATTATATTTTCTAGATATTTCAACAGCTCTAGGATGTATTACTTTAGCTCCTTGATCAGCAAATTGGAATACTTCATCATAGCTTATACTCTCAATTAATGAAGCCTTAGAAACTATTCTTGGATCTGCTGTCATTATACCATCAACATCTGTATATATTTGAACTTCCTTTGCCTTTAGTGCTGCTCCTAAAATTGCCCCTGTAACGTCACTTCCACCTCTTCCTATGGTAGTGATGCTACCCTCTTCACTTATACCTTGAAAACCTGCTACTACAGGTACTTTTCCCTGCTCTAATACCTTTAGTACATTTTTCGGATTAACATCTAAAATAGATGCATTATTAAAATTATTATCAGTCCTTATACCAGCTTCTCCACCCATAAGTGGAACTGCCTCTACACCTTCTCTTAATAAATCATTACACATTACCACTGTACTTAAAGTTTCACCACAGGACAAAAGTAAGTCTAAGGCCCTTGGATTATTTATCTTAAATTCTTCACTAACTAAAGATAATAATGTATCTGTTGCATAAGGAGATCCTTTTCTCCCCATAGCTGATACTACTACTACAGGTTTATATCCATCCTTTATAGCTTTTTTTATCTTTTTTGTAACTAATATTCTATTATTTTCACTAGATACTGATGTACCACCAAATTTCTGAACAACTATATCCATACTTACCTCCATATTATATATGGGATTTTCTTAGTGTTTCCCCATCAACATCGATGATTATAGTTTTAGAGCCTATCTTCTTTACATAATCCCATGAAACTTCCAGCATCTCATTATTTCTAAAAAACATCTTACTAGACTTTCCATCTCCAAGTAATAGTAGCTTTAGCTCACCATTTTCATTTATAACTATATCATTATTGCCCAGGACACTATACTTATCTCCATCATTAATGTTTATTATTTCATATCGTTCCATTTCACTTAAATATCTATATTTTTCTTCCATCACATATCACCTCATACATAATTATATAAATTACTATGATTAATATGTTTTCTATTATATATTTATGAGTAAATTAACGAAACTTAATACAATTATAATATAATTTATGAAATTATACACTAGTATGTTCTTATGTTTTATAATAAAAAAAATAAAAAGGTATTTTACCTTTTTATTTTAACTTCTATTTACTCTTCTGTTTTAGACTCTTCACTATCTTTTAATGCATCTTTTCTTGAAAGATTTACTCTTCCTTGAGAATCGATTTCTGTTACTTTTACAAGTATTTCATCACCTATAGCTACTACATCTTCCACTTTATTTACTCTTTCGTTAGCTAATTTAGATATGTGTACTAAACCTTCTTTACCTGGAAGTACCTCTACAAAAGCACCAAAAGCCATAATCTTAGTAACTTTACCTAAGTATATTTCTCCAACTTCTACTTCTTTAGTGATTTCCTTTATAATTCTTAATGCTTCATTAGCACTTTCACTATCAGTAGACATTATAACTATCTTACCATCATCATTAGTATCAATTTTAACACCTGTATCTGCTATTATTTTCTTAATAGTTTTTCCACCAGGTCCTATTATATCTCTAATTTTGTCTGGTTTTATATTTATAGTGTACATTCTTGGAGCATATTGAGATAGCTCTGCTCTTGGCTCAGCTATACATTCATTTATCTTATCTAAGATATATAATCTAGCTGTTCTAGCATCTTCTATAGCTGTTCTTATACAATACTTAGATAATCCTTTTATTTTTGTATCAACTTGAATTGAAGTTATTCCTTTTTCTGTACCAGCAACTTTAAAGTCCATGTCTCCAAAGAAGTCTTCAATTCCTTGAATATCTGTAATTACAGCCTCTTCACTTAAATCTTCACTAGTTATAAGTCCCATGGCAATTCCTGCTGCTGGTCTCTTTATTGGAACTCCAGCATCAAGTAATGCTAATGTACTTCCACATACACTGGCTTGAGATGTAGATCCGTTAGAGCTTAAAACTTCTGAAACAAGTCTTATAGCATATGGGAATTCCTCTATAGAAGGAATTAGTGGTTCTAAGGCTCTTTCAGCTAAAGCACCGTGTCCTATTTCTCTTCTTCCTGGTCCTCTAAGTGGTCTTACTTCTCCAACACTGTATGCTGGGAAATTGTAGTGATGCATATATCTCTTGAAGTCTTCTTCTCCAATACCATCTATGATTTGAACATCACCTAAAGCTCCCAATGTAGCTACAGTCATTACTTGAGTTAATCCTCTTGTAAATAATCCTGTACCATGAGTTCTTGGAAGGAGTCCAGTTTCACAAGATATAGATCTAATTTGATTAAATTCTCTTCCATCTGGTCTTCTCTTATCTCTAAGTAACATGTTTCTTACAATTTCCTTTTGAATATTGTAAACAACTTCTCCTATGTCACTTCCGCCCTCTGGATACTTCTCAGAAAATTCTTCATTTATTTTAGCTTTAATTTCACTTACTTTAAGATTTCTTTCATCTTTATCAGTGATATACATAGCTTCTTTTAACATATCAAAAGCAAAGTTTCTTACTTCACCTTGGATTTCTTCATTTACTTTGTATAGTACTGGCTCAGGTTTAACCTTTCCAAATTTAGCTCTAGCCTCTTCCTGGAACGCTATAATAGATTGACACTGATTAAATCCAAAGTCTATAGCTTCAATCATAGTTTCTTCTGGGATTTCATCTCCACCAGCTTCTATCATCATAACTCTGTCTTTAGTAGCACATACAGTTAATTGCATTGAGCTTAATTCTCTTTCTTTAGATGTAGGGTTAACTACAAACTTTCCATCGATTAATCCAATTGATACTGTAGCTACTGCATCAGTAAATGGTATACTTGATAAAAGTAATGCTATTGAAGCTGCATTCATAGCTAATATTTCTGGAGAATTATCTTGGTCTACAGATAATACCGTACAAACCACTTGAACATCATTTCTATATCCTTTTGGGAATAGAGGTCTTATAGGTCTATCTATAGCTCTACAATTTAGTATAGCTTTTTCTGATGGTCTTCCCTCTCTCTTTAAAAATCCCCCTGGAATTTTACCTACTGCATATAGTCTTTCTTCATATTCTACACTTAGTGGGAAAAAATCTATTCCTTGTCTTGGTTCTTCAGACGCATTTACATTTACAAGGATTACAGTCTCTCCATAACTAATAAACATAGCACAATCAGATAACTTTCCAATTTTACCAATTTCTATCTTCATTTCTCTTCCTGCTACAGAAGTACTTAACGTATTTGTCATTTAATCTCCTCCTTTCGGTTATTAAAAAAATATATATATAGATATATACTTATTATTATCTTTTTTTTGCTATTTAATTAAAATAATAGAGCGGCTTTGCCGCTCTTAATTATTTTCTAATTCCTAATTTAGCAATTATAGCACGGTATCTTTCGATATCTTGCTTCTTTAAGTAGCTTAAAAGTCCTTTTCTTTGTCCAACCATCATTAAAAGACCTCTTCTTGAGTGGTGGTCTTTTTTGTGAACTTTTAAATGCTCAGTTAATTCTTTAATTCTTTCTGTTAATAATGCTATTTGTACTTCTGGAGAACCTGTATCTCCTTCTGTTCTTGCAAATTGTTGCATTATTTCTTGTTTTCTTGCCTTTTCCATATTGTATGCACCTCCAATAGTTAAATCGCCATATGCCATGTACCCCGTTGGCATTCAGAATACATAGCATAAGGTTCATATGAAATTATATCAAACTAAATTTATTTTGTAAATAGAAAAACTAATTAAAAATTTGTAAAAATTAGTTATTTAGGAATTTTATCTATATATATAGAATAATTCTTGCCATTTACATAATTTTTATCCTTGGATAGTTGATTCTTCAGTTCATCAATGGATCCGAATCTTTTTTCTTCTCTTATTTTCTCTATAAAATATAGTTTAATTTCTTCTCCATATATATTTTTATCAAAATTTAAAATATTAGTTTCAATACTTAATTTACTACCTTCTAGGGTAGGATTGTATCCAATATTAGTTATGGCTTTATAAAAGCAGTTTTTATACTCTACAATAGTTCCATAAACTCCACCCTTAGGTACTACGAATTTTTTATCATAATTTAAGTTTACAGTAGGGAATCCCATAGTTCTACCTATCTGCTTACCCTTAATTATATTTCCACTTAACATAAATGGTCTACCAAGAAACTTATTAGCTCTTTCTATATTTCCTTCTTGAAGATTATGTCTAATGGCAGAGCTACTTACCACTTCTCCATCTGAAGTTATGGGCTCTACTACAAAAAGTTCATAGTCTAATATTTCACTATATTTTTTAAGAATCTCTACATCACCTAAATTTTTATATCCAAAACGATAATTAAAGCCAACTACTATACCTTTAGCATTATAATGCTTCTTTAAACTATTAATAAATTGTTCTGGTGAAATTGACATGAACTCCTTATTAAACTCCATAAAATTCAATATATTCACTTGAAGTTTTTCAAATAAAATAGCTTTCTCTTCATTGCTCATTATTAATTTTGGACAAATCTCTTTATTAACAACAGACAAAGGATGATTTTTAAAGGTACATACCATGACCTCTACATCTTCTATCTTTTTAGTTAATTTAATCTTCTCTGCTAATTCCTTAGCACTATTAATTAATTCTCTATGACCACTATGTATACCATCAAAACTTCCCAGAACAATTATACTAGGAGTTTCAATGACTTCATTAAAATTATCTTGTATAATTTTCATAAATATATCCCCTAAAGAAAAAGTTTTATTAATTTAAATCCTGAATCGCTTTCTGCTCCAATTCCTATAAGCTTATTTGAATTGTTATATACTGCATATTTGCAAAACTTTTCAATTCTATTTAAAAGAGTTCTATCATTTATGGTTACACCATTTAATATTAATCTTTCAAACTTTTCATTAACTACAAGTTTAGGAAACTTACTAAATACTTCATCTAAGGAAATAATATAATTATTTATATTATCCTCTGTTAAATCTTTTAGTTCCACACTCCTATCTATAGTAAAAGGACCAGTAGCTGTTCTCTCTAGCTCCCACATCATAGCTCCACAACCAAGTTCTTCTCCTATATCATAGCATAAACTTCTTATGTAAGTTCCTTTAGAACATCTAACTTTTATGTGGATTATAGGGCTATCTATGGATAATATATCAATACTATGGATAGTAACTGTCCTTGGCTCTCTATAGACTTCTTTTCCTTCTCTAGCTAACTCATAAAGTTTTTTCCCATTTTGTTTAAGAGCAGAATACATAGGTGGAACCTGGGCAATAGTTCCTACAAATTTATTTATAGCCTTAGTAATTTCTTCTTCTGTAGAATCTACCTTACTCTCACGAAGTACTTTTCCTTCTCTATCGTAAGTATCTGTGACAACTCCCAATTTAACCTTTGCTATATATTCTTTCTCACCTTCCATGATAAAGTCTATGGCCTTTGTTGCTCTTCCTATACATACTGGAAGCACACCACAAGCTTCTGGATCTAAGGTACCCCCATGTCCAACTTTCTTCTCTTTAGCTAGCTTTTTTATTTTTCTCACTACGTCAAAGGAACTAATGCCAAGAGGTTTATTTATATTTAAAACTCCAAAGGGTTTATTATTTTCTATCATAAGATATCAACTCTTCTTCTAATATTTTGTATATTTTATCCTTTACTTCACTGATGGAACCTTCACAAAAAAGACCAGAAGCTCTTTTATGACCTCCACCATTAAAATTTTCCGCTACTTTACTAACGTCAACTATTTCTTTAGACCTTAAGCTTACTTTTATTCCACCCTTACTTTCTTTAAATAAAGCTACTACCTCTACTCCACTTATCATAGTTCCAAAGTGAATAACCTCGGAAGAATCCATGGATTCTAAGCCTACTTCATTAAGCATAGCATCATTAATCTCCATAAATACAACTTTATTATTTAGATGTAATGTCAAAGTATCGATGACTTTTCCAAAGAACTTAACTTTATTAAATTCTTTATTTTCAAAGACTTGTCTTTGAATTTTATTAAAGTTAACTCCAGTTTTAATAATTTCACCAGCTATCTCATGAGTTCTGCTTGTAGTATTAGAATGCTTAAAGGAACTTGTATCTGTTAAAATAGAAGTATAAATTGATTTACCTATATTCTTTGTAATATCTACTTTTAACTGATTTAATAGGTCATAAATTATTTCTCCAACTGCTGAAGAATTTATATCCACATAATTAAAATCACCATACTTTTCATTACTTAGATGGTGATCTATATTTACAAGCTTATATTGCCTATTCTCCGCATCTAAATTAGCATTTATTCTCTTGAAATCTCCACAATCTAGTACAATTATTAAATCTGTACCATCCTTTACCTGTTGAAGTAAACCTGTGATTTCCTCACTACAAGGCAAATACTCAAAAGTATCTGGAACTTTCTCCTTAGAAAGTATATATGCTTCTTTATTAAGTGCCCTCAGCCCTTGAAGTAGGGCTGTGGCACTTCCTAGAGAATCACCATCTGGTGATTGATGAAAAGTAATTCCTATGGAATTACTTTTCTCTATGATATCTACTATATTCCTAGTTATCATTAGAATCATTCTCCTTTATCTTTCTAAATAAAGACTCTAAATGATTAGCTTTATCTAAAGTTGTATCTAACTCTATGATAACTTCTGGAACATGTCTTAACTTAACATTTTTTCCTATCTCTTTTCTTATAAAACCTGTTGAGCTTTTAAGAATTTTAAGAGCATCTGTCTTTTGATCCTCTGTACCAAATATACTAACAAATACTTTAGCATAGCTTAAGTCTCTTGTTACTTCTACATCTGTTACACTTACCATTGCTGTAAGTCTAGGATCCTTTATTTTGTTTTGAATAGTGTTGCTAACATCTTTTTTTATCTCTTCATTGATTCTGCCGCCTCTATAGTTAGCCATGGAGATCACTCCTTCCTATTACAATTGTTTTGGTTTAATTTCTTCCATGATATAGCCTTCTATAATGTCTCCTTCTTTTATATCATTGAATTTCTCAATGCTAAGTCCACATTCGTATCCAGCTGCTGCCTCTTTAACGTCATCTTTAAATCTCTTTAAAGATGCAAGAGTGGATTCTGTAATTACTATACCATCTCTTAGTACTCTAACTTTACAGTTTCTTGTTATCTTTCCATTAAGAACATAACATCCTGCTATAGTTCCAACATTAGAAATTTTATATACCTGTCTTGCTTCACAACGTCCAGTAATAACTTCTTTGTATTCAGGTTCAAGCATACCAATCATTGCTGATTTAATATCATCCAATGCATCATAGATAATTCTATAAGTTTTAATTTCTACGTTATCTCTTTCTGCAACTGTAATAGCATTATTGTCTGGTCTTACGTTGAAACCAATAATAATAGCATTGGAAGCATAAGCTAGAGATACGTCTGTTTCAGTTATAGCTCCAACTGCTCCGTGGATAACTCTAACTTTTACGTTATCTGTAGAAAGCTTTTCTATGGATTGCTTAACAGCTTCTGCTGAACCTTGAACGTCAGCCTTAACTATTACGCTTAATTCTTTAACCTTACCTTCTTGGATTTGGTTATATAGATTTTCCATAGACACTCTATTAGAGGTTTGGAAATGATCTTGTCTAATCTTTTCTTTTCTTGACTCTGCCATTATTCTAGCTGTCTTTTCATCTCTAACAACAGTAAATCTATCTCCTGCTGCTGGAACTTCTGAAAGTCCTAATATTTCTACTGGCATAGAAGGGCCAGCTGCTTTTGTAGTTTTACCTTTATCATCAATCATTGCTCTGATTCTACCATAAGTAGTTCCAACTATTATAGAATCTCCTGATTTTAAAGTTCCATTTTGAACTAGTATACTAGCTACAGGTCCTCTACCTTTATCTAATTTAGCTTCTATAACTGTTCCTTTAGCTCTTCTGTTAGCATCAGCTTTTAATTCTAACATTTCAGCATTTATTGTAATCATTTCAAGAAGATTATCTAAGCCTTCCTTAGTGTGAGCAGATACTGGTACACATATAGTATCTCCACCCCAATCTTCAGATACTAATCCATATTCTGTTAACTCTTGCTTAACCCTATCTGGATTTGCACTTTCTTTATCCATTTTATTTATAGCTATAATCATAGGTACTTCTGCAGCTTTACAGTGATTTATAGCTTCAACAGTTTGTGGCATAATTCCATCATCTGCTGCTACTACTAATATAACTATATCTGTAACTTGAGCTCCTCTAGCTCTCATAGAAGTAAAAGCTTCGTGACCTGGAGTATCAAGGAAGGTAATTCTCTCACCATTTACATCTACAGTATAAGCACCTATGTGTTGAGTAATTCCACCAGCTTCTGTTGCTGTAACTTTAGATTTCTTTATTGCATCTAGTAATGATGTCTTACCGTGGTCAACGTGACCCATTACTGTAACTATTGGTGGTCTTTTAGTTTCTTTTGCTTCTGATGCTTCGTCTTCTATCTCATCAATCTCATCCTCTTGTTCTTTAGCAATGTCACCAACATTTTGCTCTTTTAATACTGCAATAGATCCAAAGCTATCTACAAGCTTTTCAGCTGTGTTAAAGTCAATCTCTTGGTTTACACTTGCCATAACTCCTTGGAATATTAAAGCTCTTATAACTTCTACCACTGGTTTTTTTAGCTTATCAGCTAAGTCTTTTACAACGATAGTTTGTTCCATTTCGATTACTTCATCTGGAGTTTCATCAACTTTTTCTTCGTTTCTCTTATTTCCGCCTTTTCTCATTTTGCTATTTTTTCTTTGCTGCTTACTTATATCTTCATTGATTTTTGATTCATATTCTTCAATGATTTCTTTCTTTTCAGCTGCTTCTTTTTTCTGTTCTTCATATAGCTCTTTTATAAGATCAGCATCCTCTTCATCGATGACACTCATGTGATTCTTAGCTTCTACACCGAACTCTTCCATTAATACACTTATAAGTTCCTTGTTTGTAACTTCTAATTCTTTAGCTAACTCATATATTCTTATTTTCGACAAAACTTTCACCCCCGAATTTACATTCCGTAATTCTCTTTCCATAACTTTATTAAATTTTCACAAATTTTTTCATCTCTTACTGCTAACACATTGATTTCTTCTCTACCTATGGCCATACCCAATTCATTTTTAGGTATATTTCCTATTACAGGCACTCTTCTGTCATCACAGTATTTTTCAAATTTTTTCTTAGTGTTTTCTGAACACTCTAAGGATAAAATACATAGATGGATTTTATTTCTTTTTATCTCTTCTTCACATCCATTATATCCTTCTACTAAGTTTCTAGATTTTTTTGCAATCCCTAGAAAACTTAAAAATTTATTCTGCATTAACTATCTCTTCCTTTAGTTTATCATATATTTCATCATTTATCTTAGTTTCTAGATTTCTTTCTAGTCTTTTAGTCTTTACGGCTTTTTCTAAACATTGAATATTTCTGCAGATATAGGCTCCACGACCAGGTTTTTTACCATGTAAATCTATAGATATCTCATTTTCCTTATTTTTAACAACTCTTATAAGTTCCTTCTTAGGTTTCATTTCCATGCATCCTGTGCACATTCTTTGAGGTATCTTTTTTACCTTCATAAAATATCACCTACCTTTAAAGGTTACTTTCTTCGTTTTGTAAGCTTTCAGCTTGACTCTTACTCTTAATATCTATTTTCCATCCAGTAAGTCTTGCTGCTAATCTAACATTTTGACCTTCCTTACCTATGGCTAATGATAATTGATTATCATCTACTACAACCTTAGCACTCTTTCCATCCTCATCTACATCAACTGATAGAACTTTAGCTGGACTTAGCGCATGAGCAATATACTCTTCTGGTAACTTACTCCACTTTATTATATCAATCTTTTCATTTCTAAGTTCATTTACTATGTTTTGAACTCTAATTCCTTTAGGTCCAACACAAGCTCCCATAGGATCTACTTCTTCATCATTAGACCATACAGCTATTTTAGTTCTTGAACCTGCTTCTCTAGCTATACTTTTTATTTCTACAATTCCACTGTATATTTCCGGAACTTCTAACTCAAATAATCTTTTTACAAGGCCTGGGTGTGTTCTTGAAACTACAATTTGTGGTCCCTTAGAACTTTTCTTTACTTCTACTATATATAGCTTTAATTTCTCATTAAATATATAAGATTCTCCTGGCATTTGCTCATTTGGGCCTAATACAGCTTCTAGTTTACCTAGATCTATAAATACATTTCCTCTATCTTTTCTTAGAACTATACCTGTTATTATGTCAAATTCCTTAGTTATAAATTCATTATATATAAGAGTTCTTTCAGCTTCCTTAATTCTTTGAATAACAACTTGCTTCGCAGCTTGAGCGGCAACTCTTCCAAAATCTCTTGGAGTAACTTCAATTTCCGCAATATCTTCTAAGTTATATTTGGCACTGATTTCTCTAGCATCCTCTAAGGATATTTCTATTACATCATCATATACTTCTTCTACAACTTCTTTTAATGAGTATACATGAGTTTCTCCTGTATCTCTATTAACCCATACTCTTACGTTTTGTTCCTTGGCATGAGACTTTGCAAAATTTTTCTTATATGCTGCTACTAAAGCATCCTCTATAGTAGTAAAAAGCATTTCCTCACTAATTCCTTTTTCAACAACTAGTTGTTTTACAGCATCTATAAATTCTTCCTTAAATCCGGTGCTCATTATATTTATATCCTCCTTATAAAGTTGGGTTTAACGCAACTAAAGAAACCTTTGACATTGGTATTGCAACTTCATTGTCATTGATTTCTAACATTAAGTTTTCGCTATCAATCCCCTTCAATATCCCTTCATATTTTTTCTTTCCTTCAAATAATGCTGAAAGTTTTACAGCTACATCATGATTTATATACTTATTAAAATGTTCTTTTGTATATAAGGTTCTAAATATACCTGGAGATGATACTTCTAAATTATATTCTTCTGTTATAGGATCTTCTTTATCTAGCATTTCTCCAACAGCCTTACTTACTTCTACACAGTTATCCAAAGCAACGCCTTTTTCATTATCTATAAAAACTCTTAAAATATTTTGTCCGCCTTCACGTACATATTCTAAGTGATAAAGTTCAAATCCGAGTTTTTCTACTATATTAGTAATTTTACTATGGAGTTTTTCCACAACACCGCTACTGTTCATAATACATTTCCTCCTTTTTATTATATTTACTTTAAATCTTTAGTAATAAACTTAATATTTTTTATTGCTACACAACTTCCATCTTTTTATGAAGTTGAAAGTATTTGGTCAAATAGTCATGGGATAATATTTACATTACCACAGTACCCTTTAAGGTATGAGTTCAACTAGCTTTAGTGAGATGTAAAACCTTAGTTCAAACTAAGGTTCACTTTATAATTAAAACGCAACTTGGGGTTGCGTTTTAATAAATAGAGAGTAGGCATAAATCCTACTCTCCCTCAAAGATTATCATAATAACTAGCTCATTAAGTACAATTATATCATAGCTATTTTCAATATGCAATGGTTTTAGCTCCTTTGAGGTATTTATGCCGATGACTACCATCTCTAATACTCCCATTTTATTTAAAATTGGAGTAAAGAGCTACTACGTCCCTGGATAACGATTTCTAAGCTTCAAAGAAGCTAAGAACTCTGTTAATGAAATGGCACCTAACTTAAATTATTTAAATAAACAGTTGTTAAAAAAGACTTAATTGATTTGTTTCTGGTAAATCCCCTATGGCTCCGTGATTTGCCAAAGCTTCTACTACCGTCTTTGTAGCTTTACTTCTTATACGAAGATCTTCTTTAGATATAAATTCTCCATGATTTCTAGCTTCTGCTATAGCCTTTGCTGCATTTTCCCCTACTCCAGTAAGTCCACTTAAAGGAATTCTTATATTATCTCCTTCTATTGTAAATTTTACTGCCTCTGATTTATATACATCTACGGGTAGAAATTTTATACCTCTTTTGTACATTTCATAACAAAGTTCTAAGGTGGTAAGAAGACCTTTTTCTTTCGTACCTATATTGTTCCCCAAAGCATTTAATTCATCCATAGTATCTTTCATTGCTTCTTCACCCTTTATAACTAAATCACCATCAAAATCATCTGCTCTAACAGTAAAATAAGTTGCATAATAAGCCTTTGGGTGATGAACCTTAAAATAAGCTATTCTCATAGCCATCATTACATAGGCAACAGCATGACCTTTAGGAAACATGTATTTAATTTTTTTACAGGACTCTATATACCAATCTGGAACATTATGTTCTCTCATTATGGCTTCAAACTCTTCTGATACACCCTTTCCTTTCCTAACCTTCTCCATGATGGTAAACGCAGTCTTGGGCGGAAGTCCTTTATATATAAGATAAACCATAATATCATCTCTGGTAGATATACAATCTTTAAGGGTAGTATATCCTTCTTTTATATAATATTGAGCATTATTAAGCCATACGTCAGTACCATGAGAAAGACCAGAAATTCTAACTAGGTCAGAAAATGTTTGTGGTTTTGTATCTAATAGCATCTGTCTAACAAATTTAGTTCCAAACTCTGGAACACCATAACATCCAACTTCACAACCCAGTTCTTCGGGAGTTATGCCAAGAGCTTCTGTCCCTGTGAAAAGACTCAAAACCTTTGGGTCTGATAAAGGTACACTTTGAGGACTTATTCCAGTTAAATCTTGAAGCATCCTAAGCATAGTAGGATCGTCATGGCCTAGTATATCAAGTTTTAAAAGTCTACCACTAATAGAGTGATAATCGAAGTGAGTTGTTATTATATCTGATTTTGGATCATCTGCAGGATGTTGTATTGGGCAAAAATTAAATATTTCATTGTCACTAGGTACAACCATAATTCCTCCTGGGTGTTGCCCTGAAGTTCTCTTTACCCCAGTACATCCAATAGTTAATCTTTCTATTTCTGCATTAGTAGTATTTATATCTCTTTCATCTAAATACTTTTTAACATATCCATAGGCAGTCTTATCTGCAATAGTTCCTATGGTTCCTGCTTTAAAGGTATGACCTTTTCCAAAAAGAACTTCTGTATATCTATGAATATCACCTTGGTTATCTCCTGAGAAATTTAAGTCTATATCTGGTTCCTTATCTCCCTCAAAGCCTAAGAAAGTTTCAAAAGGAATATCGTGACCATCTTTTATATAAGGAGTTCCACATTTTTCGCAGTTTTTATCTGGTAAGTCAACTCCCGAACCTATGGATCCATCTAAAATGAATTCACTATTTTTACAATTAGGACATACATAATGGGGTGGAAGCCCATTAACCTCTGTTATATCTGACATGGTAGCTACAAAGGAAGATCCAACAGATCCCCTAGATCCAACTAGATATCCATCACTGATAGACTTTGCCACTAATTTTTGTGCTATAAGATAAAGCACCGCATATCCGTTATTTATAATAGAGTTTAATTCCTTATCAAGTCTTTTCTGAATAACTTCTGGAAGATTATCTCCATATATGGATTTTACTTTATTTAAAGTCATGTTTCTAATGTCATCCTCTGCACCCTCTATTTTAGGAGCATAGGTTTCATCTGGAATTGGTTTAACCTCTCCAACTAAGCTTTGTATATACTCAGGGTTTTCCACCACAATTTCCATGGCCTTTTCTTCACCTAAATATGAAAACTCTCTTAACATTTCTGTAGTGGTTTTGAAATATAGTGGAGGTTGATTATCAGCATCATCAAACCCTTTTCCAGCCATTAAAATTCTTCTAAAAACTTCATCTCGTGGTTCTAAAAAGTGTACATCACCTGTGGCAACTACTTTTTTATTATAGAAATCTCCTAGTTCGCATACCCTTCTATTGAGATCCCTAAGTCCTTCTTCGTCTTTAACCATGTTCTTCTTTATTAAAAATTCATTATTCCCAATGGGCTGTACTTCTAAATAATCATAAAATTCTACTATATGTTCCATGTCCTCTAGGGACCTTCCTGCTAGAACCCCCTTAAATATCTCTCCAGCCTCACAGGCAGAACCAATAATAAGTCCCTCTCTATATTCTTCTATTAGACTCTTAGGAAGCCTTGGTCGTCTTTGATAATAGTCTAAGTTAGAAAAGGAGATTAGCTTATATAGATTTTTTAATCCACTCTGGTTTTTGGCTAAAATTATTACATGGTATGTAGGAGCTTTTTTTACATCAAAGGATTTTAAATATTCCTTATTAACTCCATCTAAATTATTAAAACCCTTCTCTCTTAACATATCAAAGGATTTTAAAAGAATATCTCCAGTAGCCTTAGCATCATCCACAGCTCTATGATGGTTTTCTAAGGATATCTTTAAGTGTTCACATATTACATTAAGCTTATGCTTTTTAAGTTGTGGAAATAAAAATCTAGCTAAAGGTAATGTATCTATAATTCCATTTTTAAATTGCAACCCAAGATTCCTGCACTTAGACTTAATAAATCCCGTATCAAACTCCGCATTGTGAGCTACTACTACAGAACTCCCTACAAAGTCTAAAAACCTAGGAAGAACATCTTCTATGGTTTTACAGCCCTTCACCATATCATTACTTATACCTGTAAGCTCTGTTATTTTATATGGAATCCTCATCTCTGGATTTATAAGTTCATTAAAGCTATCAATAACATGTCCATTCTCTATTTTAACAGCTCCTATTTCTATAATGCGATCTTGGTGACTTGAAAATCCTGTAGTTTCAATATCAAATACTACAAAGGAACTATTAAAATCTATTCCTCTACACCCGGTAGCTATACCTACTCCATCATTAACTAAATATCCCTCTATTCCATATATAATTTTTATATTATGCTTCTTCCCTGCATCCATTGCCTCTGGAAAGGCTTGAGCTACTCCATGATCTGTTATAGCAATTGCCTTATGTCCCCATTTAGCAGCTTTAGCAATAAGCTTTGAAGGTGTAACCACTGCATCCATGGAGCTCATGGTAGTATGAGCATGAAGCTCTATCCTCTTGAATTCACAACCATCCATTCTTTCACTAGGTTTCAACTTTACAATAGACTTTGCATTAAGCACTAAATCTTTAGAAAATCTATCAATTTCTACTTCCCCATAAACCTTGCAACATACTCCTGGTTTTAACTCTTCTAGCAGCTTTTCTACTTCTTCATTACTTCTTGGATATATTTTTATAGTTATAGAGCTAGTGTAGTCTGTAATATATAAAGAAGGATATATTTTTCCACTTTTAGCTTCAAATATATTCACCTTAAATACATCTCCAGCCACAGCTACTCTCCCAGAACCCATATTTAATTCACACATTTCTGTGGTTTCTTCATTTATATTTCTATTACCATATACCACATTGTCATCTAAAGGCTCTTTGCTCTTTCTATAATTCTCCTTCCAAGGACTAGCTTTTTTATCTCCCTTAGTTTCTTTAGGCTTTTCTTTAGCTTTATCACTAGATCTACTAGAAATCTTAGGACTATTTGCTATAATATCACTTACTATTCTCTTTTCTTCAATTTGCTTTTCTAGAATATAATCTTCTTCAATAGCTGATTCATCATAGTATATTTTTACTTCTACTTTAATGTTGAACATATTATAAATTTCACTTTGTATTAACCTATCTATATTCTTATGACAGAGCATCTTAGATATAAATTCATTGGATATACCTATATTAATTCTGTCATTTTCTAGCTTTTTAACTGCTTTTAGTAAACTAGTCTTAGCAGAAGGAAAAGATGAGGCAAGAGAGTTAATGACATCTATCCAATACTCCCCCACCACATCTTCTAAAGCAACATGTTCTACATCTCTATACCACAAGATATCTATAGTACCTAAATCACAAAGTTTATCCTTAATAAGATTACATATATTCTCCTTCATAGGATCATCTAAGGGACTCTTATGTTTTAATACTACCTTAATCATCTCGCTTTGTTTTAGATATTGAACTTTATTTATGATGATATCTTCATAAATAGGCAATCTACTATCATATCCTAGTAGTTCTGACAATGTCATTTAGATTCCTCCTATCTATAAACTTTCAATCTCCTTAATCAATTCATCCAGTAAATCTTCTTCTTTTACTTTTCTTACAATCTCACCTTTTCTAAAGATAAGACCTTCTCCATTACCACCAGCTATTCCTACATCTGCTTCTCTAGCTTCTCCTGGCCCATTAACTACGCATCCCATAATAGCTACCTTTATATTTTTATTTATGTGGCTTAATCTTTTTTCTGCTTCTTCTGCTATGCTAATAAGATCTATTTGAGTTCTTCCGCAGGTTGGGCAAGATACAAATTTTATTCCATCCTCTAACATTCCAAGAGATTTTAATATTTCTCTTCCCACTTTAACTTCTTCAACCACATCTCCCGTAAGGGAAATTCTTAAGGTATCTCCTATGCCCTCTGCTAAAAGTGCTCCTACACCTACGCTGGACTTAACAGTGCCTCTCCATGTGGTACCTGCCTCTGTAACTCCAATGTGCAACGGATAATTAACCTTACTAGAAACTATATTATAAGCCTCTATCATTTGAACTACGTCAGAAGATTTTATAGATATGATTATATCTTCAAAATTTACTGCTTCTAGAATTTTCACATGATTAAGAGCACTTTCTGCTAAAGCCTCACTACACACTCTACCGTATTTATTTAAAACTTCTTTTTCTAGAGATCCAGAGTTAACCCCAATCCTTATTGGTATATTTCTTTCTTTTGCAGCTTTCGCCACCATCTCAACTCTACTTATGTCACCAATATTTCCTGGATTAATTCTAAGTTTAGAAACTCCATTTTCTATAGACTTTAATGCTAATCTATAATCAAAGTGTATATCTGCAACTAAAGGAATGTGAATTTGTTTTACGATTTCCTTTATAGCTTCTGCAGCCTCCATATCGGGAACTGCACATCTTACTATATCACAACCACTTTCTTCAAGTCTTAAAATTTGCTCTACTGTGGAGGATACATCTCTTGTATCTGTATTAGTCATGGATTGTACTGTAATTCTAGAATCTCCTCCAATGTATATATCTCCAACTTTAACTTTTCTTGTTTCTTTTCTCTTCATAATTTCCTCCTAAAACTGAATAGGATTTATAATATCTTTTAGCAATACCAAAACCATAAGAGACATCAATGCTAAAAATCCATAGTAATTAATTGTTGCAACCTTTTCTTTATTTACTTCCTTACCAGTTATGATCTGGAATAGTAATAGGAATATCCATCCACCATCTAAGGCAGGGAAGGGAATTACATTAAATATTGCTAGTTGAACACTGAATAAAGCCATAATATTTAATAGGGTAAGAATTCCTTGCTGAGCAGCTCTTCCTGAAATTTTCATAATGCTTATAGGACCTCCTACATCATCAGCAGAAACATTGCCTTTAAACAGTTGACCAAAAAAACCAAAGGTCTGTCTTATGGTGCTTCCCGTTTGATTAAGTCCATATTTTATAGATTCAATAAAGTTAGGATTTACAACCTTAGAATATATTCCAACTTGATATCTTTCTTCTCCTTCATTATAGGATGGTACTAAATCAAATTTTATTTTTTGTCCAGCTCTCTCTATTTCCATATTAACAGGCTTTCCCTCTCCTGTAAAAATCTCAGTAAGAAATTCTTCCCAGGTAGTAACCATCTTACCATTAACTTCTGTAATCTTATCTCCAACTTGTATTCCAACTTCCATTGCTGGTGAATTTTCTACTACTTTATCTACAACGTTAGTAGAATGACCCTTAATTCCTCCTACTAAGCTAAAGAATAGTATAGCTATTATAAAATTCATTATAGGACCTGCTGCTACTATAGTTAGCTTTTGAAGGGATGTCTTATTAGAAAAGGCTCTATCATCAACTACAGTTACATCATCCTCTTCTCCATACATTCTTACGTAGCCACCAATTGGAAGTGCTTTTATAAGGTACTCTGTCTCCTTACCTTTAATAGAAAATAATTTTGGTCCCATCCCTAAGGAAAATTCAAGGACCTTTACACCATTAACTCTAGCCATTATAAAATGTCCAAATTCATGACCTATAATTAATACACTAAATGCAAGTAAAGCCATTAAAAAATACGGTATATTACCTATAATACTTTGCAATATTCTTCTCCCCTTCCACTATATTCACTTATACATATCTCTTTAAAACATATTCCCTAACCTGCTTATCTATGTCTAAAACTTGTTGTAAATCTGGATTTTTCACATGTGGAAACTTATTCATGGCATCTTCTATTATTTCTTCAATCTGTAGATACTTAATCCTTTCATCCAGGAATAATTCTACTGCAATTTCATTAGCTCCATTATAAATTGCCGGCATATTGCCACCAAGTTTTCCTGCTTTAAATGCTAATTCTAAGCATCTAAAAGTGTTTATATCGGGCTGTTCAAAGGTTAGACTTGAAACAGTTTTAAAATCTAACTTATCTGCTATAGCTGTCCTTCTCTCAGGATAGCTTAAGGCATATTGGATAGGTAACCTCATATCTGTGCTTCCTAATTGAGCAATAATTGAACCATCTTTATACTCTACCATGGAATGTACAATACTTTGTGGATGAACTATAACTTCAATGTCATCATAGCTAACTCCAAATAAAAAGTGTGCTTCTATAACTTCTAATCCCTTGTTTACCAAGGTTGACGAATCTATAGAAATCTTTCTTCCCATGTTCCATTTAGGATGTTTTAGAGCCTCTTTAGGGGTAATTCCCTTCAAATCATCTCTAGTTTTACCTCTAAATGGCCCACCTGAAGCAGTAAGTATTATCTTATTTATATCTTTTTTTTCATTACCTTGAATACATTGAAATATAGCTCCATGCTCTGAATCCACTGGAAGAATTTTAACACCATTTTCCTTTGCCTTTGCCATAACTATATCTCCAGCAACTACTAAGGTTTCTTTATTAGCTAATGCTATATTTTTCTTAGCTTCAATAGCCTTAATAGTTGGTTTCAATCCTGCAATTCCTACTACAGAAGTCAAAACTGTATCTATTTCTTTTAAAGTAGCAACTTTTTCTAGCGCTTCTTCTCCACCAAATAGGTTTACTTGTTTATTTTCTCTTTCACAGTACTCCTTTATAGCTTCATAACATTTCTTATCTGTTATACCTATATATTTTGGACTAAACTCTTCTATAATATCCACTAATCCTTTAAAGTTTCTATGAGCTGTAACCCCTATTAGGTTTACTTTATTTTCTTTATTTCTTATTATATCTAACGCCTGTGTTCCAATGGAACCAGTAACTCCAAGTATGCTTATGTTTTTCACTGTTAACGCTCCTTTAATTTTATCTAAAAACATTATACCCTATAATATGTAATAATACAAAATACTAATAGTTAAATTAATTTTAATACTAATAGCTAAAATAATTTTAATACTAATAGCTAAATTAATTTTAAAGAATCAAAATTTTAAAAGGGATTTCCCAAAACAAGCTACTCTTAAGTAAATGTTGAGCATCACTTATCTTATTCCTGCTCAGTACTTAAAGACTTGTAATTTTTTTGAGAAATCCCTTAAATTAATAATACCTTAATAATTTCTTATAATTACGCTACAAAAATATTAATATAATAATATACCACCACAGATACTAGCAATATACTATCGAACCTATCTAATATACCACCATGTCCAGGAATCAAATTTGAGTAATCCTTAACACCCGCATGTCTTTTTATTGAAGATGCCACCAAGTCTCCACACTGCCCAAAAATTCCACCTAATAGACCAATTATCATATAGTTATATAGTGGGACTACTACTCCAAATTTAGTTATGATATATCCATAAATTGTACATCCTAAAATACTTCCTATAAGTCCACCTATGGCTCCCTCTATGGTTTTTTTAGGGCTAACCCTTGGATTTAATTTGTGTTTTCCGAGATATCTACCAAAATAATAAGCTAAAGTATCACATCCCCATGAGGATATAAATATAAGCCATATGAAGAAGTTACCATTTTCCATATTGTTGAGTAATAATATAAAACTAAAAAATATGCCTACATAAAAACAAGGTAATATGGTCAATGCTACATCAATGAAGTTTCTACCAGTATCAAATACAGGAACTATCATTAAAAGGAATACTACAAGGATAAATACACCCACAGCAACGTTTAAATTAAATCCATGTCCTAAATAGATATAATAAAGTAAACATAATAAATATCCTACTATAGATATAGGTTTATATCCATCCACTTTGCTTACCTTATAAAATTCATACATTCCACCAAGGGATAATAAAACTACAGAAATCTTTAAAAAATACCCCCCTAAAAATATAAATAGTAATAGAGGAGCTAATATCATTGCCCCTATATATCTTTTATTCATTTGCCTCACCTCTTACTATACTCCACCAAATCTTCTATCTCTCTTTTGAAAATCACCAATCGCTCTTCTCAAATCTTCTTTTGTAAAGTCAGGCCAATTTATATTGGAAAACCAAAATTCAGAATAAGCACTTTGCCATAATAAATAATTACTAAGTCTTAATTCTCCACTAGGCCTTATAATAATATCAGGATCTGGCATACCACTAGTATACAAATGGTCTGATATGATCTTATCATCTATGTTATCTATTTGTAACTTTCCTTCTAATACTTCCTTGGCTATTTCCTTAACCCCTTTTACAATCTCATCTCTTCCTCCATAATTTAAGGCTATGTTAAGAGTTAAACCTGTATTATTTCTAGTTTTATACATTGCATCCTCTACGGCAGCCTTTGATTTTTCAGGAAGTTTACTTATATCTCCTATAGAATTAAGTTTCACATTATTTCTATGTAGTTCCTCAAATTCCTTATTTATAAACTCTACTACTAAGTCCATCAAAGCTCCTACTTCTTCTTTTGTTCTCTTCCAATTTTCTGTTGAAAAAGCATATAAGGTTAAATATTTAACTCCCAGATTACTAGACTCCTCCACCATCATTTTAATATTTTTCATACCAGCTCTATGCCCCATAGTTCTTGGAAGTTTTCTTTGTTTAGCCCAACGACCATTCCCATCCATAATTATAGCTATATGGGCAGGGATTCGTTCCATATCTAATTGTATTTTTTCTTTAATTGTGTCTTTTTTAAACTTAAATATATCCAAAATATACCTCTCCATTTCAAGTAATCATGATGCTATTATATCACAAATACATAATAATAAAACCTGCAATATTTGCAGGTTTTATCTTACATATTATACTGACATTATTGACTTTTCTTTTTCTTCTATAGCCTTATCAATTAATTTGATAAACTTATCAGTTTCTTTTTGAATCTGATCTTCAGCTTTTTTAGATTCATCTTCGCTGATTTCACTATTCTTCTTTAAGTTTTTAATCTTATCATTTGCATCACGTCTTATGGATCTGATAGCAACCTTAGCATCTTCACCACATTTTTTAACTGATTTAACTAAATTTTTTCTAGTCTCTTCAGTTAATTCTGGAACAATTAGTCTAATAACCTGACCATCATTACTAGGATTAATACCTAGATCTGATTTTAAAATTGCTTTTTCTATATCTTTCATGCAACTTTTGTCCCATGGTTGAATAAGAAGAACTCTTGGCTCTGGAGCAGATATGTTCCCTACTTGGTTAAGAGGTACCATTGTTCCATAACTTTCTACTAATATTCTATCAAGCATTGTAGGGTTTGCTCTTCCAGCTTTTAATGTTCCAAGCTCATTTTGTAAGCTTAAAATAGTTTTGTTCATTTTCTCATCAGCATTTTTAATGATATCTTTTACCATAAAATTACCTCCATCAATTATTTACATATATTAGATGATACTAAAGTACCAATATTTTCACCTTTTACCGCTCTTATAATATTATGAGGCTCATCTAAACCAAATACTAGAATAGGTATTTGATTATCCATACATAGGGATGTAGCAGTAGAATCCATAACCTGCAATCCTTTTTCTAATACCTCAATATAAGATAAATTATTAAACTTAACTGCACCCTCATGTTTATGAGGATCTTTATCATATACCCCATCAACTTTTTTAGCAAGCAAAATAACTTCAGCTTCTATTTCTGCTGCTCTTAAAGCTGCTGTAGTGTCTGTGGAGAAATATGGATTTCCTGTTCCTGCTGCAAATATTACAACTCTTCCCTTTTCAAGATGTCTCATTGCTCTTCTTCTAATGTAAGGCTCTGCTATTTCTCTCATTTCAATAGCTGTTTGAACCCTTGTATTAACACCTATAGCTTCCAAGGAATCTTGTAATGCTAAAGCATTTATACATGTAGCAAGCATACCCATATAGTCCGCGGTAGTTCTATCCATGCCTTCACCACTTCTACCTCTCCATATGTTGCCGCCACCAACAACTGCACCTACTTCAACACCCATTTCAACTAACTTCTTAATTTGTAAAGCAATAGTGTTCGCTGTATCAAAATCAATGCCATACCCCTTCTCTGACGCTAATGCCTCTCCTGAAAGTTTAAGCATGACTCTTTTATATTTCGCAGTTTCCATATATATATTATACCTCCAACTCAATATATTTACACCATATTTTTGTATTTAATCAATTAATAACTAAAATTAACCATAGAAATTACATTAGATACTTCAATGTAAATATGACTTTCTCTAGTTACATAATTATTATAATACATGTAGATTTTAAAAAAAGAGAACCTAGGTTCTCTTTAATATTATCTTGTATTATTTTCCTTGCATTTGTCTTTGAACTTCTTCAGCAAAGTTTTCTTCTTTCTTTTCGATTCCTTCGCCTCTTTCAAATCTTGCAAACTTAACAACTTCCATAGTTGCTCCAAGTTTCTTTCCTTCTTCTTGAAGATACTTGCTTATAGTGTAATCTCCATTTTTAACCCATACTTGATCTACTAAGCAAACTTCTTTGTAGTATTTGCTTATTCTTCCCATAACCATTTTTTCAACTATGTTTTCTGGTTTTCCTTCGTTAAGAGCTTGAACTCTGTAAATTTCTTTTTCTTTTTCTAAAGATTCATTGTCTACTTGATCTTTGTTTAAGAATAATGGGTTAGCTGCTGCTACTTGCATTGCTACATCTTTAGCAACTGTTTTTAATACTTCATCTTGTTTTTCACAAGCTAATTGAACTAAAACACCTATTTTCCCATTTCCATGGATATAGCTTTGAATTATTCCATTGTCAACTACAAACTTTTCAAATCTTCTAACAGACATGTTTTCACCTAATTTTGCAATTAGAGCTGTAACAGCGTCTTGAAGAGTTATGCTTTCATCTCCAACATATTTTTCTGCTAATAATCCTTCTACAGTAGTTACATTAGTAGTTGCTGCCATTTTAGCTACATTTGCTGCTAATGCTTTAAAGTCATCGTTTGCTGCAACGAAGTCAGTTTCACAGTTAACTTCTACTACAGAACCTATTTTCATATCTTCTGATATATAAGTAGTAACTATACCTTCAGCTGCTATTCTTCCAGCTTTTTTAGTTGCTGCTGCTAATCCTTTTTCTCTTAAAACTTCTACTGCTTTTTCCATATCTCCATTTGTTTCGCTAAGAGCTTTTTTACAATCCATCATTCCTGATCCAGTTCTTTCTCTTAACTCTTTTACCATTGCTGCTGTTATCATCTTTATTCCTCCTTTAATTTCCTAACAAAAAGGTAAATGAAAGATTTCTCTCTCATCTACCTTTAAAATTTCATATGTTTTACAACCATAGATGAGGCTGTTTGAAATTTACTTAGAAAGTTGCTATATTATTCAGCTACTTCTTCACCTTGTCTTGCTTCAATTATAGCATCAGCTAATCTTTCAGTTATTAATTTAACTGCTCTTATAGCATCATCATTTCCTGGGATTACATAGTCAACATCATCTGGATCACAGTTTGTATCAACTATTGCTATTACAGGAATTCCTAATGTTTTAGCTTCAAGTATAGCATTTTTTTCTTTTCTTGGATCAACTATAAATAAAGCTCCAATATTCTTAGCATCCATGTTTCTAATTCCGCCAAGGTTCTTTTCTAATTTTTCTCTTTCATTTTTAAGTTGAATAACTTCTTTTTTAGGAAGAACATCAAATGTTCCATCTTCTTCCATTTTATCTAAAGCTTCAAGTCTACCTATTCTTGTTTTAATAGTTCTGAAGTTAGTTAACATTCCACCTAACCATCTGTTGTTTACAAAATGCATGCTTGATCTGATAGCTTCTTCTTGGATAGCTTCTTGAGCTTGCTTTTTAGTTCCAACAAATAATATATCTTTTCCTTCTTCTGATACTGATTTTATGAAATCATATGCTTCATCAATTTTCTTAACTGTTTTTTGTAAGTCAATGATATAGATACCATTTCTCTCAGTGAAGATGTATGGAGCCATTTTAGGGTTCCATCTTCTTGTTTGATGTCCAAAATGAACACCTGCTTCTAATAATTGTTTCATTGAAATAACTGCCATTTTAATATACCTCCTGGTTTTTTCCTCCACTACCATCATTTTTATTAAATACTCCTTAAAGCACCTTTTAATAAATTCAGTAGTGTGTGTATTTTCTTACCTTGTGTATTATATCACATAGAAAATCAATGTTCAACAAATTTATTTCTAAATAACAAGGTTAATTTTAAATTTTTATTATTTAAAATTCTGTTAATACAATAATTATAATTTTTCATAATTAATATATATTAATTCTAGAATTTTAAAAGATAGATCCCTGAAACCCGCATGGATAGAACAAATAGTTTACATTATAACTGTTTAACTAGACAACTATTTTAAAAGTTTCCTAGAAAACTTTTAAAATACATGTGAGTATTGAAAGAATCCTCTTTATTAAAAATAAAAATCCTTTATCAGGATTTTTATTTTTAATATTTTTCTACATATTGTATTAAATTATTTAAGCTTATTTAATTCATCTATTAATTTCTCATTTAGAATCTTTATGTGAGTACCCTTCATTCCTAAAGATCTAGATTCTATAACTCCAGCACTTTCAAACTTTCTAAGAGCATTTACTATAACAGATCTAGTTATTCCAACCTTATCTGCTATTTTAGATGCAACTAAAAGTCCTTCACTACCATCAAGTTCATTAAATATATGTTCTACGGCTTCTAACTCTGAATAAGATAATGTTCCTATTGCTAATTGAACTATAGCTTTTTTTCTTGCTTCTTCTTCTATTTCATCAGTCTTAGCTCTTAACATTTCCATTCCTACAATAGTACCACTATATTCTGCAATAACTAAATCATCTTCAGTAAACTGGTTAGAAAATCTTGATAACAATAAAGTTCCCAATCTTTCTCTATTCCCATTAATAGGAACTATAGTTGATAACATATCTTTAAAGTCACATTGAACTTCTCCATTAAATACACAAATACCACTGCTTGGCATATTTGCCTTTGTCTCATCTATATTTAGCAGTTTAGCATTATATTGCTCTGGAAATCTTTTATTTTCAACTACTTGTTCTTTAACTTTATCGCATTCAAATCCATAGGAAAGATTATATCCTAAAACTTTCCCCTTTCTACTAATAACATATACATTACAATCTAACACTTCACTTAGAAGTTCACATATATCATCAAAAACTACTGGTTCTGAACCTGACTTTTGTAAAATCTTATTTAATTTTCTTGTTTTTTCTAATAATGACATCACTATTCCTCCTTCTTCTTTTTTCATTTTTCATAATGCTATTTATCACTGCAACCTTTTAAATAATTCAAAATATTCTTTTCTTTCACAAATTTTAGAATTGTTTCGTTGCCATATACCATCATAACATATAGAATTTATTCTATCAACATGTTTTTTATTAATTTTCGACATATTTAACCTATTTTTAAATTAAATTTTACTTCAAGGTAATTTTTAACTAATATAACCCATTTTATTTATTATCTGTTAACTCCTTATGTTTACATTCTGAGTTAATACATTCTAAATAATCACCTTTTGCTTTGCTATATCTTTTAGCCATTACACTTCCACACTGAGGGCACTTCTTTTCTGTAGGTTCATGCCAACTTACAAAATCGCATTGCGGATAATTTCCACATCCATAAAATATCTTACCTTTTTTGCTTCTCTTTTCTAAAACATTTCCTCCACACTTAGGACACTTTACGTCTAATTCTCTAGCCATGGTCTTTGTATTTTTACACTCTGGATATCCTGGACATGCAAGAAACTCACCAAATCTTCCTTGTTTTATCACCATAAGTCTTCCACATTTATCACATGGTATGTCAGATACCTTATCTTCTATAGTTATCTTAGCTATTTCTTTTTCGGCTATTTCTATAGCTTCCTTTAGTGGTACGAAGAATTCTTCTACTACAGATTTCCAATTAGCATTTCCTTCTTCTATGCTGTCTAGTTTACTTTCCATTTCAGCAGTAAATTCTACATCAACTATTTGTTTAAAATATTCACTAACTATATTATTAACTATGAATCCTAATTCCGTAGGAAATAATACCTTCTTTTCTCTATCTACATATTTCCTGCTTAATAAGGTGGTAATTGTAGGTGCATAAGTACTCGGTCTACCTATTCCATTTTCCTCTAAAGTTTTAACTAAGGATGCCTCTGAAAATCTTGCTGGAGGTTGAGTAAAATGCTGTTTTCCATCTACAGATTTTTCTATTAACTTTTCATCTGTATTTAAAGTTGGTAATTTTGCATTTTCATCCTCATCTTCATTATCTGTAGCATAGATTTTAGTAAACCCATCAAATCTCACCTTAAATCCTGAAGCTTTAAATAAATACTCCCCATTGCTTATTGAAATTGATGTAGTATCAATTATTGCAGACTCCATTTGGCTAGCTACGAACCTATTCCAAATTAAAGTGTAGAGCTTTAATTGATCATTGCTTAAGGTTTCCTTAGCAATTTCTGGAGTAATCTCTACATTAGTGGGTCTTATAGCTTCGTGAGCATCTTGTGCTCCCTTCTTACCTTTGTAAGCTCTTTTAACCTTTGGTGCATATTTATCTCCATAGATATTTTTTATAAATTCAAGAGTAGCTCCCTGAGCCTCCTCTGATACTCTTACTGAGTCTGTTCTCATATAAGTAATAAGACCGATAGTTCCATGTCCTTTAATTTCTATACCCTCATACAACTGTTGTGCTGTTGCCATGGTTTTTTTAGTTGAAAAGTTTATTTTTCTATAGGCATCTTGTTGAAGAGTACTAGTAGTAAATGGTGGTAGTGGATTTTTAGATTTAGCTGTATCTTTTATATCTTTAACCACAAATTCACCTTGCTGTACAACTTTTATAATATTATTAGCTTCTTCTTCCTTATTTATAATAATTTTTTTTCCTTTTTTACTATGCAATTTCACTGTAAAGGTTTTTGTTTCTGCTAATTTAGATACTTTTGCTTCCACAGTCCAATATTCTTCTGGTACAAAAGCTTGAATTTCCTTTTCTCTATCGCATATTATTCTAAGAGCTACAGATTGTACTCTTCCGGCACTTAATCCCCACTTTATTTTTCTCCAAAGTATAGGACTTATCTCATATCCTACTAATCTATCTAATACTCTTCTAGCCTGTTGAGCATCAAATACATTTTCATTTATCTTTCTTGGAGATTTTATGGCATTTTTTACAGCACTTTTTGTGACCTCATTGAACTCTATTCTACATGACTCTTCAGTGTCTATTTTTAATATGTTAGCTAAATGCCAAGATATAGCTTCCCCTTCTCTATCAGGGTCAGTAGCAAGATATATTTTTTCACTTTTTTTAGCTTGCTTCTTAATCTTATCTAAAAGTTCCCCTTTACCTCTAATAGTTATGTATTTTGGTTCATAATTTTTTTCTATATCTACCCCTAACTGACTTTTAGGTAAATCCCTTACATGACCCATAGATGCTTCTACTACATAATTTTTTCCTAAATACTTCTTTATGGTTTTCGCTTTTGCTGGCGACTCAACTATGACTAATTTTTGCCCCATTCTAACCCCTCCATTATAGCTTATAATTTTTTACTTTATTACATATTTATAAGCACCATGCAGATTTCTCATAATCTTTTTATTATATATAAAATCCTACATCCTACTATATTTTAAAATATTATTATCTCATTGCAAGTCATAATATACAAACCTTATTAAATATTTCATAAAATTTTAACTATTTATTAATTCTAACATAAAAGTTTCCACTTAAACATAAAATCTCCTCTTTTACTTGCAACTCAAATAATAACTTATATAATCGATTAATGTCAACATCAACTAATTTAATTATTTTATCAATGTGTATAGGATTATCATCTATAACTTGATATATTCTTTCCTCTAATTTGCTTTTTACAGTAGTTATATTTTTATTATCTATGGAAACTCTAGAAATATTCAATAAATTTAACACATCTTCTATGTCTGTATAAACATAGGCACCATCTTTTATTAATTTATTGGTCCCTTTACTTTCACTGGAGAATATACTCCCTGGCACAACAATTATATTTTTCCCTTGCTCTAAAGCTGCTCCTACAGTAATTAGCGTCCCACTTTTTTCTCCGCCTTCAGTGACAACTAACAATTCACACATACCACTAATAATTCTATTTCTCATTGGAAAATTTCTACTTAAAGGTGGTGTTCCCAAGGGAAACTCACTAATTATACAACCACCGTTTTCTAAAATTTCATGGTAGAGTCTATAGTTTTCTTTAGGATATATAACATCAATTCCACTACCTAAAACTGCAATTGTATTAATGTTGTTCTTTATTGCGGCCCTATGAGCTACAGAATCAATACCTTTAGCCATACCACTTACAATATTTATTTCATAAGGACTTAACTGTTCCACCATACTATTAGTTACGTCTATCCCATATCTAGTACACTTTCTAGAACCCACAATAGAGATATTCTTTTTTTCATTAACCGTTGAAATATTACCCTTGTAAAATATACCAAAAGGTGCATCCTCATACTGCAGTAAACTTATAGGATAATCCATATCATAAATAGTGCAAATATGTATATCCTTAATGGATTTACATTCTTCAGCAGCCAACTCTTCAATTTTTATATATGACTTTTGAAACTTTTCTACAATTTTTTTAGGCAATAGTGTCATATTATCATTAATCACCATTTTTCTCAAGGTATCAAAATCATGATATTCATCATAAATGTATTTTTTCATATTATTAGATACTTCCGTAGTAATAATCCATAATTTAAATAAATCGACCATCTATACTCTCCTAATTCTTTATATTATATCTTCCCTTATGTACTTCCTATATTGAAGTGCTTCAATAATATGATTTTCTTCTATGGATTTATTACCATCTAAATCCGCAATAGTTCTAGCTACTTTTAAAATCCTATTATAAACTCTAGTACTAAGTCCGTATTTTTTATAGGTATATTCAAGAATCCTATTAGAATCCCCATTAAGCTTACAGTACTTTTTTATATGACTAGAAGACATATTGCTATTATATTTTATATGTTCATTCCTAAATCTTTCACTTTGTATCTCCCTTGCTCTTTCTATCCTAAGGGCCATAACCTCTGATTTTTCTTCTTTTTTATCACTATTTATAGTCTCATAGGATATGGAATTTACTGGAGTGAAAATATCTATTCTCTCTAATAAAGGTCCAGATAATCTAGATAAATATCTTTTCACTTCACTATCACTACATTTACATAACCTTGTTTCACTTCCATACATCCCACAGTTGCAAGGATTCATAGCTGCCACAAGCATAAAATCCGCTGGATAAGTTATTGTTCCATTTACTCTTGAAATTCTTACCCTCTTATTCTCTAAAGGCTGTCTTAGAACTTGAAGAGCCCTTTTATCAAACTCTAATATTTCATCTAGGAATAACACTCCATTGTGAGCTAAAGATACTTCTCCTGCTGAGGGGTTTCTGCCACCACCAATTAAAGCAGTACTAGTAATTGTATGATGAGGATTCCTAAATGGTCTATTTCCCATTAATCCCTCTTCCTTAAGCTCTCCACTAATACTATATATCTTCGTAACCTCTAGAGCTTCGTCATCGGTAAGAGGCGGCATAATAGAAATAACCCTCTCTGCCAGCATAGTTTTTCCCGATCCTGGAGTTCCATACATAAGTACATTATGATTTCCTGCTACAGCAACCTCCAATGCTCTTTTAGCTGCTTGCTGTCCTATGACATCTTCAAAATCTAATGGACAATTATTATTTTTATACTTTTCTCTACTGGTAAATGTATAGGGTTTTACATCCTTATAAGTAAAAAGATGAATTACCTCACTCAAATTCCTAATAGGATATATATTGGCTTCTTCAATACAAGCACATTCATCTTTATTTTCAATAGGTACTATATAGTTCTTTACGCCATGTTTTATACCTTCAATTACAATGGGAAGAGCCCCTTTAATTTTATTTACATTTCCATTTAAGGACAACTCACCCATAAATATAAAATTATCTGGCTCTTCTAAGAAAAGTTGATTAGTTGCTAAAAGAATTCCTACAGCTATAGGCAAATCATAGTGTGAGCCTTCCTTTCGTATATGAGCTGGAGCTAAATTTATAGTTATTCTACTAATTGGAAAATCTAAAGAAGAATTGGTTATAGCTGATCTAACTCTATCCTTAGATTCTTTTACAGCAGTATCCCCTAAACCTACAATATTAAAATTAGGTAACCCATAGGTGATATCTACCTCTACATTAATTAATATACCTTCCACTCCAGAAAAGGCTGCAGTCTTTATTTGAATTGACATAATTTCACCCTCTAAATATAAATTTCCAACTTTAATAGTGTAAGTATTGACCATTGAATTTAGAATAAATCAACTTTGTAAAAATTTTAATTAAATGAAAGTTTAGCTTTGGATTGTATTGTCTAAGATGTAGACAGAGTTCTTTGCATTAAAGGGAGTTTTAAATGAAGATTTTAAATAAAACTATAGGTAATTATGGAGAAAATCTAGCTAGAGAATATATTGAAAAAAAGGGATATATAATATTAGAAGAAAACTTTTTATGTAAGTTAGGGGAAATTGATATTATAGCTAAGGATAATAATTATATTTGCTTTATAGAGGTAAAAACTCGATCTAGCAAAAGATACGGTACCCCATTAGAAAGTATCACTAATGCTAAAAAAAGAAAATTGTATAAAACTGCACAATATTATATTTGTTTAAAAAATATACATAAATCTTATTTTAGATTTGATGCCATAGAGGTAACACTGATTTCTCCTGGTGAACCCCCTAATATTACACTGATTAAAAATGCTTTCTAAAAAGTAAATACCTGAATAAAAAAGTAATTAGATAACTTTTTTATTCAGGTATTTTTTATTTTATTAATTATTTGTTAAGTATATTTTTCAGAAAACTTTCTCTATGAATTGGACAGCTACCATGACAAATTATTGCATCTATATGTTCTTTGGTACCATATCCTACATTTTTATCAAAGTGATATTGTGTATACTTCTTACTATACTCTTCCATTAAATTATCTCTATATACTTTAGCTATTATAGAGGCACACGCAATGGCAGCACTTTTAGTGTCTCCTTTAATTACAGCTTCATTTCTAAGGTTAAATTCTCTTATAGTATATCCATCTGATAATACTATATCAGGAGTAACTTTTAGTTCTCCCACAGCCATCTTGAAAATTTCATTGTTACAAAATCCTATACCTTCTTTATCTATTTCTCCGTTGGTTTTTAGGGCTATAGAATAACTTATTGCTTCTTTTTTTATTATATCACTTAACTCTTCTCTTACTTCTTTAGTTAACTTCTTGGAATCATTTATTCGTAATATTAAATTCCTTGAATTATTGTCAAGAACTACTGCAGCAGCAACTATAGGACCTGCTAAGGGACCTCTTCCAACCTCATCTACACCAGCTACAATATCATATCCATAGCTTTTATCAAAATCATATAATTTTTCTACTCTAGCATATTCATTTTTATAATGCTCCACATATTTTCTTAGGGTTTCTCCTAAAGCTCTTACATTTTTCCTATGATCATTGTTTAATACTTGATATATAGCTTCATAATCTGCTTCATGGCTACTTACATCTTTTAATGACATAAACCCACGGACAGAAGATTTTATATCGTTAAATCTCATAGTTTTAATTTCTTTTAAAAAATTTATACTACTCATATTTATTTTCTGTATCAGGTACCTCTAGTGAAATAGGACCTAACTTTCCCCCCCTAAATTCATCTAATAGCATTACAGCTACTCTATTATAATCTATGTTGCCCCCTGAAATTATAGCACCTCTTTTTTTACCTATGTTATCCATATTAGTAAGAGGATTTTCGTCTAATTCTTTAAGCTTATATCTCTCCACTAGCCTTGATCCATGGGTACTTTGAAGTCTTTCTATAAGCTTTAATGCCAATTCCTCAACATCCATTATTTCATCCTTTATAGCTCCAGTAAAGGCTAAATTAAGCCCTACTGTATCGTCTTCAAATTTAGGCCATAAAACCCCTGGAGTATCCATAAGTTCTATACCCATCTTTGTTTTTATCCATTGTTTACTCTTTGTAACACCAGGTCTATCTCCCGTTTTAGCAGCACTGTTTTTTGCCATCCTATTTATAAATGTAGATTTTCCTACGTTAGGGATTCCTACAACCATTACTCTAGTAATAACATTTACTACGCCTTTACTTTTAAGTCTGTCATGCTTCTCTTTTAAAAGCTCTTCTAGAGTGGGTTTAATTTTGTTAAGCCCTGATCCTGTAAGGCAGTTAACAGACAATACTCTAGTTTTATCGTCTGATAATTTATTTACCCACTTTTTTGTTACATATTCTTCACTAAGATCGCTTTTATTAAATAATATTATTCTAGGTTTCTCACTACAGATATCTTCAATGTCTGGATTAGAACTTGAATAAGCTATTCTTGCATCACGAATTTCTATTATTGCATCTACTAACTTTAAATTTTCTTTTATTTCTCTTCTGGTCTTTGCCATATGTCCAGGAAACCAGTTTATACTCATTTATCTCACTCCTAAGAATTTTATAATTAGATATATTAAATTAACTATTTTAGTATTCACCACATTTACAATAAATACTTCTATATGTGTAATAAAAAAAGGGACTATCTAGCCCCATTTTCTTACATTCTCTCTTTTACTTTAGCAGCCTTACCTACTCTATCTCTTAAGTAGAATAATTTAGCTCTTCTTACTTTTCCTCTTCTAACTACGTCGATTTTTTCTATAACAGGCGTATTTATTGGGAAAGTTTTTTCAACTCCAACTCCTGATGCAAATCTTCTTACTGTAAAAGTTTCTCTAGCTCCACCATTTTGTCTTTTAAGAACGGTACCTTCAAATATTTGAACTCTTTCTTTGTTACCTTCTTTGATTCTGATGTGAACTTTAACTGTATCTCCTACATTGAACTCAGGTAAGTCAGTTCTTAATTGTTCTGCTTCTATAGCTTTTATTATATCTAACATTGTGCATTCCCTCCTAAAATTTATTATGACGTTCTTACTCACATTGGGTGACAGAGGACCGCCCGTACTAGCACAATCCTCATTTTATCACATAATATTTCAATGTGCAATATTATTTATCCTTTTTATGATGATTCTCCAGCAGCTTTTTATCTTCTTTAGTCAGTTCTACATTTTTATATAAGTCCCTTCTTCTCTCCTTTGTAATCAGTAATGATTTAAGCCTTCGCCACTTTCTTACATTTTCGTGATGCCCAGATATTAATACCTCTGGAACTTCATCTCCTTCAAAGGAAAAAGGTCTTGTATATTGAGGATATTCTAATAATCCTTCATAAAAGGATTCTTCTTCATAACTCTCATTACAGGATAGAACTCCTGGGATCATTCTAGCAATACTATCAACTACAGGTATGCAAGCCATTTCTCCCCCTGTTAAAACAAAATCCCCTAGAGAAATTTCCATATCTATATATTTATATACTCGCTCATCTATACCTTCGTAATGACCACATAAAAATATTAACTCCGCCTCTTTGGCAAGTTCTTTACATAACTCTTGATTTAAAGTCTTACCTCTAGGACCTAAAAATATAACTTTTCCTTTATTATTTTCTTTTAGATGTTTTATGGAGTTTACAATGGGTTCTGGGGTCATCACCATGCCTGCTCCACCCCCATAAGGGTAATCATCAACCTTTTTATGTTTATTAGTAGAGAAGTCTCTTATATTAGTAGTATTTATAGATAATATTCCTTTTTCCATAGCATTTCCTATGATACTATGATTAAATACCTGAAACATCTCTGGAAATAAAGTTAAAATATCTATCTTCATTATTCAGACCATACCTTCACTGGTTTTATTACAATTTTATTATTTTCTATGTCTACTTCTTCTACAATTGTCTTTAAAGCAGGAACTAGCACGTCTTCTTTGCCTTCTGATTTAACCCAATATACATCATTACTTCCCGTTGCAATAACATCATATACTTTCCCTAATTCTTCTCCATCTGTATCATAAACATAACAATCCATTAAATCTGCAACATAGTAGCTACCCTCTGGTAATTTTATAGCATCTTCTCTTTTTACTTGAAGATATTTATTTCTATAAAGTTCGGCTTCTTCAATAGAGTCAATTCCTTCTATTTTTAATATAGCTCTATCCTTTTGAAGCTTAACTGATGTAATTTTTATTTCTTTATCATCTATGTATACCTTATCTAATTCTCTAAATCTTTCTAAGCTATCTGTTAGAGAAAGTACCTTAACTTCTCCTCTTACTCCATGGGGCTTAGTTATCTGCCCAACGCTCATCAATTCCCTCATCATATATCTCCTCACTATTTAATTACTTAATATTATTAACAAAAAAAATTTTCATAAACTCTGTTTATTATAATAATTCTTTGTAATTCTTGTCAACTACAATATATAAAAAAAATAAGAGCTAGGTATTCCTAACTCTTATATTATTTCTACAACAACTCTTTTATTTTCTTTAATCGCTGCTGCTTTAACAACAGTTCTAATAGACTTAGCTATTCTTCCCTGTTTTCCAATTACTTTCCCCATATCTTCTTCAGCAACCTTTAATTCTAAAATTATAGAATGCTCTCCAGCAATTTCATTTACTTGCACTGAATCAGGGTTATCAACTAATGACCTTGCAATAATTGTAAGTAATTCTTTCATGGATTGCGCCTCCAATCAATTAAACTTTCCTATTTTATTCCTGCATTGTTGAAAAGTCTTTTAACTGTGTCTGTTGGTTGAGCTCCATTTTTTACCCATTTAACTGCTTTCTCTTCATCGATTTTAACAGTTACTGGCTCTGTAGTTGGATTGTAGTATCCAATCTCTTCAACAAATCTTCCATCTCTTGGAGATCTTGAATCAGCAACAACTATTCTGTAGAAAGGAGCTTTTTTAGCACCCATTCTTCTTAATCTTATTTTTACTGCCATTATATTTTCACCTCCTTCAAAGGTTATGTGTATTTGAACTTAGAAAGGTAATTTTCCAAACAAGCCTTTTTTACCAAATTTACCAGCCTTGCCTCCCATGCCCTTCATCTGTTTCATCATTTTTTTCATCATCTCGAAGTCTTTTAAAAGTTTATTCACTGCTTGAATGTTAGAACCTGAACCATCGGCTATTCTCTTCTTTCTAGATGGTGAAGAAGATACTATACTTGGATTTTTTCTTTCCTTGGCAGTCATGGAATGTATTATTGCTTCCATCTTTCCCATGGCCTTTTCACTTTGTGAAAAGTCTACGCCTTTTAATTCCTTTGCATTAAAGCCTGGAATCATTTCAACTAACTTGCCCATAGGTCCTAAATTTTTCATTTGATTCATAGTCTCTAAAAAGTCCTCAAGATTGAATTCTTGATTCATCATTCTGTTACCGAGTTCTGTAGCTTTCTTCTCATCGATAGCTGATTGAGCTTTCTCAATCAAAGAAAGTACATCTCCCATACCAAGTATTCTTGATGCCATTCTCTCTGGGTGGAAGATTTCCAAATCTGTCATCTTCTCTCCCATACCTACATATTTTATAGGTTTTTCAGTGATTGCCTTAATTGATAGTGCAGCACCACCTCTGGTATCACCATCCAACTTGGTAACGATAACGCCTGTAATATCTAGTGTATTATTAAAGGTTTCAGCTACATTTACTGCATCTTGACCTGTCATAGCATCTACAACTAATAAAATTTCTGATGGATTTATTGAAGCTTTTATATCTTCAAGTTCTCCCATTAGCGCTTCATCTATGTGAAGTCTTCCTGCTGTATCCACGATAACTACATTAGCTCCAATGCTCTTAGCATGTTCAATGGAAGCTTTTGAAATATCTACTGGGCTATTTTTATCTCCCATAGTGAATACAGGTACATCTATTGACTTTCCTACAACTTGTAGTTGTTTTATAGCTGCTGGTCTATAAACGTCACAGGCTACTAGTAATGGCTTTTTATTGCTTTTTCTAAGATTTAGAGCCAGCTTTCCTGCCATGGTTGTTTTACCTGCACCTTGGAGACCAACTAACATTATCATTGTTATTCCACTGTTGACAAATTCTATTTTCTTTTCAGTGGTTCCCATTAATTCAGTTAATTCTTCATTAACTATTTTAACTACTTGCTGACCTGGTGTTAAACTTTCCATGACTTGATCACCAAGACATTTTTCACTGACAGACTTTACAAAGTTTTTAACAACTTTATAATTTACATCCGCTTCTAAAAGAGCAAGTTTTACTTCTCTCATAGCCTCTTTAATATCTTTCTCTGAAAGCTTACCTTTACCCTTTAGCTTTTTTATGGTCTCTTGTAATTTGGAAGATAGTCCTTCAAAAGCCATATGAAAACCTCCTATACATTCTCTTCTATATCTTTAATTATATGGTCTATTTCTTTTTTTATATTTTCTTCAGAAGTAGTACCTTTTAACCCTTTTAATTTGTTAATAATTTCAGTCTTAGAGTTTTCTATAGCTAAGGTTTTTTTCATTAAGTGAAGTTTACTTTCATACTCTTCTAAAAGATTACCACATCTTTTAATTAAGTCATGAATTGCTTGCCTACTAGTATTATTAACTTCTGCTATTTCTGATAGAGATAAGTCATTATTATAATATAAATCCATAATATCTCTTTGTTTATCAGTAAGTAATGAGTTATAAAAATCTAGTAAAATTGATATTTCAACTCTTTTTTCCATATAATCACCCAACTCACAAAACTTATATTAACAAATTAATTTTAAGCTGTCAAGTATTTTTACTTAACAGTTAAAATAAAGCTTCTACAAAATCCCTAGAATTAAATTCTTGAAGATCATCTATACCTTCTCCTACTCCTATATATCTAACTGGAATATTTAAAGTATGTTTTATAGAGATAACTATACCACCCTTAGCTGTACCATCTAGCTTTGTTAGAATTATACCATCTATAGGACATACCTCCATAAATTGTTTTGCTTGAATAACTGCATTTTGTCCAGTAGTAGCATCTAAAACTAGTAAAGTTTCCTTTTTAGCTTCTCCATACTCTCTATCGATAACTCTATTGATCTTTCCAAGTTCATCCATAAGATTTTTCTTATTATGAAGTCTACCTGCAGTATCACAAATTAACACATCAACTTTTCTAGCCTTTGCAGCCTGTACTGCATCGTATATAACAGCTGCTGGATCTGAACCTTCTTGATGTTTTATCATATCCACATTAGCTCTATTACTCCAAACTTCTAATTGATCTATAGCTGCCGCTCTAAAAGTATCTGCTGCTGCTAATAAAACCTTATAATTATTATTTTTTATTCTAGCAGCCATTTTTCCAATGGATGTAGTTTTTCCTACTCCATTGACACCAATGACTAATCTTACTTCTGGTGTTGATTCAGGTATTATTGAGGTTTCATAGTCTCCTAGCATATCCATAATTATAGATTTCATAGCTGGAAGTATCTCTTCAGTATCATTGATTCTTTCAGAAACAACCTTTTTTCTAAGCCTTTCAATAATTTCTACTGAGGTTTCTACCCCTATATCGCTAGTTATTAATACTTCTTCTAGTTCTTCATATAAATCATCATCTATTGTAACTGCAAGTTTTAATACTTGAGTCACTGCATCATTTATAGTATTTCTAGTTTTGCTAAGCCCCTGTTTTAACTTATCAAAAAATCCTCCAAACATATTAAGCCTCCTTATTTCTTATTAAATTCCATGGATACTACCTTAGATACACCCTTTTCTTCCATAGTAACTCCATAAATCATATCACTGGTTTCCATGGTTCCTTTTCTGTGAGTTATTACTATGAATTGTATGTTCTCAGAGAATTTTTTTAAAAATTCTCCATATCTAAGTACATTAGCATCATCTAACGCTGCCTCAATCTCATCTAGTATACAGAATGGAGTTGGCTTCATCTTTAGTATTGCAAATAGTAGTGCAATGGCTGATAAAACCTTCTCTCCTCCTGAAAGTAGATTTATATTTTGAAGTTTTTTTCCTGGTGGCTCTACATCTATTTCAATCTTACAAGTTAGCTCATCATCACCTTGAAGACTTAAATCAGCACTTCCACCCTTAAATAACTCCTTAAAAGTCTCATTGAAGTAAATCCTGAGCTGCTTAAAATTCTCCATAAACACATCTCTCATCTTTTCAGTTATCTCGCCTATGAATTCAATTATTTCTTCCTTAGACTTAACTAAATCTTCCCTCTGTGTGCTCATAAAAGTATACTTTTCATTTACTTCTTTAAATTCTTCTATGGCTCCTAGGTTAACTACTCCAAGAGCAGTTATTCTCTTTTTCAATTCTGCAACTTCATTCTTTAATATAGCTATATCATAACCCTCTAGTTTAAAGCTTAATCCTTCTGCAAAGGTAAGATTATACTCTTCATTAAGCTTCTTCAATAGAACTTCTTCTTCTGATTCAATTTTAGCCAAAGAAATCTGATTTTTATGAATTTCTTTTTCTAGTTTATCTAATTGTAAATCAATATCTTCAATTTTTGAAGTTATAACTGGAATTTTATCTTTTATCTTTAACTTTTCTACTTGGGTTTCTTCAAAAAACTGCTCTAACTCCTTAAGTAACTTAATAATTTCCTTAGTATTTTCAGTACTTTTAGATATGTTTATTCTATATTCTTCCTTAGCTAAAGTGGATGTTTCTATATTTTTCAAATTGCTTTCAACTAGCCTTTTCTCAATATCTACTGCCTGGGTCATCCTATCTAATTCTTGAATATTATTACTTATAACTTCTAAAAGCTTTGCTTTATTTATTTTTATAGAGGTTAATTCATCTTTAATGGCATCTATATATAAATTTTTCCCTTTAGTTTTATTGTTATGCTCATCATATTGACCTTCTAATTCAATTACCTTATCTTTAAGCTGAGTTAATTCCTGCTGTGAAAAAGTTAATTTAGCTTTTAAGGCTTTAATTTTCTCCTCTTCCTTACCCAGATTTTCGCTAGCTTTTTGAAGTTCTCTTTTGTTTCTTAGTTCCTCTTCTGTAACCCTGGATATTTCACCCTTAATCTTTGTTATATTAATACTCTCGTAATGTATTTCATCTCTTAAGTTAAGACCTCTATCATCTAGTTCTTTAATCTTAACATTAACTGATGTTATTTCTTCATTCTTAAGAGCAACTACTCCGTGACTTTCTTCTACTTCCTCAGTTAATTTTTCAATTTCTCTCTTTCTACCAATTACGTTAGCATTTTTAGAATAACTTCCTCCCGTTAGTGATCCCCCCGGATTAAAGACTTCTCCATCTAAAGTAACAATTCTATATTTATAGCCACAAACTTTAGATATATGTAGTCCATTATCCATAGTATCACATACAAGAGTTTTGCCCAAAACTTGATCGATTACACCCTTAAATTTATCTTCAAATTCTATAAGTTCACTAGCTATGCCTATATATCCCTTAGTATCCCTTACAGTTTTATCTACCACTAGGTTCTTACCCTTTACTATATTTATAGGCATAAAGGTTGCTCTTCCTATTTTACTACTTTTCAAGTAATTAATAAGATTTTTTGCTATGTGTTCATCCTTGGTGACAATATTAGATATGCTAGCTCCCATAGCAATCTCTATAGCTCTTTCAAACCTCTCTGGAACCTTTATTATATCTCCAAGTACATAGCAATCCTCATTTGCTCTATAATCTTTACTATTCTCTATGTGTTGCATTAGAAGTTTTACAGATCTATTGTATCCTTCATAGGAATTCTCTAAAGTTACCAAAGCATTTAGCCTAGCTTCTTTATTTCCTTGCTCTCTCAATATTTCTTTTAATTTTTTTTCTAAGATCTCTAAGTCATGCTTACACTTAGATAGTTTTTTTCTATTTTCCTTAACTTCCTCTTCATATTTCTCAATACTAATACTAGCCTTATTCTCTTCTTCTATTAAATGATTCTTAGTCTTGTTATTTATTAATATAGAATTTTTAAAAGTTTGAACATCTAATATTAAATTTTCTACATTTCCACTACTAATTTCGATATTATTTTTTAAAATATCTATTTCGCTAGTTTTAGAATTAATATTATTATAGTACTTAAATTTTATCTCTTCTAATTCCTTCAATTTATTATTATCACTAGTTACACTATTTAATACATTTGTTAATTCTAATTGTTTTTTTTCTATTTTATTATTTATGTCTAATTCTTCTTCTTTTAAGGCAGCAATACTCTTTCTTTGGTTTTCTATTTTCAAATACGCCTCTTCAAGATATTGATTTTTTTGCATTATTTCACTGTTTAATCTATTTATACTGTCTTCTAAATGTAATATTTTTTCTTCAAAGAGTTTAACTTCTCCAATTACTCCTTGATGTTTATTTTGACTTTCATAATAAATCTTTTTCTTTTCTTCTAAAATATTATTTAAAGCTTCTAGCTCTTCATTATTATTTTCATAAGCTAGTTTTAATTCACATTTTTCTTTCTTCAAGGTTTCTATATCTGTAGTTACAGCATTTATTGTGTTGTTGTATCTATCTATGTTAATTTTAGTTTTTTCCAAAAAATCTATGATTATATTAACTTCCTTTACTTTTATCTCTTCAGAAGCTTCTAAAAATATTTTGGCTTTTTCACAATCTTCTTCTAAGGATGGAAGCCTTTCTTCATAGGTAGAAATAATATCATTTATTCTAATAAGATTTTGCTCCGTGTTATCTAGTTTCTTCTCAGCCTCTTCTTTTCTTGTTTTATATTTTACTATACCTGCTGCCTCTTCTAATAACTTTCTTCTATCCTCTGACTTAGCACTTAAGATTGCATCAATTTTACCTTGTCCTATTAAGGAATATCCTTCCTTACCTATACCTGTATCCATAAATAAAGCTTGTACATCTTTTAATCTACACACAGTATTATTTATTAAATACTCACTTTCACCTGATCTATATAATCTTCTTGCAACGGTTACCTGAGAATAGGCTATATCTAAGTCAGAATCGCTATTATCTAAAGTAAGAGAAACTTGAGCAAGCCCTACAGGTTTTCTATATTGAGTACCTGCAAAGATTACATCTTCCATTTTATCTCCTCTAAGATTCCTAATACTTTGTTCACCCAGCACCCACCTTACAGCATCTGAGATATTACTTTTTCCACTTCCATTGGGACCTACAACTACAGTTACACCTTTTTTAAATGTAAGCTCTGTCTTATCTGCAAAGGATTTGAATCCTCTTATTTCGATAGATTTTAAGAACATCTATTCACACTCCTAAGCTCCTAAGATTATAGGTAAAATAAGTACTGCAGCCATAGCAATGCATATACAAGTAGTTATTATTTTTATATACTTTTCTCTTTTCTTCTTAGTCATCCTCATAAAATCCACTCCTAACTTTAATTTAAAGAAAATATCCTATAATCTTACTAGGATACTTTAAAATATATATTTACTTTAGCCTATATAATCAAAAGTTTTATTGATATTTAAGTTTTAAATAATCCTTCTGATTAATTATATCTAACTTTGTACCATTATAAAACCCTATGGAAGACTTTCCTATATTTCTTTCTTGAGTTACAAAAATTTCTTTACTCTTTAATTTTTTTAGAAGCAGATTAAAATATTGCTTTTTATTAGAATAAAGCTTAGATATATCTTTAGGGTTTATATATATTTTGAACTTATCCATTTCTTTATCTTTATAGTAATCATAAATCATATCACAGTAGACACTACTCTCCACCAGCTCTCTAAAAGCAGGATGAAAAGGTCCATCTACCACATCTCCATCAGCACTAATCTCCTCTGTAGGTTGAAGTCCAATTCGGATAACCTTTATATCATTACCCTCCATCATTCCATAGACTATCTTACTTATATCTACAGCTTCCTCTAAAGTATATGGTTTATATAGGCCTTCCCTTAAGAGCTTTTCCATAGGAGTTTCCTTAATAACTAGGGATGGGTATATCCTACAGATATCTGGATTCATAGAAATACTTTTTCTTGTAGTTTCAATATCCTTCTCTCTTGTATCTCCTGGGAGTCCTAGCATGATTTGATGCCCTAAGGTAAATCCATATTCTTTTATTAATTTTGACGCCTTCTCCACATCTTCTGAACTATGCCCTCTTCCTGATTTATGTAAAACTTCTTCATCTAAGGATTGAACTCCTAATTCTATAATATCTACATCAAAACTTTTTAGGTGGTTTAAAATCTCTTGGTCTATATAATCTGGTCTTGTGGACAATCTTATAAATTTAATCTTTCCTATTTTTTTATAGTTTTGAGCTACTGATAATAGTTCTCTTTGGATGCACATATTAATTCCTGTAAAAGTACCACCGAAAAATGATACCTCAATTATAGCATCACTACTATCGATAGTTTCTAAATAGTCCTCTATGGTTTTTTTTACATAAGCACCGTCTACACTTCCTGCGCTACCTGCTGACCCTGCATCTCCTGTAATACTATCCTGATTACAAAACACACAAGTATGAGGACATCCTATATGAGGCACAAATATAGGTATAATATAATGATTTTTACTCACTAATATCACCCCTCTTAATTAGAACTTCCCTAGCGGCCATTTGTTCAGCTTCTTTCTTACTATACCCTGAGCCACTTCCTTTAGCTTCGCTATTAATTAAAACCTTCACAAAAAATTCTCTTCTATGAGGTGGTCCTTCAAAATTAATAAGAGAATAAGAAATATCTACATCTCCATTCTTTTGTAATATTTCTTGAAGCTTTGTTTTATAGTCTAAAATTATCTCGTTTTTAACTGCTTTAATAATAATTGAATTGAAATTTTTAAGGACAAACTCCTTAGTTACTAAAAGTCCTTCATCTAAGTATACTGCAGCAATAATAGCTTCTACAGCGTCAGCTAAAATTGATACTCTAGTTCTACCACCGGTTAATTCTTCACCTTTACTCATATAAATGTATTTTCCTAGTTCCCACTTCTTAGCTATTTCAAATAAAGAATTTTCACATACAATTAAAGCTCTTACCTTAGTAAGGTATCCTTCTGTTTCATCTATGTGATTAGTAAATAAATATTCAGATATAATTAATTCTAAAACTGTATCTCCTAAAAACTCTAATCGTTCATTGAAGGCAGTGTTTCTTTCATTAGCGTAAGAACTATGAGTTATTGCTGTTTGTAATAAAGTTAAATCTTTAAAGTCAATACCTAATTTATTTTTTAATTCTAATGTACTTTTTAATATTTTCATCTTTTTACCTCTTTCGCCAAGGTTTATTCTTCAATTTATCTAAATAACCTACCAACTTAATATTATTATTCAAGTAAATAAACTCAAGTGGATAAATTCAAGAATAAATCTAAAAATAAGGTTCCGCATTTCTACGGAACCTGCTGATATTATTCTTCTACTCGTGCTTTTATATAGTCAACTACATCTCCAACACTAGTTATTTTTTCTGCATCTTCATCAGGGATTTCCATGTCAAATTCCTCTTCAAGGGCCATAATTAACTCAACTAAGTCCAATGAGTCTGCTCCTAAATCATCAACAAATCCAGAGTCCATAGTTATATCATTTTCATCTATGCTTAGTTGCTCCGCGATTTTTGCTCTTATCTTTTCAAACATTTTATATACCTCCTAAAAATTCAATATAATATCACTATTTAATATAATAGCATATTGGATAATAATCAACTGTTTATTTTCAAATACTATATTATAATATACTAAACCTACAAAATTTTATTCACTTATTTTAATTTTTTTATTTTTCTTCTTTAAAAGCATCTTTAACTTTATCTAATACTTTTGTATCATAGTAGGTTTTAGAAAGTTTAATTGCATTTTTTAAAGCCTTGGCATCGGAGCTTCCATGAGCTTTTATGCAAATACCATCAACCCCTAAAAATGCAGCTCCACCGTATTCTTTATAGTCATAGTGCTTTTTAAATTTCTTAAATACAGGCTTTAATAATAGTCCGCCTATTTTTGTTGTTGTGGAACTCATTATTTCATTTTTAAGCTCACTTAATATAGTTTCTGCAACGCCTTCATACATCTTTAATACGGTATTACCTACAAAACCATCACATACAAGGACATTTACCTCTCCTTTAGGAATTTCTCTCGGTTCTACATTTCCTATAAAATTTAAATTCTCTTGTTTTAAAAGTTGATAAGCTTCCTTGGTTAATTCATTTCCCTTTTCTTCCTCTGATCCTATATTTATAAGACCTACAGTAGGATTTTCAACAGATAATACACTTTCAAAGTATACCTTACCCATTTGAGCAAACTGAGTTAAATAATGGGGTTTACAATCTGCATTAGCTCCTACATCTATTATCATAAATGGACCATTTTTACCTGGCATAACTGGTGCTAGTGCTGGTCTACTTATCCCTTTAATCCTCTTTACAATAAGAGTACAGCCTGCTAAGAAGGCTCCTGTACTTCCAGCAGATACAATGGCATCTGCTTCCTTATTCTTAACTAATTCTAAAGCTTTAACAAGAGATGAATCCTTCTTAGTCTTTAGAGCTTTTACTGGTGCTTCATTAGTTGAAATAATTTCAGTAGTATTTAAAATAGTTATTCTTCCTTTTGTATATTCATATTTTTCTAATTCTTTTTTTATAAGATCTTCTTGACCTGTAATTATTATATCTATATCATATTCTTTTTGTGCAAGAACACAACCTTCTACTATAGCTTCAGGTGAATTATCTCCACCCATTCCATCAACTACAACCTTCATAGTAACTCCTTTCATGATTTTAAAATATTTAAATACATTATATATTTTTTTCATTTAAATTTCCACATAAAAATAAAAAGAAAGTCTATCGACTTTCTTCTTATTCCTCAGTTGAAACAACTTCTCTATTCTTGTAGTAACCACAGTTCTTACAAACTCTGTGAGCAAGCTTCATTTCGTGGCATTGAGGACACTCTACTATTCCTGGTAAACCAAGTTTAAAAGTTTGAGCTCTTCTTGAATCTCTTCTTGCTTTTGAAAATTTTCTAGCTGGATTTCCCATTATTACACCTCCTTATGGTTAGAAAACATTTGTGATAGCTTTTCAAGTCTAGGGTCTACATAAAAATCAGTACAAGAACATTGTCCTAAATTTAAATCTTTCCCACAAGTCTGGCATAAGCCTTTGCAATCCTCTTTACATAACCTTTTAACAGGTAATTCAAGAAGAATACTGTTTTCAATAATTTCATAAATATCTATATTCTCAGTATTGGTTGAGATAATCTCACAATCATCAGTGTTTGATATTTCTTCTTCTATGTGCACCTTAACTTCATAAGAAAAAGCTTTTGTACATCTAGAACAATTTAATAATACTTCAGTATCTACGTCACCAACAAGTTCTATAACTTCCTTTTTGCGACGCAAAAACCCATTAAACTTAATAGGCTTGGAGTATTTTACCATCTCACTACCATCGTAAAACTTATCTTTCTCAATTTCGATATCTATATTCTTTCTCTCATAGTTCTTATCATTTAAATCTTTAAAGTTTATAATCATAACAACACTCTGAAAAAACATAATATACCTGTTTTTTCTCATATAACTAAGACTAGTTATATATAATGCAAAATGCATAGCTTGAGTAAAGCTCCAACTTCCCTCCTTAAGTTAATTAAATATATCATTCAAACACAAGTTATTATATAAATTATACCGATAAAAGTCAAGGTAATTTACACATGTATATTTTTTCCTTAAGATAAAAAGCTAATTTTTTACTCAAGCTGATAAATATTTTTTACTATTTTGAAGTAAGTTCTTTAGTATCTCTTGCTATTACTAACTCTTCATTTGTAGGAATAACAAATACTTTTACTTTAGCTCCATCTTTGCTTACTTCTGTAGATTTTCCTCTAACATTATTCTTAGCATCATCTATTTCAATACCTAAGAATTCTAAGCCTTTACAAATTTCTGCTCTAGTTTCTATAGCATTTTCTCCAAGTCCTGCTGTAAATACAACTGCATCTACTCCGCCCATTGCTGCAGCATAAGCACCGATCATTTCTCTTACTCTGTAGTTATATACATTTAAAGCAAGAATAGCTCTTTCATTTCCTTCTTTAGCAGCATCTTCTATATCTCTAAAGTCACTACTTACTCCTGATAATCCAAGAACTCCTGATTGTTTGTTCATTAAATTATCAACTTCTTTAGCTGTCATTTTTCCTTCATTCATTAAGAATGTAACTATAGCAGGGTCAATGTTTCCACATCTAGTTCCCATTGCTATTCCTTCAAGTGGAGTGAATCCCATACTTGTATCTACACAATGGCCATCTTTTATAGCAGCTAAGCTAGCTCCGTTTCCAAGATGACAAGTGATGATTTTAACATCTTTTATGTCTTTGCCCATTAATTTAGCACATTCTGCTGATACATATTTATGTGATGTTCCGTGGAAACCATATTTTCTTATTCCATACTTAGTGTATAGCTCATATGGTAGTGGGTACATATAAGCAGTTTTTGGCATTGTTTGATGGAATGCTGTATCAAATACTGCAACCATTGGAGTGTTTGGCATTAAGCTCTTGCAAGCATTAATTCCAATTATGTTTGCTGGATTATGAAGTGGTGCAAGTTTTACACACTCTTCTAAACTTTCCATAACTGCATCATCAATTACTACAGATTCTGAATATTTTTCTCCACCATGAACAACTCTGTGTCCTACTGCTGATATTTCATCCATTGAAGAAATAACTCCATGGTTACCATCTACTAATGCACCTAAAACTAATTTTATTGCATCTTTATGGTCAGCCATTGGTTGCTCTATTATATATTTATCTCTTCCTGGAACCTTTTGAGTTAAAATTGAACCTTCAATTCCTATTCTTTCAACTAATCCTTGTGCTAAGCTCTCTTCTGTTTCCATGTTTATTAATTGGTACTTTAATGAAGAACTTCCACAGTTTATTACTAATACTTTCATTCTCATTTCCTCCTGACGCATTTGTAATATATTAATATATCATTATATTAGATTACAATATATTTTTAATTAAATCAATATAATATTTATTTACTATTTTGCGCTTGCACTGCTGTAATTGCTACAACATTTACTATATCATCTACACTACATCCTCTTGAAAGGTCATTTATTGGTTTTGCAAACCCTTGACATACTGGGCCTATAGCTTCAGCTCCTGCAAATCTTTGAACTAATTTATATCCAATATTTCCTGCTTGTAAATCTGGGAATATTAAAACATTAGAATTTCCTGCTACTGTACTATTTGGCGCTTTAAGACTTGCTACTTTATCAACTATAGCTGCATCTAATTGTAATTCTCCATCTATTGCAAGATCTGGTCTAGCTTCTTTTGCCATTCTTGTAGCTTCAACAACCTTATTTACATTTTCATGTTTAGCACTTCCCATAGTTGAGAAAGATAACATTGCAACCTTTGGATCTATTCCACATAGAGTCTTTGCATTTTCTGCTGTACTTATAGCTATTGATGCAAGCTCTTCTGATGTTGGATTAGGATTAACTGCACAATCTCCAAATAATAGAGTACCATTATCTCCATATGGAGAATTTTCAAGTTCCATAACGAAGAAACTTGAAACAACTTTTATTCCTGGAGCTGTTTTTATAATTTGAAGTCCTGGACGTAATAAGTCCCCTGTGCTATGTACTGCTCCTGAAACTAATCCATGGGCATCTTCTAGTTTAACCATCATTGTTCCATAATAAACTGGGTCCTTAACTGTTTGTAATGCTTTTTCCTCTGTAACGCCCTTATTCTTTCTAAGTTCATAAAATGCTTTTGCATACTCTGCAGTCTTAGGTGATACTTCAGGATCTACAATTTCAATTCCCTCAATATTTACCCCGAAATTCTTAGCATTTTCCTTAATCTTATCCTGGCTACCTACTAATATAACTTTAGCTATTTTATTTTTATGGATAATTTCTGAAGCCTTTAAATTTCTTTCTTCTTCACCTTCTGGAAGTACTATTGTCTTCATCTCTTGTTGTGCTAATTTCCATACCTTTTGTGTAAAACTCATTTTTCTTACCCCTTTCAGTAAAAATATTCTAAATATCCCTTATTACTATACCCCTTTTCATATATATTTTTCAACCTCTATATTGAATTTTTTTGACTTAATTTAATAATTAGGCTATGATAATTAACATTTTTTTGATATAATCTATGGTTATATGAGTACAGGAGGTAATTTAAATGAAAATATCAGGAATTATTGTGGAATATAATCCTCTTCACAATGGACACCTTTTTCATATAAATAAAACTAAAGAATTGACTAATAGTGATTTAATTATTGCAGTTATGAGTGGAAACTTTAATCAAAGAGGTATTCCTTCTATAGTAGATAAATGGAAAAAAACTTCAATGGCTTTAAATAACGGGGTAGATATTGTTTTAGAACTCCCTGCAATATACAGCCTATCTTCTGCGGAATTCTTTTCTTATGGTTCCGTAAGTCTCCTTAATAGTCTAGGTATAGTAGATTCAATTTGCTTTGGAAGTGAAGCAGGTGATATAGACTTTCTTAAAGAAGTATCTGATCTACTAGTAGAAGAACCTCCTTTATTCAAGTCCTTGTTGAAAGAAGAATTAGATAGAGGATTACCTTTTCCAAAGGCTCGTTCTTCAGCTTTAATTCATTATTTAAATAAAAAAAATTACTATAATGAAAAAGACTTAGCTGATTATCTAAATTCTTCTAATAATATTTTAGGTGTTGAATATCTTAAGAGCATAAAAAAACTTCATAGTAATATTGTACCCTATACCATAAAAAGGGAAGGTGGAAATTACAATAGTACCAATTTAAATAATATCTTCTCAAGCGCTACTGCTATTAGAAAATCCTTGAAATCAAATACTTCAATGGAAGAATTAATATCTCATGTTCCTCCTAGTGTTTACGAGGATATGGTAGAACTTAAAAATAAAAATTATAATTTTCCCTTTGATTACATGATGTATCCATATATAAAGTATAAGGCTATAACTAGCAAAACCAACTTTTTCGAATCAATTCCGGACGCTTCTGAAGGTCTCCATAATAAGATATTAGCTTCCATAAAAGACGCTAAAGATTATGAACATTGTATTGAAATGATAAAAAGCAAACGATATACCTATACTAGAATTAGTAGAATACTATGTCAGTATTTCCTAGGCTTTTATGAATACAATACCTTAGAAATGCGTAAAGAACCTTGTCCATATGCTCGTATTTTGGGCTTCACTAAACATGGAGCTATGGCATTAAAATCAATGAAGAACAATTCTTCTATACCAATATATTCAAAACTACCAAAGGATATAAACCCTACCTTAAAATTAGATTTACAATGCACTAGTGGCTATAGCATTCTAAATCCTTCCATAAGTGCTATGGAAGATTATCTACAAAGCCCGATTATATTATAAACATAATTCTTCAAGGAACCATACTAAAACAACCTAAATCTTAGATTATTTTTTAGTGAATTGTTTTGAAAGTACCTTGAAGATTTTATTTTACCTATATTTTGTTATCATATATTCCCAAGATAAAAAATATATTTAAGTATATCAATTTAAAAGGATTATTTAAATGAAGGCATTATTTTTTATTGTAATTGCGCTTATTATATTTTTAATATATTTATTATTTAGAAAATCATCAAAAAACCTTCTGCTTACAACAATATTTTCTCTCTTAATTATTTATATCATACTAAATCCTAAAGATTGCATAGCCTTTACTATAAATGGAGCTAAACTGTTTTTTTACTCGGTATTTCCATCACTATTCCCCTTCTTGGTCATAGTTAACTTAATTTTTTCTTTTGGGGGTATAGAAATTTATTCAAAGTTTTTAGGTAAATTACTATGTACCCCTTTAAGACTACCAAAGGAGTGTAGTGTAGTTATTTTAGCTAGTTTGTTTTGTGGATATCCTCTTGGGTCCAGATATGCTTGTGAACTCTATGAAAGGAAGGTTATTGATAAACCAACTTTTGAAAGACTTTTAAATATAGCCACCAATGGAAGCCCTCTGTTTATTATAGGTACTGTTGGTACTGCAATGCTCCATAGTGCATTTTTAGGTTATATCCTTCTTATTTCTAATGCTTTATCTTGTATTGTTATGGGGTTAATATTACCTACTAAAAAGACTAATAAATATACTATATATAGCAATTCTTCTGTTGCTGCCACACAGATAAAAGAAAGCCTTAACTTCGGGGTAGCCATGAAAAATGCCCTTGAAGATGCTACCAAAACCTGCTTATCAATAGGTAGCTTTGTAGTTATTTTCTCTGTAATTATAAACATAATAAAAAGCAGTGGAATATATCACACTGCCCTTATTTCTTTATGTAGTTCTGGTATTATTAATTACAATCTACTTGATGGAATCTTCCTTGGATTTATAGAAATTACAAATGGATGTAACATTGTAGCTACAAGCCCCTTAACCCTAAATATTAAAATTCTTATATGCAGCTTTTTAATAGGTTTTAGTGGGTTATCTATAACCTTCCAAGTATACTCCTTTGTTTACAAATATAAGGTATCAATGAAAAAATATATACTTCTAAAAGTTGTTCAGGGAATAATATGCACCTTGATAACATTGTTATTTTTAAAGCTACCATTTTCTCTAGTTAATCAGGAAACTTTTTTCATAAACAATACTATGCTATCATCTAAACCAGGGTTTTTGGTCCTACTAATATTTATATTTTCTATTCCTGTAATATTTAAAAAGTTACGAGATTGTTTTTAGTCATTTCCTAATTCTTTAATATTTTCTCTTACCTTAGATGTAGTGGAAGAAATTTCTTTATATAATTTTACAAGCATTTCTTCCATTTCATTTTGTATAACTTTTAAAGACTCTTCTCCTATAATGTCTATATCCTTTTGTAAATTACTTAAAGTGCTGTCTGCATAATTCATAACTCCAAATTTTAAATCCTTAGCTTGCTTATTAGCTTCACCTTTAATTTTTTTAGCTTCCTCATTAGCACTTTCTAATATTTCTTCTGCTTCTTTTTTAGCAGCTACTAACACATCACAGTTTTCATATTCTTGTTGTGCTCTTTTTCTACTATCCTGAATAATACGTTCTGCTTCACTTCTTGCTTCGTCTAAAATTATTTCTTTACGATTCATTAAATTTTTAGCTTCTTCAAACTCATCTGGTAGCAATTTTCTCATTTCATTAAGAGTTCTTAAGACTTCTTTTTTATTAATAGATACTTTACCTACTAAATTCTTTGGTGACATGTCAATAGTTTGTTGTAGATAATCTAATAGTTCTAATACCTTCACTATAATTCCCCCTCAAAACTTTTAGCTCTCTCTCTAATTTCATTTTCTAACTCTTTTGGAATTAATCCATCCAAGTGTCCCTTAAACAAAGCCACTTGCTTTATAGCTGATGAGCTAAGATAAGAGTACTTAGAGTTGGTCATCATAAACATAGTTTCTTTTGTTTTATCAAGCTTTTTATTCATTAGTGCCATTTGAAACTCATAATCAAAATCTGACATAGATCTAAGTCCCTTAACCATTACATCGCTGTCTTCTGCTTCCATAAAATCCACTAAAAGACCTGTAAAACTTTTTACTTTTACATTTGGTAAAGCTTTAACCACTCTCTCAATTTGATCAATTCTTTCTTCAATGCTAAACCAGCCACTTTTGTTAGGATTTAGTAATACAGCTACTGTAACCTGATCAAATACGTATGAACATCTTTTTATAATATCTAAGTGACCATTTGTTATTGGGTCAAAACTGCCTGGATAAACTGCTTTAATCATTTTTTACTCCTTAAATTCATAGAAACATACAGTGGTGTTTCCGTATTTTCTTTGGTCTATTAAAACGATGTCTTCATAACCTTCACAAATTTCTTCACCTGAATCTATTTTCGTTACAATTAAGCCATCTCTTTGTAGTAAATTATGTTTTTTTATAAGTTCTAGAGCTGGTGGAATCATATCTTTTGCATAAGGTGGGTCTATAAATATTAAATCAAATACCTTGCCTATTCTCCCAAACTCCTCTAAGTATTTGTATGAATCACCCTTATAAGATGTACAGAAATCTTCAAACTTTAAATTTTTAATATTTTCTTTTAAATATTTATAAGTTACATCTCCCATGTCTATTAAATGACACTCTTTAGCTCCTCTACTTGCAGCCTCTAGACCTAGGCTTCCTGTACCAGAAAACTGATCTAAAACTATACTGCCTCTTACTTTATTTTGTATTATGCTGAAAATTGATTCTTTAACTCTATCTAGAGTAGGTCTAGTGCCCATCCCCTCTGGTGATAGTAACTTTCTTCCTTTAGCTTTTCCTGCAATTACTCTCATTTTTATCTCCTTTGACCTTAGTTAAAGCAAATATAACTAGTGCTTTTCTCTAAGTTAATCATTATTTCTTTAAGTATTCTTTTGTTTTCTTCATCCTTGTTATTAATAAATTTTTTAGCTTCCTGATTTGCTATTTTAAATAGTTGAAAATCCTCTGATAAATCACTAAGAATTAATCCATTTTCACCAGATTGTCTAAGTCCAAACATTTCTCCACTTCCTCTTAATTTTAAATCTTGTTCCGCTATATAAAAACCATCATTGCTATTTTTCATTATGTCCATTCTCTTTTTAGTTGTTTCACTTTTTATATTAGCTACAAGAACACAATAAGATTTATGAGATCCTCTTCCAACTCTTCCCCTTAACTGATGCAATTGAGATAAACCAAACCGCTCTGCATTTTCTATAATCATAACCGTTGCATTAGGTACATTTACACCTACTTCAATAACCGTAGTGGATATTAACACCTTAATATTTCCTTCTTTAAATTCATTCATAATTAAATTTTTGTCTTTATTACTCATTTTACCATGAAGAATGGCGATTTCCATACTTTTAAAGTAAGTTTTTTTTAGTTCTTCATATAATGCTGTTACAGAACTTAATTTCATATCTTCATTTTCTTCAACCAATGGACAAACTACATAAATCTGTCTTCCTTTTTTTATCTCCTCTAAAGCAAAGTTATATATTCTCCCCTTTTCCTGAGTCGATAAGTAATAGGTATCTATGGGTTTTCGCCCTGGTGGTAAAGTATCAATTATCGATACTTCTAAATCTCCATAAAGATATAAACATAAAGTCCTTGGAATAGGTGTAGCACTCATTACAAGTACATCAATATCTTCACGCTTATTTCCAAATCTAGTTCTTTGACCAACACCAAATCTATGCTGTTCATCAGTTATTATAAGTCCTAAGTTTTTAAACTGGACATTATCTTCTATTAAAGCATGAGTACCTATTATTAAGTCTATCTCACCTTTTAATAACTTTTCTTTTATAAGGTTTTTATTTTTTTCTGTGGTACTACCTGTTAGTAACTCTATGGTAATATTAAAATCCTTAAAGACTTTTTCTGCCTCGTAGTAATGCTGTTTTGCCAATATTTCTGTAGGCGCCATCATGGCACCTTGATACCCATTCATAATAACATTAAAAAGGGCAATAAAAGCAACTATAGTCTTACCACTACCTACATCTCCTTGAACTAATCTATTCATAGGACTAGGTTTCTTTTGATCTCTTAATATTTCTCTAACAGTTCTAGTTTGTGCATCTGTTAACTGAAAAGGCAACTTATCCTTTAAAGCTTTCAGATCCTTTGATATAGAAAAGGAGATTCCCTTAGAATTAATACTTCTATTTTTTAAGGCCATAAGCTTTAAAGAGTATGTAAATAACTCTTGAAACTTTAATCTTTTTCTTGCCTCTTCTAATAACTTTAAACTTTTAGGATTATGTATATTTCTTATAGCACTATCCAAAGACATAAAATCATGTTCATCCAAAATTGACTTTGGTAAATTTTCTTGTATTTTTACTGTGTTTAAAGTTTCTGTAACAATTTTATTTAAAAAAGTATTAGAAATATCATCTCTTAAGGGATATCTTGCCATAATATCTGTACTCTCTGTAGTAGTATTCCTCATTATGGTTCCATTTTTAATTATAAAATCTCTACCTTGTTTCTCTATAATGCCACTTATAACATATCTACTGCCAATTCTAAAACTACTTTTCACATAGGGCTGATTAAACCATATTCCCTTAACTAATCTGCCTTTATGAATAAATCTAATGGTTGTAAGTATTTTGCCTGTTTTTGTCCTTATGTCAGGTAAAATTCTCTCCACTCCAACTTCCAATATTATCTTTCCCTTAGAATCCACTTCATCTAAATCTTCAACAATAAAGATACTCTCATAATCCCTTGGAAAGTATAACAATAAATCTAAAATACTATATATTCCACATTTACTCAATTTCTCAGCCATTTTAGGCCCTACACCTTTAATGGCTGTAACACTACTATAAATATTCACCTTATCAACTCCATATGGCTAACATAGAAAAAAAGCCCTAAGGCTTTTATTCTACTGATGTAATAAAATAGTATAATGGTTGCTCACCATTAAAACATTGAACATCCATCTCTGGATATGCTTCTTCTAATTCTGATATTAACTGGTTAACCTTATTCTCTTCACAGTCTTCACCATAGAATATAGTAATAAGCTCGCTATCTTCATTTACCATGTTTTCTATAAGCTTTTTACATACAGCATATACATCCTGACCTATTTCATTTATTTTTCCTTCTAATAATCCTAGAATATCTCCCTCTTTAATATGTCTACCATTGTCTTCGGTATCCTTAACCGCATAGGTTACAGAACCAGAAGTAACAGTTTCTATAGTTTCATTCATAGCTGCTTCATTTTCTTCTGAAGAGCCATCTGGATTAAACATAGTTATAGCTGTAATTCCTTGAGGGATAGTTTTTGTAGGAATTACTATAACCTTTTTATCTTCTATTAAATCTACAGCTTGTGTAGCTGCCATTATTATATTTTTATTATTTGGAAGAACAAATACTACCTCAGCATTAATTTTATTGATACTATTAACTATATCCTCTGTACTAGGATTCATAGTCTGACCACCTTCAATAACCTGATCTACGCCAAGATCTTTAAATATTGAAGAAATCCCGTTACCTCTAGCTACAGTTACAAATCCATAAGCTTTAGGATCTTCTTTTATTTCTTCCACTACTGCATCATTGCTACTTTCATCTATTCCTAATAAAGATCTGTGTTGTTCTCTCATATTTTCAATTTTAATTTTTGAAAGATCTCCAAAGGTTACTGCTTTAGATAAAACTGCTCCTGGATCATTAGTATGAACATGAACCTTAGTTATATCCTCTAATCCTACAAGAACTAATGAATCACCTTGAGATTCAAGGAAATCTTTAAATTTTGGTATATCTTTTACTTCATTAAGTATGATAAACTCTGTGCAGTATCCAAATTTAATATCTTCCGGAGCCATGTTTAGCTCTGGAATATCATAATTATTTTCTGACTCACCTTCTAAATCATTAATTAAAGAAACTTCACTTTTATTTTTTAGAACTTCTAACATACCTCTTAATATTATTAATAATCCCATTCCACCAGCATCTACTACCTTAGCTTGTTTTAACTGTGGTAACATTTCTGGAGTCTTATCAAGCATCTTTTTACTTTCTTCACATACTTCTTCAAATAATTCAACTATGTTTTCAGCTTCACTGCAGATAGCAGCTTCTCCTGCCGCTCTAATTATAGTTAAAATCGTTCCTTCTGTTGGTCTCATAACTGCTTTATAAGCAAAATTTGAGCCTTCTACAAAAGAATTCTTAACTTCCTCTATAGTTGCCTCCTCTGCATTTTCAAGTCCCTTTGCCATACCTCTTAAAATCTGAGAAAGAATAACTCCAGAGTTTCCTCTAGCTCCCATTAAAGCACCCTTAGCTAACCTCTTAGATACTTCTCCTATACCCTTATTCTCTAAACCTTCTATTTCTCTAGCTGCAGCCTTAAAGGTTAAAGACATATTTGTTCCTGTATCTCCATCAGGTACTGGGAATACATTCAAGGAGTTTACATATTCTTTCTGCTTCTCTAATGCATTTGAAGCACTTTTTATCATATTTGAAAAATCACGTCCATTAATCTGTGTATATGCCACTTTATGTTCCCCCTTAAACTCTAATGCCTTGAATATTAACAGTAACTTGAGAAACCTTAACACCTGTAAGATTTTCTAAATTGTATCTAACTGTTTGTATTATATTATTAGCGATTACTGCAATTTTAGTTCCATATTCAACAATTATATATAGTTCTATAGCTATAGCATTCTCTTTTTGAGTTATTTTAACTCCTTTTGCTAGGTTTTCAGCTTTTAATAATTCCCATAAACCATCCTTAGCATTCTTTAAAGCCATGCCAACAACTCCATAGCATTCCATGGTTGATACACCTGCTATATTAGCTATTACATCTTCAGAATAGTATATATTTCCTATTTCAGTTGTTATATTAGCTTTCATAATCAATTCCTCCTTAATTATACCTTATAAACATTTTATATTAACTTAAGATTTAATTCAACTAATATAATTATATATATCATTGAATTTTATTATAACAATATGTATAATATAATGGTATGTGTTTATTTTTCTTAATACTTGCAACAATCATAGTAATTATGTTAAAATAACTTGTGTTTGATTTATAGCAGTATGTTGAAATTTTGAGGAGGTGTAATATATGTCAAGAAGATGTGAAATATGCGATAAAGGTGTAGTTTCAGGAGTACAATTCTCTCACTCTCACCGTCAATCAAAAAGAAAATGGGCTCCAAACTTAAAAAAAGTTAAAGCTATAGTTAACGGTTCACCTAAGACAGTACACGTTTGTACTAGATGCTTACGTTCTGGTAAGGTTCAACGTGCCGTTTAATTGGTAAAAAAAATGCAACTACCTTTATAGTTGCATTTTTTTATGTGCAAAATTAATAACTATGTTTTTTTCTTACAAAAATTTTAACTATTTTAGATAAAAACTTAGGTAGTTTAATTACTCTTATAGTCACCCTTTAACCTCCTTAACCAATTGTTAGCAAAACTTATTCATTATAAACCATCCAGCACATATAATGGCACAACCTATGGCTACCATCCACCCCCAAAATGGAATTAGCATAGCTAATACTATCCCTGCTCCTACAGAACTAACAATAAGTCCCAACCTTTTAGTTGTCCTACTCCTCATACTTACTTCCCCCATAAGCCTTTTTAGTATCATTATATGTATTGACGTAAAAAGTGGTACATAAATAAAAAAATTACAATCATCAATTGTAATAATGACTGTAATTCTATATTTTAAATTTATATTTTATGAATTCTCACTACTATAAGACATCCTTTAGAAAAAGTTATGCTAACTTTTTCCTCCTCAAACTCATTAGATACAGTGAGATTGTTTCCTTGTGCTAGTTCAAAATTCTTTAATTTATATTTGACTCCCTCTATAGTTAAATCATGGGTATCTTCTAAATAACTAAATAGAGAAAATATATCCCCTTTTTTCCCAAAGATATTTGTAGGTTTATCTATAAGATAGATTTCATTATACTCATCTATTATACGACAATCTATTGATTTTTTTAAACCTTCATTGAGAATACATAAATTTGCATAGAAATGATCAATTCTCTTCCCCGTACATCCTAAAAAAATTATTTCTGTAGCTCCTAACTCCACTGCCTTATTAAAAGCTATATGACTATCTGTATAATCCTTCTCTTTTGGAAATCTAATGGTTTTAGAGCTATTACTTATTTCTATATACGTTTTTTCATCAATAGAGTCAAAATCCCCTAACAAATAATTTGGATGTATTTTATGATTTAAAAGAACGTTAGCGCCTCCATCAGCTGCTATAATTATAGACTTTTCATTTATATATTTATCTAAAATCTTTTTACTTGGAGGATCTCCTCCTCCAACTATAACTGCTTGCATACTAAAACCCACTTTTTATATTACTTATATTTTTTTCTATTTCATTATTTTTAAATACTGCTGAACCAGCTACTATAGAATTAGCTCCACATTTTACAACTTTACTAACATTGGTTGCATCTATGCCACCATCTACTTGTATATATAATTCTTTATTATATTTATCCTTTAACTCTTTAACCTGTGATATTTTATCTACTGAATACTCTATATATTTTTGACCTCCAAATCCCGGATTAACTGACATGATAAGTACCATATCTAAATCTGGAATTAAGTTTTCTATCATAGAAACAGGAGTACCAGGATTTAATGCTACTCCAGCTTTAACTCCTAAGCTTTTAATATATTTTATAGTTCTGTCTATATGTCTATCTGCTTCATAATGAACTGTTATCATATCAGCTCCTGCATCTACAAAATCCTTTACGTATCTAGCTGGATCTTCAATCATTAAATGTACATCGAAAACTAAGGTTGTAAGATTTCTTATGGATTTTATAACAGGTACTCCAAAGGATATGTTAGGTACAAACATCCCGTCCATAACATCTATATGAACCCAATCCGCTCCATGTTTTTCTATTTCTTTAACCTGCTCTCCTAACCTTGAAAAGTCTGCTGATAATATAGATGGTGATAATTTTATCATTTTCTATTCCCCCTACTAATAATTTCTTCTAATGTTTTTATGTAGAATTCATATCTACTTTTATTTATTTGTCCAGATTCTACCTTTTGTTTTACTATACAACCTGGTTCTTTATAATGAACACAATTATTAAACTTACATCCATCTTTAAATTCTTCAAATTCTGGAAATAGATGTTGTAGTTCTTCTTTATCTATGAAATCTAATTCCAAGGAAGAAAATCCTGGTGTGTCAACTAAAAATCCATCTTCTATCCTTATAAGTTCACTATGCCTAGTTGTATGTTTTCCTCTTTTTAGTTTATCACTAATATCACCAGTTTTCATAGCATCTCTACCTAAAACTTTATTCAATATAGTAGATTTACCAACTCCAGAAGGCCCACAAAATACAGTAATATTACCCTTTATCTTTTCCTTTAACTGTTCTATGCCAACACCATGTTTTCCTTGTACATACATTATTTCATATCCAGCTTCATTTAACATATTACCTATTTCCTTGCTATAATCACTTTCAATGTCCATTTTATTAAAGCAAATAATAGGTACTACATGATTATACTCACATAAAACTAGAAATTTATATAATAAGCTTAAATTCAAATCTGGATTCTTACTAGTAACTACTACAAAAGCTTGAGTTACATTAGCAACGGCAGGTCTTATAAGTTGATTTTTTCTCTTTAATATTTCCGTTATAACACCCTTCCCATTTTCTTCTTCTATGATTACCTCATCACCAATCATAGGAGTTTCACCCTTATGCCTAAATTTTCCTCTGGCCTTACACTCTATAACTTCTTCTTCAACATCTACATAGTATAATCCACCAATTCCTTTAACTATTAAACCTTGCATATATTCCTCCTAAATTTTAACTAATCCTTAGGCAAGTTTAAAACTTACCTAAGGATTATTAACTTCATTGGTTAAGGTTCTTCATCTTCGTCATCATCGCCGCCTAAATTAGGGGCTTTTATTTGAGCTATAAGATTTATAGTACTTCCTTTATCTAACTTATTACCTTCAGGTACATCTTGACTTATTATAAGACCTTTTCTATCTCCAGTAACAGTTATTCTAAATCCAAGTGAGTTAGCTGTTGCTTGTGCATCTTCAATGGTTCTTCCAATAAAATTAGGAACTTCAACCTTACCTTCATCTGGATCCTTATATTGATAATAATTAACACTTATCTTTTCATTTTCTTGTACTGAAGTCATGGCAGGTTCACTTTGGTTAAATATCTTTCCATCCCTACTTATATCATCAGTTATTACTGCAGTAGTAGATCCAAGTTTTAGATTTACTACGGCTAATACTTGCTCTGCTTCTTTTAGTGTTAATCCAATGAGGTCTGGTACTTGTGTCTTCTTTATCCTAGAACCTTTGCTTATAACTATATCTACTGTATCACCTTTTTTAACCTTAGTCTTTGCTACTGGATTGGTACTTATTACTGCACCTTCTTCTATTTCTTCAGAATAGTCTTCTGTTATCTTTCCCACCTTAAGTCCTTGAGTAACTATATGGTCTTGAGCAACACTTTTACCCAGTTTCACAACATCTGGTACCTCAATCTCTCCTGGTCCTGTACTAATCCTTACTCTAACTTCACTTTCTTTTTTTACTGCAGTACCTTCCGATGGAAATACTGCAATTATAGTTCCAGCTGGCTTATCACTAGCTTCCTCTCCTAAGACTACATAAGTTAATTCTAATTTTTCTACAGCATCTTTAGCTTCATCTGATGTAAGACCAATTATCTTTGGAACCTTTAATTCGTCTTTTTTAACATTGCTGTTACCTTTGTTATATATACTAGTACCTACAAATACACCTAAAAGAATAGTTAATAAAAGAGCCCCTCCAACTATTAATACCTTTTTCCAGGTGCTAGTTTTTCTCTTTTCGCCATCATAATCTTCATAATCCTCGTCTTCTTCCTCTTCTTCCTCATCATCCATATCCTTATTGGTTAATTTCTTTCCAAGATTGCTAGCATACATAGTATTTTGAATTTGAGTTGCATCCATTACTGTAGTATAATCATTATCCATATTGGATGGTGTTACTATATACTTATTATTATTCTCTATTCTCATTAAATCTATTAACATATCTGTTACATTATTATATCTTTTTATAACTTCCTTCTGGGTAGCCTTAATTACCAAATTATTTAGACTATCTGGTACTTCAGGAACTAAAACCTTAGGAGGCACAATAGTATCTTGTATATGTTTAAGTGCAACTGCTACAGCACTTTCTCCATCAAAGGGAACTCTTCCTGTTAGCATTTCATATATCACAATTCCAAAAGAATAGATATCTGTTCTATTATCAACTATCTTTCCTTTGGCTTGCTCAGGAGAGAAGTAATGTGCAGAACCAATAACTTTATTAGTATGAGTTATTGTATCAGATGAAGTAGCTTTGGCTATTCCAAAATCTGTAACCTTAATTACACCTTCTTCATTTATTAATATATTGTGAGGTTTTATATCTCTATGGATAATTTTATTTTTATGAGCACATTCTAAAGCTTTAGCAATTTGTATTGAAATCTTTAAAGTTGAGTCCATGGAAAGAGGTGCATTTTCTCTTATGTATTCTTTTAAAGTTTTTCCATTCACTAATTCCATTACAATATAATTAATATTTCCTTCTGAACCCACATCATAAATATTAACTATATTGCTATGGGAAAAGGTTGCTGTAGCTAAAGCTTCTCTTCTAAATTTCTCCATAAATTCACTATTATTAGAGTACTCTGGCTTTAGTATTTTTATTGCTACAAATCTATTTAAAATTCTACATTTAGCCTTATATACTACTGCCATACCCCCTTCGCCAATCTTTTCTATGAGTTCATATCTATTTCCTAACATAGTTCCTATCATCTGCACTCCCACTCTCCTTTAAAAATGATGATAGAAATATTATCTCTTCCACCATTTTTCTTACTCATGTTTATTAGTTCCATACATTGATTGCCATTATAACCTTGTAAAACTCTAAAAATATCCTCCTCACTTACTTCATTAGTAAGTCCATCACTACAAAGAAGAATTTTGGAAACCCCTCTTATATCTAAACTGTAGTAATCTGCCGTCACCACTGGATTAGTTCCTAAAGCTCTTGTTATAACATTTTTATTAGGATGATTCTTAGCTTCCTCATTAGTTATTGTTCCATTATCTAATAGTTCTTGTACCAATGAATGATCTTTTGTAACCTTAACAAGCTGTCCATCCTTTAAAATATATCCTCTACTATCTCCTATGTTTACCATAGTTAAGTTATTTCCTCTCACAAAAGCTCCCACAAGAGTAGTTCCCATTCCATTACAACTTTCGTTTAACAAGCTTTCTCTATATATTTTTCTATTAGCACTTAGGATTGCCTCATTTAAAATTTCCTCTTCTGACCTATCCTTTTTATGATTAATTACATATTCAATAATGGTATCTATAGCAATCTTACTAGCAACTTCACCAGCATTATGCCCTCCCATACCATCGGCTATTACAAAAATACCGAAATCTTCTTCCTCATAGTAACCAACGGAATCTTCATTAAAAGTTCTTTTATTTCCAACATCCGTTTCTATTCCTAACAATCTCCCCATTAAAAACTACAACTCCCTTTTCTCTATATAACTTTTTCTCAGCTGACCACAAGCAGCATTTATGTCTAAACCCATTTCTTTTCTAACAGTAGTTTCAATCCCATGTTTCATTAAAATATCTCTAAAGCACTTAACTTGCTCTTCATTTGATTTTTTTAAATCATTTTCATCTATTTCATTTATTGGAATTAAATTTACATGACATAACATACCTCTTATTAATTTTACTAATTGCTCAGCTTGCTCTTTAGAGTCGTTTACCCCCTTTACTAATGCATATTCAAAGGTAATTCTTCGTCCTGTTTTATCAATATAATATTTACAGCTATCAATAAGCTCAGCTATAGAATACACCTTAGCAATAGGCATAGTTTTCACACGCAACCCATCATTAGGAGCATGTAATGAAATTGCTAGTGTTATCTGTAAATCTAAATTTGCTAAGCTCTTTATCTTAGGCACAATTCCACATGTAGAAAGAGTTATATGACGTTGTCCTATATTAAGTCCATACTGAGAATTTACATCCCTAATAAATTTTACAACATTGTCATAGTTATCTAATGGTTCTCCACTTCCCATAAGTACAATATTTGATATTCTCTCCCCAAGTTGTTTTTGTGAAACCATAATCTGACCTAACATTTCTCCACTACTTAAACTTCTAACAGCTCCTCCAATGGTTGAAGCACAAAACTTACAACCCATATTACATCCTACCTGAGTTGATATGCATATAGAATTTCCATGATTATACTGCATAACTACTCCTTCAACTATATTACCATCATGTAAAAGAAATAAATGCTTGCGAGTATCACTATTTTTAGAACTATATGTTTCTACTATTCTAGGTATTCCTATAAAAAAATTTTTTTCTAATTTTTTCAAAGTATCTTTAGATATGTTAGTCATCTCTTTGAAGTCCCAAACTTCATTATAAATCCAAGAGAATACTTGTTTAGCTCTAAATTCTTTTTCACCATTTTCTTTCATCCATGATTTAAGTTCTTCTATATCTAAATCTAATATATTTTTCATTTCTACTCCTATTTATTTCTACGAATTTTTGATATAAAAAATCCATCCATATATTCATTAGGCAACACTGTTACAGAACCCTTTTCGTCATAGACTAGATTTTCCACCTGTCCAAAGTTTAAAGGCTCTACACTAAAATCTTTAAAATTACTTAAAAACCAGTTTATATTCCCTTGATTTTCTGTTTTATTTATAGTACAAGTTGAATATAAAATTATTCCATCTGGTTTCACATATTTAGCTGCATTCTTCATTATTTCACGTTGAACTGTTATTAAAGATTTTAATTCTTTCTCTTTTTTTGTATATTTAATTTCTGGTTTTTTTCTTATTATTCCTAGGCCAGAGCAAGGTACATCTATAAGCACTCTATCTCCCACCTCAATTAAATCTTTGCATTCTTTAGTAGCATCTAATATATCTAATTCAATGTTTGTTAGTCCTAATCTTTCACTATTACTTCTTATAAGTTCTAGCTTATGATCATAAATATCAAAAGCCTTAACTATACCTGTATTATCCATTATTTCAGCTATATGAGTAGTTTTTCCTCCTGGAGCACTACATAAATCTAATATAGTCATATGCTCTTTTAAATCCATACTAGGTGCTACTAGCATAGCACTTTCATCTTGAACTGTGATAGCACCTTTCTTAAACAGTGGGTTTTCCTCTACACTCTTTCCTCTTACGATTCTTATGGCTTCAGGACATATAGACCCCTCTTCTACGTTGTATGCATTTTTTTCTAACTCATGAAAAACCTGTTCAAAATCTCCCTTTGTGGAGTTTACTCTAACTGTAACAGCAGGTCTTTTATTAAGCCCATCTAGTATCTTTTCTCCAACTACCTCTCCATATTGCTCAATAAATAATTTTACCATCCATTGAGGAAAAGAATATGAAAATGCTAATCTTTCATTAATGTTTTCTTTATTATAATAATCTTTATTCTTATTTCTTAAATAACTTCTTAATACACCATTTACTAATTTGGAAGCTCCCACAGACACATTAGTCTTAGCTAAATTAACGCCCTCATTTACTGCTGCAAACTCGGGTATTTTATCTAAATATCTAAGTTGATATATACAAACCCTTAATAAATTTAAAATATATTTATCTGTTTTGTCAAATTTTTTTTCTAAAAAAGTCTTAAGTATTTTATCAATTGCATACCTATATTTTATAGTACCATAAACAAGTTCTGTAGCTAATGCTTTATCTTTATCTCCAAGATTACATTGACTAAGGTTGTTGTTTAAAACAATATTAGAATAAGCCTTATTTTCAAAGACTTGTATTACTGTATTTATTGCTACTTCTCTAGCACCTATCATTCATATCATCCTATCTACGATTTCTAGTGTTTATCCATTTTCCTACTAATCATTTCTATTTCTTATAGCAATGAGTCTTAAAAGCTGTGCAATAGCTGTAACTGCTGCTGCTACATAGGTTAATGCTGCTGCAGTCAAAACATTTTTAGCTCCCTTTACTTCATCTTCATAAAGTATATTCCTTGCACTTAATATGGCTACAGCTCTACTGGATGCATTAAACTCTACAGGCAGTGTAACTATCTGAAAAAGAACTGCTGCTGAGAATAATATAATACCAAAGTTAACTAATGGAGTAAAAGACATTACAATTCCAATAAAGAATAATATCCATGAAGCTTGGGAGCCTATATTAGCAATTGGCACTAAAGCTGTTCTTATTTTAATTGGTGCATATCCTTCTTTATGTTGAATAGCATGACCTATCTCATGGGCAGCTACACCTATAGCTGCCAGTGATGTACCGTTGTATACATCTGTTGATAGTTTTACCACCTTTTTACTAGGGTCATAGTGATCTGTAAGGTGACCCCCTGTAACTAATACTGGAATATCAAAAAGTCCGTAGGCATCTAATATCATTCTAGCTACTTGACTTCCAGTATATCCATTTCTACTATATACTTGTGAATACTTTGCATAACTACTTTTTATTTTCATCTGCGCCCATATTGAAATGATAAGAGCTGGTATAAGAATAATCATCGTTCTGTCAAAAAAACTTCCATAATAATATCCCATATATATATCTCCTTATTTTATTTAATTAATTTTTACTCTTCTTTTGAACTTTTTAATAATATGTTTTCTTCAATAGAATTTCCTTTTATATATTCTTCTACTCTTAAAGACTTTTTATTAGGAAATTGAACCTTAGTTATTAATATATTATTATCTTCAGTTGAAACTAACATTCCTTCTTTATCAACTTTTAAAATAGTCCCTGGAGTTTTAGAAGACTTCTCGTTAGTAAGTCTAGTTTCAATTACCTTCATAGGCTCATCTTTATAATAAGTATAAGCTATTGGAAAAGAGTAAAGTCCTCTTACAAAATTATGTATGTCTTTAGAACTTTGATTCCAATTAATCTTTGCCATCTCTTTATTCAGCATACTGGCATAACAACTTTTACTTTCTCCTTGCTTTATTGGAGTTATCCTGTCATTATAAAGACCTTCTATAGTTTCAATTAAAAGCTCAGCTCCACTGTTCATAAGTTTATCATGGAGCTCTGCAGTAGTCATATTTTCTGTAATCTCTACTTTGTTCTTTAACAACATATCTCCTGTATCTAAACCTATATCCATTAGCATGGTGGTATTTCCACTTTCCTTTTCTCCCTTCATAATAGCATAATGAATTGGTGCTGCACCTCTATATTTAGGAAGTAGTGAACCATGAAGGTTTATACATCCATATTTAGGTATATCTAAGACTTCCTTAGATAGAATTTGACCAAAGGCTACAACTATTATGAAATCTAAATTCATATTTTTTAATTCTTCTATTAAACTTTTTTCATTTTTTAATTTTTCTGGTTGATAGACCTTTATATTATGGTTAAGTGCTACCTGTTTTACTGGTGACATTGCCACAGATTTCCCTCTTCCTTTAGGTCTATCTGGCTGAGTAAGTACTGCCTTAACTCCATATTTTTCAATAATTGCTTCTAAGGATGGTACTGCAAAATCTGGTGTACCCATAAATACTATATTCATCTTCATACCTCCTATTTCACTGTCTTATCAGTATATAATATTCCATTTAAATGATCTATTTCATGACAAAGAGCCCTTGCTAGAAGATCCTCCCCCTGAATTTCAATAGAATTTCCATCTCTGTCTTCAGCTTTAACTTTTACATATTGGGGTCTTATAACATTTCCTTGTTTACCTGGTACACTTAGACATCCTTCTACATCCTTAACTTCACCTTTAGCCTCAACAATCTCTGGATTAATAAGTATTATTGGTCCATCACCAATATCTATAACCACCACTCGCTTTAAAATACCTACTTGTGGTGCTGCAAGACCTACTCCATTAGATTCATACATAGTATCTAGCATATCATCAATTAATATTTGTGTTCTTTCATCAATATTTTTAACTACCTTACTAATCTTCCTTAATATTGGGTCTTCATTAATTCTTATATTTCTTAATGCCATAATCATTCTCCCTTACAGTAAATTATTTGGATTTATATCAATACCAATTCTTATATTTTTATAATTAATCTGTTCATAGACTAAATTTTTTATATCCATAGCATAATTATCATCAAAATCACCTTTAATTATAATTTGCCATCTATACAAACTTTTTATTTTAGAAACCCCACAAGGACATGGTCCTAATAACTCAATTTTATCACTTCTATAGTTTTTTATCCTTACTTTATCTGCTAAACTTTGTATACTTTTTATTAAATGTTCCTCATTTTCACTGCTTAAATTTATACACAAAATCTTAGAAAAAGGTGGATAATCCCTTAGCTTTCTAATAATTATTTCTTCTTCATAAAAACTTTTATAATCATTTGCAGCAGCATAAACTATACTATAATTATCTGGATTATAAGTCTGAAGTATTACTTTTCCAGCCTTATTACCTCTACCTGCTCTCCCAGCTACTTGAGTAACTAATTGAAAGGTCTTTTCTGCAGCTCTATAGTCCGGTAGATTTAAAGATAAATCTGCAGCAATTATTCCAACTAGGGTTACTTCTTTAAAATCCAAGCCCTTAGCAATCATTTGAGTACCTATTAACACATTGTACCTTTTTGCAGAAAAGTCTTTATATATTTTTTCATAAGAATCTTTTCCCCTTGTAGTATCAAAATCCATTCTAAGAGGTTTACTATCTAAAAAGGTCTTTCTAACACTATGTTCTAATTGCTCTGTGCCTACTCCAAAATATTTCACATATTTACTTTTACATTTTGGACAAGTTTTTAATGCTCTTTGCTTTGCTCCACAATAGTGACAAGTTAAATTGTTATCATTATGATAGGTAAGCGAAATATCACAATTATCACACTTAAATACGTAACCACACTCTCTGCAAGATACAAAAGTAGAATATCCTCTTCTATTTAGAAACATTATGGCTTGCTCTTTTTTTTCTAAACATGCTGTCATTTCTTCATAAAGTCTTCTACTAAACATAGACTTATTTCCTTCTTTTAGCTCTTCTCTCATATCCACTATCTCTATAGTTGGAAGATTAGCTCCATCGGCTCTGTGATTTAAAGTAATTATATCATATTCACCTTCCGTAGCCTTATAATAAGTCTCAATGGAGGGTGTAGCAGATCCTAACACCACTTTACATCCTTCAATTTCAGCTTTTAAACTAGCTATATCTCTTGCATGATATTTGGGGTCACTATCTGATTTATAGCTAGTTTCATGTTCCTCATCTATAACAATAAGACCTAAGTTAGAAAAAGGAAGAAAAATTGCAGATCTAGCACCTATGGCTACTTTAACATTTCCCGTTTTTACTCTCATCCATTCATCAAATCTCTCACCTATAGATAACCTACTATGAAATATAGCAATGTCTCTTCCAAACCTTCCTTTAAACCTTTCAACCATTTGAGGAGTTAAAGCAATTTCCGGAATTAATATTATAGAATCTTTATTTTTTTTAATCATCTCTTTTACTAGGTTCATATATATCTCAGTTTTCCCACTACCAGTTATACCATGAATAAGAAATTTATTACTACTCCCCTTGGCTAATATAGTATCAACACATCTTTGTTGAATTGAATTTAATATTTTTTCCTCATATTTTTTATATATATTTTCATTATACCTATTAACTATAGTCTTTTTAACATCTAAGAATCCATTCTTAATTAATGTATTAATCCTAGACAAAGAAAATTTAAACTCACCAGTAAGTTCTGTCTTATTATAAATTCCATTATGTTCTCCTATAAAACTCACAATATTTATATATTCTTCTTTACTATATTTTTCTGTTAATGGTCTACCAATAATTACACTATTTTTAGTTTTAAAGGTTGTTCCTTTAGTTATTCCACTGGGAATCATAACTTTTATACATTCTAAATAAGTACATAAATACTTCCTTCTCATTATTTCTATAAGACGTATATTATCCTCCGTAAGAAATTCCATACTGTCATCTATATCAACAATTTCTTTCAATTTAGTATTATCATCTATATCATAAAATATATCAACTATAAATCCATATATTTTCTTATTTCCATTTCCAAAGGGAACTGTAACCATTCTGCCTTTTTTTACTTTACCATATAAGCTTTCAGGCACCTTATATGTAAATATTTTATCTACTTTTACAGCTTCATTATTTACTATAATTCCTAAATACACTTTTAGTCCCCCTTCTAGAGGTGTCTACCTCCATTCTAAATTAACTATTAACCATATTTTCTTTTTTAAACCCATTAGATATATTATATAAATAAATAATAAAAAAAGCGACTTAGTCGCTCTTTTTATTTATTGTTTAAAATCATATTAAAAAGCTCATGTCCAACTAATCTTTTACTCATATTATCAAGAGATATTTCTTTCCCATCTCTATTTATAACAGTAACCCTATTAGTATCACTTCCAAAGCCTGCATTACTTTCAGTTATATTATTAGCTACAATATAATCAAGATTTTTCTTTTTTAGCTTTATGTGAGCATTTTCTATTACATCGTTACTCTCAGCTGCAAATCCAACTAAGATTTGGTGTTTTTTCAGGGTTCCTAGTTCCTTTAGAATATCGTTATCTCTTTCTAGTTCTATATTTAAATTACCTGGTCCCTTTTTTATCTTCTTATCTGAATAAGTCTTAGGTTTATAATCGCTTACTGCTGCAGATTTAACCACAATATCACTGGTATCAAATTCTGCTTTAACTGCATTTAACATCTCTTCATTGGTTTCTACTTTTATGATTTTAACTCCTAATGGTGCTTTTATACTGGTAGGACCACTAACAAGAACCACTTCTGCTCCCCTGTCTCTAGCCTCTTCAGCAATTGCATATCCCATCTTACCAGTAGATCTATTAGTTAAAAACCTTACTGGATCTATATTAGCTCTAGTAGGTCCTGCTGTAACTAGCACTTTTTTACCTACTAAGTCCTTTGGTTCATGAAGATGTGATAAAATCACTTCTGCAATTTCTTCTGTATCAGCAAGTTTTCCATCTCCTACATCTCCGCAAGCTAATCGCCCACTACTAGGATTTATAAACTCATACCCATAACTTTTCAATTTTTTAATATTTTCTTTAACTATGGGATTGTTATACATATTAGTATTCATGGCTGGTGCAAAGATTACCTTTGCATTAGTAGCCATAATAGTAGTTGATAACATATCATCAGCAATGCCATTTGCTACTTTACCTATAATGTTTGCTGTAGCTGGAACTACTACTAGTACATCCGCTTTTTTAGCTAAAGATATATGCTGAATTTCAAAAACCTTAGGTTCATCAAACATATTCTTTATTACTGCATTTTGACTTAATGATTGAAAACTTAATGGAGTAACAAACTCACAAGCTGACTTTGTCATAATAACGTCCACATTTATATCTTTCTTTTTCAATCTGCTTATAACATCTAGAGCCTTATAGACTGCAACTCCACCTGTTACTCCAATAACTACATTTTTCTTACTCATCTAAATTTGAGCCTTCTTCCGCTTCTTCATTTACTAGTTCAAATTCTTGAACCTTAGTAAACTTATCATCTGCCTCTCTAATTTCTATAATCCCTTGTTTAACTTCATTAATAGCAATAGTTAATGGCTTTGCACCTACGCCTTGTACTTTTGGCTCTTCACCGTCAATTATTTTTCTTGCTCTTCTTGAAGTAGATACTACTAATGAATATCTGTTATCCACTTTTTCTAATAATTCCACAATAGATGGATTAATCATTGAATTGCTCTTTGAATTACTCATATCTTTTAGAACCTCCCTAATAGCTCATCTTTAATTTTAAATACTCTACATTTTTCAGCGACTATTATACTTTCAATTTTTTTAACTGCATCTTCAACCTTATCATTTACAACAGCATAGTCATATTTAGATGCAAAGCTTATTTCATCATAAGCACATTCCATTCTAGTCTTTAATGACTCTGGAGTTTCGCTTCCTCTATTTGTTATTCTATTTCTAAGTTCTTCCATAGATGGAGGCATAATAAAAATAAATATTCCTTTAGGATATGAAGATTTAATTTTTAATGCACCTTGTATATCTATTTCTAATATTACATCCTTACCTTCTTCTAGCATCTTTAAAACCTCAGATTTAGGTGTCCCATAAAAGTTACCATAAACCTCTGCATATTCCAGAAAATCTTCTTTATCAATCCTATTTAAAAACTCATCTCTCTCTATAAAGAAATAATTTACTCCTTCTACTTCACCTTCTCTTGGCTTACGCGTAGTGCAAGATGTAGAAATCCATATTGGACTTTTTTCAATTAGCGCCTTACATACAGTCCCTTTGCCTGCTCCTGATGGTCCAGATATAACTAATAATTGTCCTTTACTTCCCATATTAATCCTCTACCTCATCTATAGCATCATCACCTTTAGATGACAATCTATGTGCTACTGTTTCAGGCTGAACAGCAGATAGTATTACATGGTCACTATCAGTTATTATAACTGCTCTAGTTCTTCTACCATAGGTAGCATCTATTAGCATACCCCTATCTCTAGCTTCTTGAATTATTCTTTTTATAGGCGCTGATTCTGGACTAACAATAGCTACTAATCTATTTGCTGAAACAATATTTCCAAATCCAATATTTATAAGTTTTATACCCATGCCCTACCTCCTAAATTTATTCTATGTTTTGAACCTGTTCTCTAATCTTTTCTATATCACTTTTTATATCAAGTGCTATATTAGTTAATTCCAAATCGTTAACTTTAGACGCAATTGTATTTGCTTCTCTGTTCATTTCTTGAACAATGAAGTCTAGCTTTCTACCTATTGGCTCTCCTAGTTTAAAAGTTTTGATGACTTGCGCAACATGGCTTTTAAGTCTAACAATTTCTTCATCAACACAGGATTTATCAGCTTGAAGAACTACTTCCATAGCAATGCGATTTTCATCAATACTTTTTTCTGCTAAAATTTCTTCTACTTTCTTTAGAAGTCTTGCTCTATACTCTTCTGTAACTTCTGGCACCCTTCTATTAATTATATCAACATTACTTGAAATACATTCACATCTCTTTGTAATATCTATCAAAAGTTTTTCACCTTCTTGTTGCCTCATGGACACAAGATTGTGTACTGCCTCTTCTACTGCTGGTAATAATATCTTCCATGTTTTTTCTAAATCTTCTTCCTTTTGTTCTAATTTTAGAACTTCTGGAAACCGTGCTAAGGTTGTAGCAGAAATATCATCCCTTAAATCATACTTATCCCTTAAATTATGTAATACCTCCACATAATTTTCAGCTAAACTCTCATTTACCACTACAGACATATCCTCGTTAGCTCCTTGATTTTGAGTAATAAATATATCTACCTTTCCCCTTTTAATCTTGTCATTTACATATTTTCTTATACCATCTTCTAAAGATATTAAAGTTCTTGGCATTCTAGCATTAAGCTCAAAGTATCTGTGATTTACTGTCTTTATTTCCACAATAAAACTAGATGCTTCGCTCTCTGATGTACCTCTTCCAAATCCAGTCATGCTTTTTATCATATACAACGCACCCTTCTAGACCTTCTTAAATTCTTTATTTATTATACATAATGTATGTGGCTTATTTCAACCCATAAACAAAAGAATTTTAAAGAAAAATGAAATATTCTTTAGAAAACCTTAGAAAAACCATTATAATTTAAAATATTCACTCTATAAACAAGGGACATAAGCTTGTATTTTAAGCTTATGTCCCTTATTTATAAATTAGTTCAATAACATCACTGATATTAATAAATATATATTTAAAACTTTATTTAACCAAAGATTATTTTTAATAAGAATATTATTGCCAGAATATATACAACGAAAGATACTTGTTTTCTATCCTTAGCTTCCCTAGTTGTAATATTAGCTATTAGGTTTAATATAGCGTAAGATAACATTCCTATCATTAATCCATCTCCTATACTATATGTCATAGGCATTAATGCTATAGTAAGGAACGCTGGTACACCTTCAGTGAAATCAGAAAAATCTATATTTTTAACTGATTCTATCATGAAGAACCCTACAATAATTAAAGCTGGTGCTGTTGCACAACCTGGTATAGCAACAAATAATGGCGATAAGAACATAGCAAGTAAGAATAATATTCCTGTAACTACTGCTGAAAGACCGGTTCTAGCTCCTGATGCAACTCCAGCAGAACTCTCTACATAAGTTGTAACTGTAGATGTTCCTACAAGAGCTCCAAAAGTTGTCCCAATTGCATCTACTAGTAATGCCTTCCCTGCATTTTTAACTTTACCATCTTTATCTATCATTCCAATCTTTGACGCTACTCCAACTAAAGTTCCAGCTGTATCAAAGAAGTCTATAAATAAGAATACAAATACAACTGAAATAAATTCTGATATAGTTCCCGCATTAGTGAATACTGAGAAATCTAATTTACCCGCAATAGGTGCTATAGATTCAAACTTTAAGATACCTTTTGGTAAATATATTCCTGCAGCTGTAGCAGCTTCTGGTGATAAAGCAGCATATATCCATGCAGCTATAGCACTAGCGGCCATTCCCCAAAGTATTGCACCTTTTACATTTTTTTTAGATAAAATTACAATAACCATTACACCTAATATTGTAATTAACGCTGTTGGGCTTACTAAACTACCCATGGTTACCTTTGTTGCTTCGCTTCCAACTACTATTCCAGCATTACCAAAACCTATAAATGCTATAAATAATCCAATACCTGCAGTAACTGCATATTTTAAGTTAGTTGGTATACAGTTTACGATAGCTTCCCTAACCTTTGTTAATGATAATAAAATAAATATAATTCCTTCTACAAATACTGCTGTTAAAGCTATTTGCCAAGATATCCCCATTTCCATTACTACTGTATATGCAAAGAATGCATTAAGTCCCATGCCTGAAGCTAATCCTAATGGTAGATTGGCATAGATTCCCATTAAAATAGTAGTAACCCCAGCTGATAGGCAAGTTGCTGTAACAACTGCTCCTGGATTCATTCCAACGCCAGGATCTCCTAATATGTTGGCATTAACGGCTATTATATATGCCATAGTTAAGAAAGTTATTAACCCACCAACAACTTCCCTCTTTACATCGGTACCATTTTCTTTTAACCTAAAAAATTTTTCCATAATACTTGTCCTCCTATTAATATGTATTATTGCAAAAAAATAGTCACTGGATAAGAATCCCAGTGACAGTTTTTTAACATAGGAATTCTCATAGTCGGATTTTATCGGTATCCGGTAGAAACATCTAATCCATCGCATTAGACCTATATGAAAATTAGTGGTTATTTCTTTTTACAAGATTATAATATCAACTTTATATACCTATGTCAATGATTTTTACGTATATTAATTTTATTTTCTTTTATAATGTTCGTATATTAATAATGTCCTTTTTCAAATACTTCTCTTATTTCATCTAAATTCCTTGTTTTTCCCAATGCTAAAATCATCTTTATTCTAGCCTTTTGCCCTGGCATGCTATCCCCAAATATAACACCCATATTTCTTAATTGTTTTCCTCCGCCTTCATAACCATAACTATCTAGAACTCTCCCCTTATAGCACCTGGAAACTATTACCACTGCCACTCCTTTATTTATAGCCTTTTCTACTGAATTTGCCATTAACGGTGGAATATTACCTCTCCCCATAGCTTCAACTACTAATCCCTTAGCACCTTGACTAACACAATAATCTATAAGTGTTCCATCCATCCCTGCACAGGATTTAATAAGCTGAACATTATTTTCTATTACATCAGTATTTATATATTCCTTTGTAGTGCTTCCTCTATAAAACCTTACTTCATTACTGTCAACAATACCTATTGGCCCAAATTCTGGACTTTGAAACGTATTAAGGTGCATAGAGTGAGACTTTGTAACCTCACTAGCGCAATTTAGTTCATTATTTAAACATACAATTACTCCACGATTTCTTGATTCTTTAGATGTAGCCGTACAAATTGATGCTGCTAAGTTAGCAGGTCCATCGTATCCTAGCTCAGAACTATTTCTCATGGAACCTGTAACTACTACTGGCTTTTCACTATTTATAGTGAGCTGTAAAAAATAAGCTGTTTCCTCAAGAGTATCTGTTCCATGGGTAACTACTACTCCATCTACATCTTCTCTTTCTAAAAACGTCTTAACATAATTTGATAATTCCATCATTATATCTGGGGTCATATGAGGGCTTGGAAGACTAGAAAATGTATATGATTCTACTTCTGCATAGGATTCAATACCTGTTACCATGGACATTATTTCTTCACCTGTTAAATTAGGCACCGCTGCTTTTATTTTTTCATCTACCTTCATAGATATAGTTCCACCATTAAATATTACTACAACTTTACTCATACTTTATGTACCTCCAAAATCTTTATTATTTGCAATCCAAAATAAAAGTTCAATTACACTTAACTTATTTATAATCAATTTTAATTATATCTCTTTATCAAGGGCATTGTAAATGTACCTTATCCATTATAATCATTCCAATGAAATCTTTTACATAATTAAATATATTACAATGATGAGAATTATACAATAAAAAATATAGTTTTGAAATTAATATTAATTTCAAAACTATATTTTTGAATTTGAAGAAAACGTCTTAACATTCATTAGATAATTATGCAGATAAGTCCACCATTTCCCTCATTAATAATTTTCTGAAGGGTTTTTTGAAGTTTTATTTGCACATCTTCAGGCATTTTATAAAGTTTATTTTGAAGTCCTTCTTTAACTAATTCTTCTAAAGACTTTCCAAACATGTTACTTTGCCAAATTTGTGAAGGATCATTTTCAAATTGCTCTAAAATTGATTTGTAGAACTCTTCACTTTGTTTTTCACTACCCATTATTGGTTGAATTTCAGTTTCAATATCAGCTTTAATTAAATGTAATGATGGAGCTGAGGCTTTTAGTTTTACTCCATATTGATTACCCTTCTTAACAATTTCAGGCTCTTCTAGTTTCATTTCAGTAAGCTGTGGTGCAACTAATCCATAACCAGTCTCATTAACTTCTTTTAATGCCTCCTCAACCTTATCATATTCTATTTTAGCCTTGTAGAAACTCTCCATGATACTTAATAAATCATTTTCATTTTTTATATCAGTATTACAAATCTCTCCAAGGATCTTATAAAATAATTCATGTTTTGGATTAATATCCACACAAGAAGTACCTTCTCCCATATTCATTTCTTTAACTTTTATGTCTGATAAGAATTCAATTCCTTTAAAGGCATCAAGACATCTCTTAACATCTCTAACTTTATAGATATCTTTACACATGGCTTTTAGAATAGTCATTATGTTTACCTTTAACCAATGAGATGAATTTAAACTCTCCATCCACTGAGGCATGTCAATATTTATTTCTTTTACTGGAAACTCTCTTAGAACTGTATCAAATATTTCTGTAATCTCATTGTTTCCTATATTCATTACATCCATAACTTTTACAGGAACATCATACTTTTCTTCTAGTTCCCTTCCTAGGTCTTTACTCTCTTCTGAATTAGGATTTACAGTGTTTAGAACTATTATAAATGGCTTATTTATCTCTTTAAGCTCCTTTATAACTCTCTCCTCAGCATCTACATAATCCTCCCTATCTAAGCCTGTAATACTTCCGTCTGTAGTTACAACTATACCTATTGTAGAGTGATCTGTTATTACCTTCTTAGTTCCTATTTCTGCCGCTTGCTCAAATGGAATTTCATAATCATGCCATGGAGTAGAAACCATTTTAGGTGCATCAGCCTCTGTATAGCCTAATGCATTCTTTACTATATATCCAACACAATCAACCATTCTAACTTTAAATTTCACTCCGTCCTCAAACTGAATTTCTACAGCCTCATTAGGAACAAATTTAGGTTCTGTAGTGTGAATAGATTTTCCTGATCCACTCTGTGGCAATTCATCTTTTGCTCTGTCCTTCTTATGAGGATTTTCTATGTTAGGTATAACCATTAGTTCCATGAACTTTTTAATAAAAGTAGATTTACCTGTTCTAACTGGCCCAACTACCCCCACATATATATCCCCTTGAGTTCTTTCTGCTATATCTTTATATATATCAAAATTTTCCAAGGCTACCCTCCCGCAACTACATATTAACATTATATATATATTGATATAGAATTAATATTATGCATTAATAAAATAAAAAAGTTCCCCTTTTTATTTTAAAAGGAAAACTTTTAATACTTGATAAGTTTTTAAATTAAATTATTCACTTTTAGCATAACTAAGTAATTCTTCTAACGTTAAGTCCTTATTGTGACAGAGTTTACTAATTGTTTTATTTCCAACATATCTATAATGCCATGGCTCATATTTATAACCTGTTATATCTTCTTTAGTCTTAGTATACCTTAAAATAAAGCCATACTTATAAGCATTTTCTAGAACCCAAGCACCCTCTTTGGTATTCTCAAAAGATTGATTTAAATCAAAGGCCATATCTCTGCTAGTAATATCAATAGCTAATCCAAGTTGATGTTCACTTTCACCAGGTTTTGCTACATATTCACTATGTTCACTGTCTTTATTTTGAATATCCTCATTGTAGATATATGTCTGAGAATCATATCCTCTAAATCCATTACTTAAAAATAAATTAATACCTTCTTCTTGAGCATCATAAAACATCTGCTCTAAATCTTCAATCATAGTTCCACTAACTAGGTTTTTTTCATTACTTCTTTCAGATACTAAGTTGATATTCGGAATAACTAAATTACCTGGCATATACTCCTTAGAAAGTAAATTTTCTTTGTTTACCAATGTATATAATCCTGTCGTATCACTATTAATAATATCTTTTATTTCTTTTATCTCATCTTTTGTTAAGGTAGCGCTAACTGTAGAGTCATTTAAATCAGGTACTTCTTCTAAATCGTTATATTCATGTTCATTAATACTATTGCCCCTAGAAGGTGTTGTTTTCCCTTGGCTATATTTAGAAGTTTTATTCTCATAATCATTGTTGAATATATTAGCCGTATCAAGGACTTTTGAATCTTCCTTTAACACAAGTCCAATCATTATACCCACTAAAAATAATAACCCAATAATTATTGTAGTTCCATTATTAAAACCTGATTTCTTTTTATAGAAAATATCTTTTCTTTTATAAAATGCATTTTTTTTCTTTGTATAATTTTTATTATTCAACATACGTTTTTGTTAGCCTCCTACCTTTATCTTCAATTTTCCATTGAAAATAAAATTAATTCTCATCTATCTAACCTTATATCATTATATCAAATATTAAGATATTATCAAAATAAAATATTTTAATTAAATAAATGTTTACAATTCATTGTTTTCATCCTTATATTTTCTTCCCATTAATTTTGTAACACATTCTTTAGCATTCTTCCCTTTAAAAAGAACTTCATACAATGCAGTAGTTATTGGCATATCTACATCAGTTTTAGATTTTAATTCATGAAAGGCTTTAACAGCCTCAATTCCTTCTACAACCATACCTATCTCTTTTATGGCTTCTTCCATTGTCTTTCCACTTCCAATTAATATTCCTGCTCTTCTGTTTCTACTATGCATACTAGTGCAAGTAACTATTAAATCACCCATTCCTGTAAGCCCATAGAATGTCTCAGCTTTTCCTGAGAGCTTAGTTCCAACCCTTATTATTTCACTCATCCCTCGAGTCATTAGAGCTGCTTTAGTATTATCTCCATATCCAATGCCATCTGAAATCCCAGCAGCAAGGGCAATGATATTTTTAAAAGCTCCCCCTATTTCAACTCCAATAAGATCATTATTTGTATAAACTCTAAAGGTATTATTACTAAATACATCCTGGATTTTTTTTGCAGCTTTCATATCCTTTGATGATACCGTTACTGTAGTAGGTATATTCATTGCTACTTCTTCTGCATGACTAGGACCTGATAGCACTACTATAGGATGACCTTTTATTTCATCTTCAATTATTTCTGACATTCTTTTTAATGTATGATTTTCTATGCCCTTAGCCACAGTTACAATTATTTCATCACCTTTAAGAAAAGGCTCTACTTTTTTTGAAATCTCTCTAATAGCCTTTGAAGGTACTGCAAGAACTATTATATTACTATTTTCTATAGTTTCTTCAAGATCACCATAGGCAGTAACTTTTTCTGGTATGGCAATTCCCTTAAGATACTTTGTATTTTCTCTTTTTATATTAATATCATTAACTGTGCTTTCACTATGGCACCATACAGAGCATTCTGACCCTTTCTTAGAAAGTAATACAGCTAAAGCTGTACCGAAACTTCCTCCTCCTATAAAAGAAATCTTATTCACCTTATCCCTACTTTCTTAAATTATATAAAACAATGAGAATAAATATTATATTATTTATTCTCATTGTCTCTATTAATTCCTTCTTATTTACTAAAAATCCATTTGTAATAAAAGATATAAAACTTTTATTAATCTTCTTTTCTCTTCCTAAATATAGTTTTTATTCCAGTACCTTTAAAATCAAAACTTTCCCTTAGCTTATTCTCTAAATATCTCTCATAAGAGAAGTGTAGTAAAGCTGGATCATTTACAAAAAATATAAATGTAGGTGGTTTTATATCCACTTGGGTTACATAATAAATTTTTAGTCTTCTTAATGCAACTACTGGAGGTTCATTCATAAGTACAGCTTTACTTACCACATCATTTAATACCCCTGTAGCTATCCTCTTAGTATAATTATTATAGCACTCTTTAGCTACATTTAAAACTTTGTTTACCCTTTGACCTGTTAAGGCAGATATAAATAGATAATTAGCATATGGCATAAAAGATAATCCTCTACCGATTCTAGCTTTATAATCATTCATAGTCTTATCATCTTTTTCAATTAAATCCCATTTATTAACTATTACAACTATTGCCTTATTAAGTTCATGGGCATATCCTATAATCTTTTCATCTTGATCACTTAACTCTTCTGTAGCATCAAGAATCAATATACACACATCTGCTCTCTCTATGGCTGTAAGAGTTCTTATAACGCTATATCTTTCTATCTCTTCTTTAATTTTACTTTTTCTTCTTAATCCTGCAGTATCTATTAATATAAATTTACCCTCATCAGTTTCTAATTTACTATCAATAGCATCTCTTGTGGTGCCTGGAATATTACTTACTATATTTCTATTTTCACCTAGTAACTTATTTATAAGTGAAGATTTTCCAACATTAGGCTTACCCACCATGGCAATTTTTATGTATTCTTCATCCTCTTCGCTACTTCCTAACTCATCAAAATGAGCTACAACTTCATCAAGCATATCTCCAAGACCTAATGCTTGAGTCGCTGAAATAGTTACTGGATTACCTATACCTAAGTTATAAAATTCATAAGCATTATCTTCTAATTCTCTTCTATCAATTTTATTTACTACTAATGTTATTGGTTTTCCTGATTTTCTAAGCATTTGTGCCACTTCATAATCTGATGGATGAAGACCGGCTTTACCATCTACTATAAATACAATTACATCTGCTGTTTCAATAGCAATATTTGCTTGCCTTCTCATTTGAACCATTATAATGTCTTCATTTTCTGGCTCAATTCCACCAGTATCAATAATTGTAAAGTTATGTCTTAGCCATTCAGCCTCTGCATAAATTCTATCTCTTGTAACTCCTGGTGTATCTTCTACTATAGCTATTCTCTTTCCTGCTAATTTATTAAAAAGTGTAGACTTACCTACATTTGGTCTTCCAACAATAGCAACTACTGGTTTTCCCATATTAATCCTCCCTTAAATGTTCATTTATTATAGTTATTAAATCATCTCCTGTGAAATCACAAATAATAACTTTTCTATTTAGTTCTCTAGATAAATCTTCCACAGTATAATCATCTAACAGTATGGCTTTATCTGAATTAGAAAGTTCATAGCCTTTTCTAAGGACGTTATCAGGTATTATTATATAGTCTCCAACTTCTCTTTCTTTAAGTGTGTTTATTATGTCTATTCCTGTTAAAAGCCCTGTTACTGTTATAGTCTCTCCAAAAAACTTATTTGGTATCTCCTCTACGGTAATATTTATATTATTATTTAACCTTTGAATTTTATCTTTTATATGTACTATTTCAGGATAAACTAAAGCCCCTGTTACAAAGGTAAAAGATCCCACTCCATCTTTCTTTAAATCTGGAAGTGTAGTATCTATGGTATCCTTTAATAGAGTTACCATTCCTACACCATCTTCAATTTGCTCAAATCCTTGGTAATGCTCAGAGTCTGGTAATGGTTCCCCTGATACTATATAAAATTCGTCTGACAATCTAACAAAGGGTGTTCCACTTTCTTCATAGTACTTTTTTTGTAGCTCTTTAACTAAATTGATTTGCTTTAAAGAAGTTTCTTGTGTAAATAAATTTAGTTTTTTTAGTCCTTCTCTATGCTTAGTTATCCCTAAGGGTACTACTGCTACACTATTAACATTAGGATAAAGTCTATATAGATCTTCTATAGTGCTAACTAATTCTTCTCCATCATTAATTCCTGGGCAGCAAACAATTTGAGTGTTCATCTTTATTCCTGCTGCTGATAACCTCTTAAGTATATCATATATTTTACCCGCAAATCTATTGTTGAGCATTCTAACTCTAAGTTCTGGATTTGTAGTATGTACAGATACATTTATAGGACTTATCTTGTATTTTATTATTCTTTCTATATCCTCTTCTTTCATATTAGTTAGAGTTAAAAAATTTCCTTGTAAAAAGGATAGTCTAGAATCATCATCCTTAAAATATAAAGTTTCTCTCATTCCTTTAGGTAATTGATCTATAAAGCAAAAAATACAATCATTATGACATGTCATAGGTTTATCAATAATTCCTTCTCTAAATACTATCCCTAAATCTTCATCATAATCCTTCTCAATTTCAATTTCCCAAATCTCTCCATCTTTCTTCTCCACTTCTAAAAGAAGTACTTCATCAGTAATAAGAAATTTATAATCTATTATATCTTTAACATCATTTTCATTTATCCTTAAAAGTCTATCTCCAACCTCGATATCTACTTCTTCTGCAATAGAATTTGGAATAACCTTACTTATTTCATTTTTCATATTTGTATCTCCTTCATTCCTATAGCATGATTATACCACTATTATGTTATATTATCTTAATTATATTCCCTAGTCAATGCACCTAATTAAGATTACCTCAAAGCTTTCTATTTTTCAACAAAAATATAATTTAATTTCTAAGTAAAATAAAAAAGCTGACTACACATAGCCAACTTGTAATTTGAAGGTGGATTTAAATTAATTTAATTTTAGTTTTTCTCCGCTCTCTAAATATATAGTCCATTCACAAATATTGGTAGCATGGTCTGCCATGCGTTCCAAAAACTTGCATATAAATAAAAATTGACTAGCTTGATTTATAGTAGTTTGATCATTTCTCATTATTACAAGTAATTCATCAAATATACTCTTAAATAATCTATCTACCTGATCATCCATTTTACTTACTTCATGAGCTCTACTTATATCTGTAGTTATATATACCTCTAAAGAGTCTTTAATCATTTTTTCTACAATTTTAGCCATATTAGGTATATCTATAAGTTCCTTAATATAAGTTTCTCCTATAAGTTTTTTTGCAATCTTAGCTATGTCTACAGCATGGTCTCCCATTCTCTCTAAATCAGTTATGATCTTTGTAGTAATAAATATCCTTCTTAAATCACTGGCTAAGGGCTGCTCTGTAGCCATTAGTTTTATACACTTATCCTCTATATCTTCTTCAAAGTCATCTATTACATCATCCTTTTGAATTACTTTTTCTGCTAAGATTTCATCCTGCTTTTTTAATGCATCAATGCTATCTTCTATTTGTTTGGCTACAGCCTCACCCATGGCCATTAAATCTTCATGAAGTTGTTGTAATTTAAGATCAAAACTATTTCTTGTCATCTTCTTCACCTACACTTTATAAATTTTAATTATTGATAACTACCTAATTTCATTCTATTATTAACCAAATCTTCCTGTGATATAATCTTCTGTTCTCTTATCCTTTGGCATATGAAACATCTCTTCTGTCTTTCCATACTCCACAATTTCTCCATTTAAGAAGAATGCTGTTTTATCTGATATACGTCCTGCTTGTTGCATATTATGAGTTACTATGACTATAGTGTATTTTTCTTTAAGCACGTCCATAAGTTCCTCTATCTTAGAAGTTGATATTGGATCCAATGCAGAAGTAGGTTCATCCATTAGTATGACCTCAGGTTCAACAGCTATGGTCCTGGCAATACAAAGTCTTTGTTGTTGACCTCCCGATAATCCTATAGCACTTTTTTTAAGCCTATCCTTTACCTCTTTCCAAAGAGCTGCTCCTTGAAGAGATTTCTCTACAATTTCATCTAACTTCTTTTTATCCTTTATTCCATGAATTCTAGGTCCATAGGCAATATTATCATAGATAGACATTGGAAATGGATTTGGTTTTTGAAATACCATTCCTATTCTTTTTCTTAACTCTATTTCATTTAGCTCTTTGTAGATATTGTTATCTTCAAAAAAAACTTGCCCTTCTATTTTTACATCATCAATTAAATCATTCATTCTATTTAAAGTTCTAAGAAAAGTAGACTTTCCACACCCCGATGGACCTATTAAAGCTGTAACACTATTCTTATCTATTTCTATATTTATATTTTTAAGAGCATGATTTGTTCCATAGTGTAAATTAAGATCTTTTACAGATATTATTGACATTATATTTCCTCCTAGTTACATTCTAATGATTAAAATTTTTCTTTATTTATTGTTTTGGTGATTCCCTTAGCTATCAAGCTTAAAGCTAAAATTATAAATATTAGTATAACTCCAATTGCAGATGCTAGCTCTATATTTCCGGCTTCCTTAGTAACTAGATAAGCATGTACAGTAAGAGTCCTACCACTAGACATAAGGTTTTGTGGCATTGCAGCTACTGTACCAGCGGTTAAAAGAATTGCTGCTGATTCGCCTATAATTCTTCCAATAGATAATATTACTCCTGATAAAATTCCTGGCATTGAACTAGGAACTACTATTTTGTATAAAACTTCAAACTTAGTTGAACCTAAAGCTACTGCACCTTCTTTATAACTTTGAGGAACTGTCTTTAAAGCTTCTTCTGTGGTTCTTATAATTACAGGTAGTACAATAATAGCTAATGTTAAAGAACCTGATACAATTGAAAATTGCAATTTAAGAGTAGATACAAAGAATACTGTTCCAAATAGTCCATATATTATAGATGGTATACCTGCAAGACTTTCTGTTGCAAACCTAATTAATTTAACTCCTCTTCCTTGCTTTGCATACTCTTGTAAATATATAGCTCCACAAATCCCTATCGGAATTGATATTAATAAAGATAATATTACCGTTAACAATGTAGTAACAATCATCGGAAATATACCACCACCATTTGTGGGAGAATAATCTCCAAAAATAAAGTTAAAATCTACAAGTCCAAAACCTTTTTTAAATATATATCCTACTATAATAGCAATAATTAGAGCTGTAATAGCTGCAGATAACCATAAAATAGTTTTTAATATATTGTCTTTTATTTTTCTCATATTAATTACCTGCCTTTTCTGATATTTTAGCTATTACAAAGTTTAACAATAGAATGAAAGAAAACAAAACTACTCCTGTTGCAAAAAGCATTTCTTGATGTGTTCCAAAGGCATATCCCATTTCCAATGCTATATTAGTAGTGAGAGGTCTTACACTATCTGTTATATTATTTGGTATTATGGGGCTATTCCCAGCAACTAAGATAACTGCCATGGTTTCTCCTATTGCTCTTCCCATCCCTAGTACTATAGCTGTTAAAACTCCAGACTTAGCTGCTGGTAAAATTACTTTAAATATAGTTTCAATTTTAGATGCACCTAAAGCTAAAGATGCCTCTTTATATTGTTTTGGTACTGATCTTATAGCTGTTTCTGCCACTGAAATAATAGTTGGTAGCATCATTACTGAAAGAACTATTATAATGGCAAGTAAACTTTGTCCTTTAGGAAGGGATAATTTACTTTGAATAGCTGGTACTATTATTCCAAGGGCAAAGACTCCAAATAATACAGAAGGAATTCCTGCTAATAATTCCACTCCCTGAGACATTATCTTTGCTACTGATTTAGGTGCTATTTCAACAATAAAAATAGCTGTTAATATTCCTATGGGTACCCCTATAACAAGAGAGCCTAGGGTTCCATATATAGAAGCAATTATCATAGGAAGAATTCCATACTTTTCTGAACTAGGTATCCACTCTGTTCCTAGTAAAAATTCTCCAAAGGAATATCCTTTAGATATAAACGGTGTCAAACCCTTATAAAATACAAAACCTATTATTAAAATTAAACTTATTACTGCTATTAAAGCACATACTTTAAAAACATTCTCTGATACATCATCAATTATATATTTTATCCCCTTAAGTTTGTGGGGTTTTTCCGTCTTAACTGATTTCACTGACATATATTTGACCTCCAATTTAAATTCAATAGACCTTTAAGATAATTTTTCTCTCAAAGGTCTATACCCATTGTGGCGCATAAATTATCTATTTTACTTTTATTCCACCAGCTTCTTCAACAATACCTTGACCTTTTTCACTTAAAATGTAGTCAATAAATTGTTTTCCATCCTTTGTTAATTTATCTTCTTTATATACTACTAAGAAAGGTCTTGATAATTTATACTCTTTGCTTAATACTTTTTCAGGTGTTGCTTCACTTCCCTCTATTTTTAAATCCTTAATTGAATCATCTAATTGTTCAAAAGAAATATATCCTATTGCATTTTTATTTGTTGAAACTGTAGTTTTAACACTTCCATTACCTTCTGCTATAGTTGCATTTTTCTCCAATTCTTCTGAAGTATATCCTACAATTTCTTGGAACGCATCTCTAGTTCCTGAACCATCTTCCCTTGAAACTACCACTATTGGGGCATCAACTCCTCCAACTTCCTTCCAGTTAGTTATAGCTCCTGTATATATGTCCTTAATTTGTTTCATAGTTAAGTTTTCTGCTTTATTTGATGGATGGACTACTAAGGCTATTCCATCATAAGCAATTACTGTTTCAGCAAGTTCTGATTTTTCTTCATCTTTTAACTCACGTGAAGCCATACCTATTTCACTAATACCTTCTACAGCATTTTTTATTCCTGCTGAAGATCCTATTTGTTGAACCTCTACAGTAACATTTGGATTTTCACCTTTGTAACTCTCTGCTTCCTTTTCCATTAATGGCCCTACAGAAGTTGAACCTGATATTTTAATAGTTATAGCTTTTGCTTTATTATCACTAGTATTATTACCGCTATTATTTGAATTGGAAGTATCCTTTCCGCCACAACCTACTAATAATCCCATGGTCATTGTTGCAACTATTCCTGCTATTAATATTTTTATTGACTTCTTTTTCATTTAAATTCCCCTCCAATTTGTTTTTTTATTTATCTTACAATATTGATTATATTCTTTCTTAGTTAAGCTATTATTATCCATATATTAAAAAAACTTTACTTAGGTTAATAATACTTAACATAAACAAAGTTCTTAAGTTCACAAGAAAAAGACTAGAGAATTTTCTCTCTAGTCTTTTATGAATATCTTATCTTAATTATTCTATTTTTCTATATGATATGGAATTGTAATAATAAATTTTGTACCAACGCCTAAAGTACTTTCTACATCTATACTACCATTAAAACCAATAATTATATGTTTAACTATAGCAAGACCTAATCCTGTTCCACCCTTTGCCCTAGATCTAGCTTTATCTACCCTATAAAATCTTTCGAAAAGTCTTGGTATATATTCTTTTGCAATTCCCATACCACTATCTTCTACAATAACTTTAAAGTAGGTATCATAAATTATCTTTGTTATTACTACTGTATCAAAGGCTTCACTATATTTTATTGCATTATCTACTAGATTTATAAGCATTTGTTTAAATTTATCCTTATCTCCTAGAATATTAGGTATCTCATCTCCAACTATACTTACATGCACCTGCTTTTGTTCACCAGTATTCTTCATTAAATAAAATACATCCTCTATAGCTTTATTTACATTAAATACTTCTTTTTTAAATTCTTGTTTATGCTCAATTTGTGATAACAATAATATATCTGATATAAGTGTTGTAAGTCTTTCTGCTTCTTCATTTATTATAGTTAAAAATTTTTTCTTAGTCTCATCATCATCAACCTCTTTTAAAGTCTCAGCAAAACCTCTTATAGATGTAAGAGGAGTTTTAAGTTCGTGGGATACATTAGCCACAAATTCAGTTCTCATATTTTCTAACTTTTTCAAGTCAGAAATGTCTTGTATTACTGCTACTGCTCCAATATGCTGATGATTATGAACTATAATATCTGCGGTTCTAACCCTAAGGAATTTTATAGTAGGAGCACTTAACTTAAACTCTTTAATATCTCTATCTCTCATAGAAAATATAAATTTTAAATTCACTTCTTTACATATATTTTCAACTGGATTGCCTACTACATCTTCTTTAATATTAAAAATTTTCTTTGCATAGTTGTTTATCATTATTATATTGTGACTATTATCTATAGCAATTACGCCACTTTCCATACTTTGAAGAATTGCTGAAAGTCTATTTTGCTTTTCACTTACCTCATGTAAGCTACTTTCAAGTCTATCAGCCATATGATTAAAGTTCAAAGCTAACTTCCCAAGCTCATCATTGGTGGTAATTTTAATTCTTCTACTTAAATTTCCATTAGTGATCATGGAAGTAATAACATCTAAATCCCTAATTGGTTTAACAATTATATAGGATAACTTATTGGCAATCCAAAGAGATATAAAAATCATTATAATTATAGCACTACCATACCATACTATATATGTATCATTTAATTTATGTGTTGCTTTTACATGGGTTGAAACTCTAACTACTATACCATCTTCTATAGCTACAGCATAGTAAATAACATACGTTCCTTCCCTATCACTATATCTAGTAGCAGTACCTTCCCCTTTAGATTTAGCCATGATAACTTCATCTTTATTATTATAATTTATTAATTTTTCCACATTTCCTAAAGAATCAAATTGGGCAGTGCCATTGCTATTTATAATAGTAATTCTAATATTCAAATTTTTCATTTTATCTACTACATTAGAAAAACTCGCCTGATCAATGTTGTGTAACTGCTCACTTATTAAATAAGCATAAACATTTAATTGTTCTTTAGCACTCTCTTCACTTTCATAAGTAACTATTGTATAAAATACTGTAGTTAGAAATCCTAATACAAAAACTAATGCCGCAAAAACACTTAGCATTAGTCTTTTTTTCATAGTTCTTTGTGAATTATCTTTCATAACTTTCCCCAGAATTAAATTTATATCCTATACCTCTAATAGTTTGAATATAAATTGGATTTTTATCATTATCTTCTATCTTTTGTCTTAAATGTCTCACATGTACATCTACAGTTCTAGTTTCTCCTACATATTCGTAGCCCCATATCTTATCTAAAAGGAAATCTCTTGTCATAACTTTTCCTTTGTTTTTTATCAGTATTTCTAAAAGTTCAAACTCTTTTAATGTAAGCTCTATTTTTTCTTTTCCTTTATATACTTCATGTTTTTGATAATCTATATTTATATCTCCAAACTTAAAGCTATTATCTTCTTGTTTAAAACTAGTTCTTCTTAATATCGCTTTAGCTCTAGCTACTAGTTCCCTCACCGAAAAAGGTTTTGTTATATAATCATCTGCTCCTAACTCTAAGCCTAAAATTTTGTCTAACTCCTCACCTTTAGCTGTAATCATAATTATTGGTGTAGACTCTATAGATGATTTTTTTCTAATAGACTTACATACTTCTAACCCATCCATACCCGGTAACATAAGGTCTAAAAATATTAGATCTGGTTTTTCATCTTCAGCTATTTTTAATGCATCAATTCCATTATCAGCAGTTATAACCTTAAATCCATTCTTAGTTAAATTAAATTTAATTAGTTCCTGAATATGTGCCTCATCATCAACTACTAATATTGTTTTTTCCATAAATATCACTCCTTAAACTCATGGATAAATACAAAGGAAAATAACCTACCATGAGATTCTTCTTCTTTTCTATATGAATATAACTTTTTATCCTTGCTACAGTATGTACATAAATTTAAACATACTATATCACTATTCTTGATACCTTCATTCATTAACTGTATCTCTACACACTTTTGTAAATCTAAATTTCTACCATAATTAATCTGTTGATTTTTAAATAAATCACAATCCTTGAAATTATCTATAAGCTCCTGGCTTACTTCATAGCAACAGCTTTTATTATGAGGACCTATAAAAGCTTTAATATAGCTATGATCACAACCATAATTTTCTTTCATAACTTTAATTCCTTTAGAAACTATATTATTCAAAGTTCCTTTCCAACCACTATGAAGAGCTGCTATTACTTTATTTTTAGTATCTACTAAAATTATTGGTACACAATCCGCTGTAAATACTCCAATAGCAACCTGTTTTTCTTTTGTTACAATACCATCTCCATCATAGTTTACTATATCCATATTTTCTTCGTAAGAAAATACTTTGGTTCCATGAACTTGATTTAAATATACAACCTCATTTACTTTAAACCACTTTTTTAAATTATTTAAACTAGACTTTCCTTCATTAAATGTTTTATTAAAGTTTAAATTATTTTTTGCTGTAGAAAATCCAATGGTTATATCACCTAAATCATAGGTTAGAAATTCATTATTTTCTATGTTATAGGATCTCATATTACTTATCACCACTTAAACCCTTTATCTCTTCTATAAAACTATTAATATCATCAAACTTTCTATATACAGATGCAAATCTTATATAAGCAACTTCATCCATATACCTTAATTTCTCCAATATTAATTCTCCTATTTCCTCTGATCTTATTTCACTAGTCATGGTATTATTAAGTCTTTTTTCAATAGAATTTACTAAGTTCTCTATCTCTAATCTTGATACAGGTCTTTTCTCACAGGCTCTTATAACACCACTTATGATTTTATCCCTATTAAATAACTCTCTAGTTAAGTTTCTTTTTATAACAAATATTTGTATATCCTCTATTTTTTCATAGGTAGTATATCTTTTATTGCAATTAAGACATTCTCTTCTACGTCTAATTGCACCATCATCTTCTGTTGCTCTAGAATCTACAACCTTACTTTCTTCTCCATTGCAATAAGGACACTTCACTATAATCACATCCTCTAAGTTTTTCTGTTTATACTACGATTATACACAAAGTATTCACTATTTGTATATAATTAATTATTTTCTCCTAATTATTTTCAACAATTCCCTCTCCATCTACTAAAATAACATCTACTCCAATTTTTTTGATCCTCTCCCAAGGCAATTCTATATCTTCATTTTTTGAAAACCATCCAGATTTCTGTGTTGGAAGTATTATTGCTTCTAATTTATATTCTTCACAATTAACTTTAAAATCTTTTATATAGCCAAGTTTAGTACCTGTGTTAATATCTATTATCTCCATAGTTTTTAAACTATTTATCGCAAACATTGAAGTTTCCATAAAAAAACTCCCTCCTTAAATTTTATATCATTTAATCTATATTCTCTTTAAAATAATATAGAACATAAAAAAAGAGCCTAGGCTCTCCTTTTTATACTAAAGTAAGTTTATTTATTTCTTCTATTACAAAACATCGTCTATCTACATTTACTAAAACAACTATATAATCTCCACCTATTAATTTTACATTGCCTGTTGGTATTATTTCTTTTTCTCCTCTTTTTATAGAGACAAGAAGACAGCCCTTCGGCCAATGAACTTCACTTATAAATTTCCCTTCACCTATACTTCCCATTTCAATGCAAAATTCTAATATGGTCTTTTTACTGTCACTTTCCTCTTTAGTTAATCCAACCCTTTTTAGCAATCTTTCTAATAGCACCTCATAAATTGGTTCATTTCTTAACAACTCTGAAGTAATGTATGAAATTATAACTACTACTGATAAAGACAACAAATGATTAAAGGAACCTGTCATTTCCATTATAAGAACAATTCCCGTTATAGGAGCTTTGACTACAGATGCAAAATATCCTGCCATACCTAAAGCTATAAAGTTAATAATATATGAGCTGTTTATTCCAAAAACATCTATTGAAATATTTCCAACTATGGCTCCTATAATTGCTCCTAACAATAACATTGGTAAGAATATCCCCCCTGGTACCCCAGAACCAAAACAAATTAAAAGTAATAAAAATTTAATTATGTATATTATTATTAAAAATAAGATTGATTTTTCTTCTAATGATAAATGTAATATCAGCTCATGACCTCCACCTAATAACATAGGTGCTGTCAATCCAATAATTGCTGTTAGTACAAAGGGGATCATTATTTTTACTTCTTCAGGTATATTTTTAAATTTAGAATATAAATCTTGAAATAAATATATTCCTTTTGAAAATATAACTCCCATTATTCCTGTTAAAATACCTAATATAATTAAAATCCAATAATAACTTAATGGCAATGCATCCATTGCACCCACAGTTAAAGCTGGCTCGATGCCTAAAAATCTTTTTGTCACAAAATCTGCAGTTATAGCCGCCGGCATAACCGTCAATAATACTAATGGAGAAAAATTTCTATGAATTTCTTCTAATGCAAAGATTATTCCAGATAAAGGTGAATTAAACGCAGCAGACAAACCTGCCGACGCTCCAGCTGTTATTAAAAATTCCTTTTTAACTGGCATATTTTTATAACTTTTTTCTCCAACTCCTTCACCTATTGAAGCTCCAATTTGAACTGAAGGACCTTCTCTACCAACAGAAAGTCCAGCTGACAAAGCTAAAAATCCTCCAATAAACTTGTATATTAATATTCTAAACCAATTCATTTTTAATTTATTTATAACTCGTCCTTTTACTTGTGGAATACCACTTCCTGAAATCATGCCTTCCCGTTTAACCATGATTCCTACTATTATTCCAACAGTTGCTAAAATTCCAATAACTAAAATTGCTTTTAATAAATCTTTATTTCCCCATGAATAAAAATTATTAAAAAGTAGCGAGAATTTATTTATTAGTATCCTATTAAGTACTATTACTACTCCTGTTACTAAGCCTACAATAATTCCTTGAAAAACTAATCTATACTTCATATTTTTTCTCTGGATCATTATTTCCTTTATTCTTTCGCCTTCCACTGTTCCATCACCTCAATTTCAAATATATACTTAACTTCATCCAATATTTCAGAATTACTAAAATCTGCTGAAATAACTTATACTATGATAATTTATTTTGTGAATAAATTACAAAACCCTATTTTTGTTTATCGATATGATAAATTCAAAAAATTTAACACATAAGTTAAATAATATCTCTTCTAAAAATATTTTAACAGAACAACTATCTTTTAATCAAATTTTATTTAATTTGAAATTTTCATAACTTTAAGCTTACCTATTTAATATATTGTATAAGATATAAATATTTATTTTCATACAAAGGTTCATATCAAATTAGCCACATACTCTAAATCTATAATATCTTATAAAGCAAAAAGGAGCCTAGGCTCCTTTTTGCTGAGTTATAAATTTTTAATTTTAACCTCATTGCAATGAATTTTAATACAATATGATTTCACTACATAAACTATTGCAACTAGTTTTAATTCTAAATTAAGCTACCTACCTGTAAATAAGCATATTACACGTGTTTCCTCATATGTTTAAGTGCTGTCTTTTCCAATCTCGAAACCTGAGCTTGAGATATTCCAATTTCATCAGCAACCTCCATTTGGGTTCTTCCTTGGAAAAATCTTAAGTTTAAGATTAGTTTTTCCCTATCTGTAAGCTTCTTCATACCTTCTTTTATTGATATATTTTCAAGCCATCCATCATCTAAATTCTTACTATCACTAATTTGATCCATAACAAATATGGCATCTCCACCATCATGGTAAATAGGTTCAAATAATGAAATGGGGTCTTGAATTGCATCTAGTGCAAATACTATCTCTTCTTTAGGCATTTCTAGTTCTTTTGCAATTTGAGAGATAGTTGGCTCCTTATTATCTTTGTTAACAAGCTTATCTCTCACTTGTAATGCCTTATAAGCAATATCTCTTAAAGATCTACTTACTCTAATAGAGTTATTATCCCGAAGGTATCTTCTAATTTCTCCAATTATCATCGGTACTGCATAAGTGGAAAATCTAACATTCTGACTTAAATCAAAATTGTCAATAGCCTTCATTAGACCTATGCAACCTACTTGAAATAAGTCATCTACATTTTCCCCTCTGTTATTAAATCTTTGAATTACACTTAATACTAACCTTAGATTTCCTTTTATAAAATCCTCTCTACAGCCCTTATCACCTTGCTTTATCTTGATTAGTAGTTCCCTCATTTCCTTCTCTTTTAATACAGGTAGTTTCGAAGTATTCACTCCACAAATTTCTACTTTATTAATCATCATAAGGTCTCATTCCCTTCAGAATAATTACATTAAAATTATCTCCTGATGTAGCTTTTTTATACTAAAGACAACCTTATAACATTTTATTAATTTCTTTTTTAAGTCTCTTAATTATTCTTTTTTCCAATCTAGAAATGTAGGATTGAGATATACCAAGCATATCCGCAACTTCCTTCTGGGTTTTTTCTGTAATTCCATTTAGTCCAAATCTCAACTCTATTATTTCTTTCTCTCTACTATTTAATTTATCCATAGCAATTCCAAGAAGTTGCTTATCTACTTCTTCTTCTATATAGTTATATACTACATTACTATCAGTTCCTAATATATCTGATAATAACAGTTCATTTCCATCCCAATCAATATTTAATGGCTCATAAAAAGATATTTCTGTTTTTATCTTATTATTTCTTCTTAGATACATAAGTATTTCATTTTCTATACATCTAGAAGAATAGGTTGCTAATTTAATCTTCTTTTCTGGTGCAAAGGTGTTTACGGCTTTTATAAGTCCTATAGTACCTACTGATATTAAATCCTCTACATTTACTCCTGTATTTTCAAATTTTCTTGCTATATAAACTACCAATCTTAAGTTACGTTCAATTAATATGGATCTTATGCTTTCATCTCCCATTTCTAGGTTTTCTACCAATACTTCCTCTTCTTCTTTAGTCAATGGTGGTGGTAATGCATCATTTCCCCCTATGTAGTAAATTGATTTTGCAAAGCCTTTAAACTTACTTAAAAATCTACTTAGTATGCTTTGCAACCCATTTCTCACTTCTAAAAATTTTTTTGATATTTTATTCATAAAAATTCCTCCTATTCTATAATCCCCCTTGGTAAAAGTCCATTATAATCACTATGTTTGCTAAGCTTATTATCACAAAATGCCAATATCAAACTTTCTTCTTTTATATTTCCATTAATGTTTATCTTCACACTATCTGGTCTAATTCCAATAAGTTTTCCATTACATCCACTTACCACAGAATAAGGAATGTTATATATGCTATGGTTCTTTAAATTTAAATCTTTGAAAAACTTCCTTTCTACAATTATTACAGGCAAATTTGTTGCTGGCTCTCTAAGTTCATTACCTGTATCTAAAAAGGCTTTTATTATAGTCTTCACATTATCGATACATATTTCAGTAGTATATACATAATTAGTTAATGAGCGTCTATCTTTTACATATACAGTTAACTTATAAATTAACATATAAATAATCATTAAAGACAATATAAGATTTTTATAGGAAAAATTATATATCATAGCACTTGATGATAAAGATGGATTATCCTTTATGGCTATATAAAAAGACATTCCTGCAAGAAGTACAGAATACAATATAAATATTCCAGTAGCTTTTAATACTTCACCCATACTTTTATCTTTAATAGATATTATCATCATCAGTAGAGCTACTACTATTTTAAAGGGCGTAGATGTAAAAAACTGTAGTTTAGGAATAACTATAGAAAAAACATATGAAGCACCAATAGCTGAACTTAGCATTAACCTACCCATTGAAACCTTCTTTTTTATAGTTTGCATAGTTATTGTTAGTAAAAATAAATTCACTAAAAAATTTTCTAACAAAAGCATATCTAAGTACACTACCATTTTATTTACCCCCTTAAAGATTATTATATAGGTTGCTTACGGTAAAATTTGTAAAATCATATGGTAAAATTTCATATTATTACTAGAAAATTATGTCATTTTACGATTTTTTTTTTAAATTAAGTATCTGTTAAAAAATAAACTGTGTAATTTAAACAAAAGTCCTTGAAATAATAAAGGGCTGAAATAGAATACGTATCATTCTAATTCAGCCTTTACATGGAATTTAAAAAATTTAAATAAGAAGAGACTATTGCAAAATGATTAAAAATCATTTTGCAATAGTCTCTTAATAAAATAAATAATAATCTTATATTATCTCATGCTTTTTCTTAGCCATGTAGGAACTGTAAAATCTTCACTTTCCTCTTTAGAAGGTGTAGTAGCTTCACTTGATTGAGTTGCTGCTACCTCTGATTTAGGACTCTGACTTTTAATAGAGTCAAAGCTTACTCCACTTTCCATTTTAGCTTTTTCACAATCAAACCCTGTAGCAATAACTGTTATTCTTATCTCATCATTTAAGCTCTCATCAATTACAGCACCAAATATAATATTTGCATCTGGATCAGCTTCTTCCTGTACTATTTGTGCAGCTTCATTAATTTCTAACAAAGACAAATCAGATCCCCCAGTAACATTTAAAAGTACTCCAGTTGCTCCTATAATTGAAGTTTCTAAAAGTGGACTTGCTATTGCTTCTCTTGCAGCATCTTGCGCTCTATTATCGCCAGTTCCAACACCTACTCCCATATGAGCAAGCCCTTTATTAACCATAATAGTGCTTATATCTGCAAAGTCCAAGTTAATTAATCCTGGTATAGTTATTAAGTCAGAAATACCTTGTACACCTTGTTTTAAAACATCATCTGCTTTTCTAAAAGATTCTACAAGGGTAGTTTTTTTATCCACAAGAGATAATAATCTTTCATTTGGAATTGTTACTAATGTATCAACTGATTCCTTTAAAGCCTTAATTCCAGCTTCTGCATGAATCATTCTTTTTCTTCCTTCAAAAGGGAAAGGTTTAGTTACAACACCTACAGTTAAAATCCCCATAGATTTAGCTATTTCTGCTACTACTGGTGCAGCTCCTGTACCAGTTCCTCCACCCATTCCACAAGTAACAAATACCATATCTGCACCTTTTAATGCTTCAATTATTTCTTCCTTACTTTCTTCTGCTGCTTTTCTTCCTATTTCGGGATTTGCACCAGCACCTAAGCCTCTAGTAAGCTTGTCTCCTAATTGGATTTTAAACTCAGCCTTAGATAAAACTAATGCTTGTTTATCTGTATTAATACCTATGAATTCAACATTTTTAAGTCCTTCTTCAATCATTCTATTTACAGCGTTGTTTCCACCGCCACCACAACCTACAACTTTAATTTTACATAAATCATCATTTTGAACATCGAAATCAATCACTTTATTACCTCCTCATTAGAAAAACTCTTTAGAATTCCCTTTAGTCTTGTTATAAACTTATTTTCTTTACTTCTATTATTGCTGCTACTCAACTTTTCATTACAACTTTCACAGGAACTTTTTTCTTTATTAAATATTTCTTCTTTGCTTAAAACATCTCTTATGATTCCTGTAGCTGTTGAATATATTGGATTTGCTGCTCCAACATAATTTGGAACACCTATTCTAACTGGCTTTCCTAATATTTCTGAAGCTATAGTCGTAATATCTCTAAATAAAGATATTCCACCTCCAACAATTACGAAACTGCCAATTTGATCACTTAATTGCTCTTTTTCAATGCGCTTATTTAGTATTTCAAGTAGTTCTTTAACTCTTTCACCTATTATATCTACTAACATTTCATAATTAATTTCCACTATACTATTTCCACTAGTGTTAATCTTTATTTTATGATTTTCAGTTGAATTATCTTTCAATAATGTATTACATTTAAATTTTAATCTCTCACTATCTTGTAATGATAACTTTAGGCAAATAGAAATATCATTTGTAATATTATTACCACCTAAGGGTACTGAAAAGTAATCTAAGAATCTATTATTCTTAAAAACTGTAATTTCCATATTAGAACTTCCAATATCGATAATTGCTACACCTTTAGCAAGTTCAAGATCTTCAATTATATCCTTGCTTATACCTATAGCATTAACTACCCATCCCTTTATCTCGATTCCAGCTTCTTTTAAACATTTTTTATATCCATCAACATATTTTTTACTTAGTATAAATGCGTTGCCTTCTGATTCTAGTACCTTCCCTTTCATTCCTAATGGATTAGTAATATTCTTCATAGAATCAACTATGTATTCTTCAATATCAACTTGGACAATTTCTTGCTCCTTGCCAACACAAAACTTTGCAACTTCTCCTACATTTAATATATCTTCTTTGCTAATCTCTTTCATTTCTGGGAAAGACAAAACACCTTTAGTCTTTACGATTTCACATAAAGAAATTGGTACAGATAAGTATGCTTCTTCTAATGGTGAATTTACAATTTCCTTTAAACGCTCCACTACATTGCGTAAAATATAAGAAATATCCTCTTCATCCAACATTACATTATCCTTAACTCCCTCATAATCTGAAGTAGTAATTCCCATAACTTGTATTTTGTTTTCTTGGTCTAATCTCCCAACTACTCCACATACCTTTGAAGAACTTATATCTATTCCAACAATGTAATTATTCATATAACATATTCCTCCCACATTCTACTCCCTAAGAAGTTTACAGTGTACAAAGGTATATTCAACATGAAAAATGAAATTCCTTCAAAATAGCAGAATATTTTTAGAATATATTTATATAATGCCTAGTCTCTATAATACCTTACTACCATATACAGGTAAATAACGAAATTATCTCAATATATTATAAATACGCCATTTAATCATTTATATTCTATCTATAGTATAAAACTTAATTAAAAAAAACACAATAGTTAAATTCCCTATACCATTGATATTATAGGTTTTCTAAGAAGCAAAGAACTCTGTTTACAGTTCTTCTTTATCAATATATCTTATAATTTTACTTATAGCCATTTCCATAGTCTGCATACCATATTTTGATGAAGTTTCCATAGTTGATGGTATTTGATGTATTTTCCCTTCTCTAATTAAATTTTGAACTGCTGGGGTATTAACCATTACTTCAAGAGCTGCAATTCTTCCACTACCATCCACCTTCTTAAATAATCTTTGACATACTATACCTTTTAACACCGTAGAAAGCTGATTTCTTATCCTTAATTGCTGTTCTGACGGAAAATAATTTATGATTCTATCAATTGTTTTGTAGGCACTTATGGTGTGTAATGTAGAAATTACTAGATGTCCTGTTTCTGCTGCTAGAAGTACTGCTGACATAGTTTCTAAATCTCTTATTTCTCCAACTAAAATTACATCTGGATCTTCTCTAAGTATGGCTCTTAGTCCACTATCATAGCTTTCCGTATCCCTTCCTATTTCCCGTTGATTAATTAGAGACTTCTTATGATTATGTAAATACTCTATAGGATCCTCCAAAGTCACAATATGAGTTTTTTTATTTGAATTTATCTCATTTATCATAGCTGCCATAGTAGTACTCTTACCACTTCCAGTTGGCCCAGTTATAAGAATTAAGCCATCCTTTTTATTTGTAAATTCCTTTATAATTGTAGGCATATTTAAATCTTCTAGAGTTGGAACTTTTACTGGTATTACTCTAATTGCAATAGTATCAAAACTTCTTTCTTTATATACATTAACCCTATACCTGCCTACATCCGGTAGAGTATATAGTATATCTCTCTCCCCTATTTCATTATATATAAAGTAATCTTCTCCAAGGATTTCCTTACTATATTTCTTAACTATTTCTTCAGATAAAACTTCTTCTATTACATTTAATAATTCTCCATTTTTTCGTAGAATAGGAGGTGCTCCTACAGACAGATGCAAATCTGAACCTTGATTTTCAACCACATATTTTAAAAGTTCCTTTAGTTCCATTTTTTATCTCCTTACATATAATAAAATACATTTCCACCTACATTGTTATTTTTATAATTATCTACTTTACATTAAGTTTACTATAATTTTAATTAGTATATCAATTTATATAATCGTATTAAATATATTTATATTTATATAATTCTTTAACATTAGTTAAAGTTTTCTAAAAAATATGATATGTATTGATTCATATATCTTTATGAATCAATACATATCAATACCTTTTATAATATAAATATAATTATATAGTAAATAATTAATTAATATATATTATTAGCCTTCTCCAAAATTTAACTCTTTAAGTAGTTTCTTTAATGCTCTTTTTTCTATTCTAGATACATAGGATCTTGAAATACCTAATATTGAAGCTATCTCTCTTTGTGTTTTTGGTTTCCCATCTATTAACCCGTACCTCATTTCTATTATTCTTCTCTCTCTCTCTTGAAGACATGTTTGCAGTATACAATATAATTTTTTCACTTGTATCTTATTTTCCACTACCTCCAAAATGGAATCTTTATCACTACTTAATATGTCCATAAGGGATATTTCATTTCCTTCTTTGTCTAGACCTATGGGATCTTGCAAATATACTTCACTTCTAATTTTCTTATTGTTTCTAATAAGCATAAGAATCTCATTTTCTATACATCTTGCAGCATAAGTTGCTAACCTAGTTCCCTTATCCATATCAAATGAATCTATTGCCTTAATTAATCCTACTGTTCCAATTGATATTAAATCATCCACTTCTTTCCCAGGAAATGAATATTTTTTTACTATGTGTGCTACTAATCTTAGATTTCTCTCAACTAAGACACCCTTTGCTTCAGGATCTCCATCTTTTAATCTCTGTAAATATTCTTTTTCTTCTACTTCTGTAAGTGGCTGTGGAAAAGAGTTATTTCCTGAAACATATCCTGTAAGTAAGGCATATTCGCTAATTACATTCAATAACCAACTCAAGCAAAACATTTATGCTCCCCCTAATAGTGCTTATTATTATAATATGTTTACTTTAGGGGAAAAGTGACTATATGGTAATATTTATTTGAAAGAAAAATTTTAAATTTTAGGAATATTATATTATACAATGTAAAATCTAACTTTAGTTTAATTTCATAATATCACTATGAATTAAACTTTCTACTATATCCTTAAATACAGAACATGCAATTTGACTACTACCACTTTTTTCTTCTACCTGTGGTAAATATATAACCATTGAATAATACTTGTTTTCATATTTGAAAAACCCTGCAAACCAGCCATCAGAACACTTTTTATCTCCATTTAAATATTCAGTAGTACCAGTTTTGCCGCCGATTTCTATATTATCTATTTTAGCATTGCTTCCTGTACCAAGCTCATCATTTACTACACCTATCATACCTTCTTTAACTATATTAGCAGTACTTTCACTGAATACCTCTATAGATTCACTTTCATACTTCTTTAAAATTTTTCCTTCTTCACCTATTATTTTATTTATAATTTTAGGTTTAATATATTTACCACCATTAACTACTGTATTAGGAATGGATAATGCTGCTAGCGGTGTAGTTCTCACCGTTTGTCCTATAGATGTATTAGTAATGATATCTAAGTTATTTTCTACCTTATATCCTTCTATAGTTCCACTTTTCTCATCTTGAAGATTTAGCGTCTTATTAAATAACCCTAATCTATTAGATAATTCATATATTCTATCCATTCCAACCTTCCATCCAATCTGGGCAAAAGTATCATTAGATGATGCTATGTATGCTTGCTCCATATTATATGAACCTAGCTTTTCAATACTTTTGGGGAAAATTTTCTTTAAATAGAACTTTTCATCTCTTCCTATTAGTTGATTTTCTAAAGCTGCTTCATATAGTATAGTTTTAAAGGTAGAACCAAGTAAAAAACCATTTCCACTAGGTATTCCAATATTTACATTAGATAAACTATCATTTTTCTGCGCCATTGATAATATATCCCCAGTGGTGCTTTCCATTAGTACTGCTCCAATTTGACCGTACTCTTCATAATTTTTACTTTTTAAAATCTCTTCTACTTTTTTTTGAATATTATAATCTAGGGTTGTAACTACATTATTATTACCTTTTATGTCACTAAATACTTTTTTAATAATATTACCACTAACATCCTTTTCAAGCTTTAATTGCTCTTTTTTATTATTTTTAATATATTCATATATTTCTCTTTCTAAGGTTCCCTCGTCTTTCAGTTTTGAATTATCAGAATATTTCACTCCACTAGCTAGTATATTCTTTATATTCCAATCATTATACTTTTTATATTCAGTATATTCGTATACATACATTCCTCTTACATCTTCTATATTTTTTAACTTTTCATAACACTCTTTATCAATTTCATATTGCTTATTTCCATTTTCAATTTCATATTGTAATAAGGAAATATCATAATCTCTATTAAAACTTCGCAGTATATAGGATACATTTTTCATTGATATAAAAGCTGCTTCCTCGTTTAATGTATAAAAAGTTAATGGATCTATCACTACATAATATTTTAATGTACTTTCAAAAAGATTATTGTCATTTCGATCAAGCAACTTAAAGTTAATATTATTTATATCCTCTTCATAGTAATATTGTTCATTAGCAGACACTGAAAGTGTAGGCCCCTCCATTAATTGAACATAGATAAACCTAATAATTAATCCTATAAACATTAATATCATAATGGATAATAGGTAATAATTTCTCTTAGTTACCTGTCCTTTATTACTTTTTTGAAACAATAAAAACACCTCCCTTAGTATAATCTTTGACTAAAGAAAGGTGTTTAATACCAAATTTTTGAAACTTGTTTATACTGACCTATGTAATAATTACTCTTGTCTTGCTAATATCTGGTGGATATTTCCTTTAATAACTTCTATAGCTACTTTATTATGTCCACCTTCTGGGATAATAATATCTGCATACTTCTTAGTATTCTCTGTAAATTGTTCATGCATCTGCTTAACTACAGTTAAATATTGAGTTATTACTGAATCTACAGTTCTTCCTCTTTCATTAAGATCTCTTACTAGTCTTCTTATGAATCTTACATCTGCATCAGTATCTACATATATTTTTATATCTAACATATCTCTAAGAGATTCATCCTCAAGAACAAGTATTCCTTCTACTATTACTATTTCTCTTGGTTCTACCAGTATAGTTTCTTTTTTTCTATTATGTACCTCAAAATCATACTGAGGCTTCTCAATAGCTTTACCATCAATTAAAGATTTTAAATGATTTACTAATAAGGCTGTATCGAAGGCATATGGATGATCATAGTTTGTCTTTACTCTGTCCTCCATAGTTAAATGGCTTTGGTCCTTATAATAACAATCCTGTTCTATCATAGCTATGCAATTTCCATCAAAACTTTTGCATATTTCCTTTGCTATGGTACTTTTTCCTGAACCAGTTCCACCTGTTATTCCTATTATAACTGGACGTTTCATTAAACTTCCTCCTTAGCCTTTATTATAATATCATTTTCTTCTAATTCTTCATTAACTTTAGCCGTATATATCATTTTTGCACTAGGTGCTGACTCAATTTTATTTCCTTTTTCATCATGAAGGTCTCTAAGAACAACTTGCTTATTTTCTCCTATTGGTCTTAAAACCTCTACTTGAGCTCCTTCAACTACTTTATTTCTATGCTCAATTGTAACTATTCCTGTTTCTTTATTATAATCCTTAACTATACCTATAATGTCATAATTTCTTACATAGGCTGAACTATCTTGAACTTGTTTATTTTCTTCATTGAAATAGAATCCAGTATAGTATTGTCTATGACTAGGTTTATTTAAGTCTTCTAACCATCTTGGATTAAACTTATAGTCTTCTGGAGACTTCATATATTCATCTATAGCTTCCCTATAAGCTTTAACAACACTTGCCACATAGTAAGTGCTCTTCATTCTACCCTCTATTTTAAATGACAGTGCTCCAGTTTCCATAAGTTCTGGAATATGCTCAATCATACATAAATCCTTAGAATTCATTATATATGTTCCCTTATCATCTTCCATGATAGGATAATATTCTCCTTCACGTTTTTCCTCTACTAGATGATATTTATATCTACATGGTTGCGCACAAGACCCTCTATTAGAATCTCTCCCTACCATATAGTTAGATATAAGACATCTTCCTGAATATGCCATACACATAGAACCATGAACAAATATCTCTAAATCCATAGTTTCAGGTATTTTCTCTTGTACCTTTCTTATTTCTTCAAGGGATAATTCTCTAGCTAAAACAACTCTTTTTACCCCCATCTTATGCCAAAACTCACAAGTCTTCCAGTTAACAGTATTTGCTTGAGTACTTAAATGTAACTCCATATTTGGTACAGTTTCTCTAGCCATCAAAATTATACCAGGATCTGATACTATAATTGCATCTACTCCTGCTTCATATAATTCCTTCAGATAATCTTCTAAACCATCTAAGTCATCATTATGTGGAAATACATTTAAAGTTACATATACTTTTTTACCTTTTGAATGAGCAAATTCTATACCTTCTAATAATTCTTCATTGCTAAAATTATCTGCAAAAGCTCTAAGATTTAACTTGCTACCACCTAGATATACTGCATCTGCTCCAAAATTTATTGCTGCTTTAAGCTTCTCCAAGTTCCCTGCTGGAGCTAATAGTTCCGGTGTTTTCATTTTCATTCCTCCTAACTGTCAGTGCTATACCATCTCCCATTGGTATTACTGTTGTAAGTAAATTTTCATCCTTTGAGATTGTTTCCATATATTTCTTCATTCTTTTTACTATAGTAATTTTTCTTCTTATCATCAAGTCTTTACATGCAACCATACCTCTAAATAATACATTATCTGATATAATTATTCCATCCTTTGATAACATTCTTATGCAATGAGGTAAAAATTCACTATAATGACCTTTACCTGCATCCATAAAAATCAGATCATACTTATCATCTAATCCTTCAAGAACTTCCAAACAATCACCTTGTATTATTGATATCTTTTCATCTAAACCTGCTTTTTTTATATTTTCAGTTGCTATGGTTACCATTTTCTCATCTCTTTCAATGGTAGTTATAGTAACATTATTTTCCGATGCTAAGGACATTAAAATGGAGGAGTATCCTATTGCTGTGCCAAGCTCAAGTATCTTTTTAGGTTTTTTTAAATTAATCATAAACTCTATTAATCTAGCAGTTTCCTTTTGAACTATAGGCACTGCATTTTCTTCTGCAAAATCTTCTAACTCTTTTAACATCCCTTTAGAATCTCCTATGAGACCTCTTAAGTACTTTTCCATATAATCATATGTAATACCGCTCATTTCTTCCTCCATATAATCCTATATAATTTAATCATTATTTATATACTCTATTTAAAATCTCTTATACATATCATATACATTTACTATTAAGAATATAATAATTTTATAATACAAAGTTATAAGCTCAAAATTATTGAGCTTACAACTTTTTATTCTAAATTTAATATCTTAGTATCCTAATTCTTTTAACTTATTCATAAAGTCTACATCATTATCAGTAAAATAATGATGTGTTTTATCTTTTTCTAAAACGTAAAATAAATAATCAGTACTTTCAGGCTTAGCTGCTGCTAAAATTGATGATATTCCTGGACTAGATATAGGCCCCAATGGCAATCCATCATTTTTATAAGTATTATAAGGTGAGTCTACCTCTAAATGTTTATTTAAAACAGTATCTACATGCTCACCTAAAGCATAAATAACTGTAGCATCAATCTGTAGCTTCATTTCCTTTTTCAACCTATTGTATATAACTGAGGAAACTAATGGTCTCTCTTCATCTACTCTAGTTTCATTTTCTATAAGAGAAGCTATAGTTATTATATCGTAAATATTAGTTCCTTCAGGAATAATACTCTTAATTTTAGAATTAAAAGCATTATTCATAGTAGCTATAACTTCATTAGGTTCAACTCCTGGATTAAAGAAATATGTATCCGGAAATAAAAATCCTTCTAAATCATATCTCCTTCCTTCCTTTGCTGGAATATAATCAGGAGCTGCATATTCCTTTATAGCTTTTAAGAACTCATCCTTAGTAAATAATCCTTTTTCCTCAAATAATATAGCCATTTTTTCTATATCATATCCTTCTGGAATAGTTACAGATATAGAGCCTTCATTATTTTTATTCTCTAAAACAGCAATTATCTTCTCAAAGCTTAAATTACCTGATAACTTAAATGTTCCTGGTACAAGTTCTGCTGAAGTATTATGCAACTTCATATAAATCTTGATTAATGTTTTACTTTTTATAAAACCTTGATTATCTAACCTATCTAATACGTTGTAAAGCGAATCCCCTTCATTTACAACTACGGTGACTTCTTCACCTTTTAATGGAGACTTTGTCGCATAATTGTAATAAAAACCACTGACTGTTAATATTACTATTAACACTATTACAATTATACCTACAATTTTCTTCATATTACACCCCCATGAACGGAAATATTATTTCTTTAATGCTGCTCTTTTTCTTAGGGTTGGATCTAGTATTTTCTTTCTTAATCTTATAGTTTTTGGAGTAACCTCTACAAGCTCATCAGAAGCTATAAATTCTATACATTGTTCTAATGACATATTAGGTACTGGTATTAATTTAAGTGCATCATCTGATCCTGAAGATCTTGTATTTGAAAGATGTTTCTTCTTACATACATTAACTTCGATATCTTCATTTCTTGAACATTCTCCACAAACCATTCCTTGATATACTGGAACTCCTGGTCCTATAAATAATCTTCCTCTTTCTTGTGCATTGAATAATCCATATCCAATAGACTCTCCAGATTCAAACACAACTAGAGATCCTCTGTTTCTCTCTACTATATCACCTTTGTATTTTTCATAACCAACTAAAACGTGGTTCATTATTCCATTTCCTCTAGTTTCAGTCATAAACTCATTTCTTAATCCAATTATTCCTCTTGATGGAACTTTAAATTCAAGTCTAGTGTATCCATTAACAGCACTAGTCATGTTAATCATCTCTGCTTTTCTTGGACCCATTTTTTCCATAACAACTCCCATATACTCTTCTGGTACGTCCATTGTTAAGTTTTCCATAGGTTCTAAAAGTTCTCCATTTTCATGTTTGTATATAACAGATGGCTTAGATACTTGGAATTCATATCCTTCTCTTCTCATAGTTTCAATAAGAATTGAAAGATGAAGTTCTCCTCTTCCACTAACTTTAAATGAGTCTGCTGAATCAGTTTCTTCAACTCTTAAACTTACATTAGTTTCAAGTTCTTTCATAAGTCTATCCCTTAAGTGTCTAGATGTAACAAAATCTCCATCTTGACCTGCGAAAGGTGAGTTATTAACTATAAAGTTCATACTAAGAGTTGGCTCATCAATATCAACAAATGGCAATGCTTCTGGATTTGTAGCATCTGCTATTGTTTCTCCAATATTTATACCAGGAATTCCTGATATAGCTATAATATCACCAAGTTTAGCTTCTTCCACCTCAACTCTTTTTAATCCATCGTAAGTATAAACATTTGATACTTTTACATTTTTCTTTGATCCGTCCTTTGACATTTGAGCTACGGTTTGATTCTTTCTAATAGTTCCTCTTTCAATCTTACCTATTCCAATTTTACCAACATATTCGTTGTAATCTATTGATGTTACCAGCATTTGTAATGGCTCGTCTATGTAACCTTTTGGTGGGTGCACAGTTTCAATAATTGCTTCGAATAATGGAACCATATCTACAGGTTCATCTTCAAGTTCTGATATTGCAACTCCATCTCTAGCAGATGCATATATTATTTTAAAATCTAATTGCTCATCTGTAGCACCTAATTCTACAAATAAGTCAAAGATCTCATCTATAACTGCCTCTGGTCTTGCATCTTTTCTATCAATTTTATTGATAACAACCATTGGATCTAATCCAAGCTCAAGGGCCTTTTTTAGAACGAATTTAGTTTGTGGCATAGCTCCTTCATAAGCATCTACTACAAGTAAAACGCTATCTACCATTTTAAGTACACGCTCAACTTCTCCACCAAAATCAGCATGTCCTGGAGTATCTATAATGTTTATTTTAACTCCATTATACATTACTGCAGTATTTTTTGAAAGAATAGTTATTCCTCTTTCTCTCTCTAAATCATTCGAGTCCATAACTCTCTCTTGCATTACTTCATTTTCTCTAAATACTTTACTCTGCTTTAAAAGCGCATCCACTAAAGTTGTCTTACCATGGTCAACGTGAGCTATTATAGCGATGTTTCTTATATCTTCTCTTGTATATAAATTCATATTTTTCCTCCAAAATTTTATTTTAATAATAAACCACAAAATAAAATTGGATACTTAAGTATCCAATTTAAATTAACTATTTCAATTCTAATATTATGTGGATAAAAAGTCAATGTTATTAAAACATTATTAAATCCCAATACAGAATAGATTTATCATTAATTACTATTTGTGTAATCTTAACTTATAGCAATTAATGAAAAATGAAGCTTTTTAAACTTCCATAATTATAGGTAAAATCATTGGTCTTCTCTTAGTCTTTTCATAAAGGTACTCTCTAAGAGCTTCTCTAATTGTTGCTTTTATAGTAGGCCATTCCGTAATGTGTTTTTCTTCACAATGTGCAAGGGCCTCTTTAACAACCTCTCTAGCCTTTTCCATTAAATCCTCAGATTCTCTAACATAGACAAAGCCTCTTGAAATTATATCTGGACCTGCAATAACACTTCCAGTATCCTTACCCATGGTAACTACAACAGTTAGAATACCATCTTGTGATAGATGTTTTCTATCCCTTAGAACAATATTTCCTACATCTCCAACTCCAAGTCCATCTACAAAAACTTGCCCTGAAGCTACCGTACCTGCTTTTCTTATAGATGTTCTACTTACTTCAATAAGATCTCCATTTTCTCCTATATACACATTTTTTTCCGACAAACCTAACTTAACAGCTAGTTCACCATGTTGTTTTAAATGTCTATATTCACCATGAACTGGGATGAAGAATCTCGGTTTTACTAAAGAATGCATAAGTTTTAACTCTTCCTGGCATGCATGACCTGATACGTGAACTTCTGCTAGTGATTCATATACTACTTCTGCCCCTTGTTTAAACAACTGATTTATAACCTTAGAAACTAATTTCTCGTTTCCTGGTATAGGCGTTGCAGATAATATTACTAGGTCTCCCTTTTGTATATTTACCTTCTTATGTTCAGAAGCTGCCATTCTTGAAAGAGCTGCCATAGGTTCTCCTTGACTTCCAGTAGTTATCATAACTATTTCATCATCACGATATTTTCCCATAGAATCTATACTTATTAATGCATCTTCTTCTATAGTAATATATCCAAGTTCTATAGCAACTGCGATTATATTTTCCATACTTCTACCAGAAAGTGCAACTTTTCTATTATACTTTCTAGCTGCTGTTATTATCTGTTGAACCCTATGAATATTAGAAGCAAAAGTTGCAACAATAACCCTTCCCTTAGCACCATGGAAAATCTTTTCGAAACTTTCTCCAACTATGCTTTCAGACATAGTGTATCCTGGTCTCTCTACGTTAGTACTGTCTGCTAAGAGTACAGTTACTCCTTTTTTCCCTAGCTCTGCAAATCTAGTTAAATCTGTAACCTTGCCATCTATAGGTGTAAAGTCAATCTTAAAATCTCCAGTATGAAGTACTACACCTAATGGTGTGTGTATAGCTATAGCTACCGAATCTGCTATACTGTGATTTGTTTTAATAAATTCTACAGATACACTAGTAAGCTTTATGATATCCTTTGGCTTAACTTCTCTTAAGTCAACCACTCCTAATAATGCATGCTCTCTTAATTTACTTTCCACAATTCCCAGTGTAAGTTTAGTCCCATAAACAGGAACATTAATTTGCTTTAATACATATGGTAAAGCACCAATATGATCTTCATGAGCATGGGTTAAAAATATTCCAGTTACTCTATCAACATTTTTAACTAGATAAGTAACATCTGGTATAACTACGTCAATTCCCAACATCTCATCATCTGGAAATTTTAATCCGCAATCGATAACAACTATATCATTCTTATATTCTATAGCCGTTAGATTTTTACCTATCTCATTTAATCCCCCTAAAGGAATTATTTTAATCTTCTCTTTTTCTTTTTTCAAAACCTACCCTCCTTTTCTACATAATTTTCTTTATGCTCTGCCTAACTTTATTAATATAAAAGATAAGGTTTTTGAGCATCTTAATCTAATCTGTACATATATACATTTAATTTCTAATAGAAATTTTAATATCATATAGTATAGATTTATATAACATCTCTACTAATAATAAAGTTATTATTGTAAAGAACAATTATCACAAATTCCATAAAACTTTAAACTATGATTTTTTATTTTAAAGTTATACTTTTTTTCTATTCCCTGCTCTAACTCCTCTAAAAGATCTCCTTCAACCTCAATGACTTTACCACAATTTTGACAAATCAAATGATGATGTTGATGACTTTCATCTTCATCACAAAGTTCGTATCTACTGCATCCATCATCTAAATCAAGTTTATATAGCACTCCCATTTCTTCTAATAACTGAACAGTTCTATACACAGTTGCAAGTCCAATTTCCGGACAATTAACCTTTACTAAATCATATATTTCTTCTGTGGTTAAGTGGCTACCTTCATTTTTAATAATTTCATCAAGTATAGACCTTCTTTGAGGTGTCAATTTATAGCCCTTTTCTTTTAGAATAAGTTTTAAATTTTCAATTTTCTCATTAGACATAAATTAACACTACTCCTTTCACCACTAGGTGAAGTATATTTATTCTATAACGCCTTCATCATATAGAGTTTCAAAAGCATCATTAACCATGTTAAACTCTTCTTCATCCTCTACTGTTGCAAAGTATTCTTCTCCATCTTCATCCTTAAGAACCTTCAATGCAATAGCATCCTCATTTTCATCATCAATAGGCGCTACTATAAAATACTCTGTATCTTCTATTTCTAACTTGGTTATAACTTCAAACTCAACGTCATTACCTTCTTCGTCAGTTAATGTTATATTTTCTAAAAAATTTTCCATAAAAATTCCCTCCTTCTACATATTTGTAGTATTTTTCTATATAGAAATTATCTATATTATAATTCTATTCTGTAAGCTATAAGTGCCTATTTAAGTTTATACTATATATTATCTTATTCATGATAATATTATTTACTAAGACTATCTAAGTACCCCTGTAAAATATAAGTAGCAGCTATCTTATCAACCAAGCCTTTTCTTTTTTTTCTTGACATATCAGCTTCTAACATAGCCATATGTGCTGCCCTAGTAGTAAGTCTTTCATCCCAAAATTTAATTTCTATGTTTACGTGCTCCCTTAAAGCTTCACAAAATCTTTGTACCTTTTCTGCTTGCTCACCTATAGTACCATTCATATTCTTAGGTAGTCCTGAAATTATAGTATCAACATTATATTCGTTGCATATTTTTATAATTTCTTCTATATCTGCCTCTTCCTTTTTACGTCTTATGGTAGTAATTCCTTGAGCTGTGAAGCCTAGTGGGTCACTTATAGCTACTCCAATAGTTCTATCACCCACATCTAATCCAAGTACTCTCATGCTCTTCTCCTAACTGTATATTACAAATATAGGAGCTCCATTATGATAAACAGAGTTATTTACTCCCTCTGAAGGTTACTAACAGAATTCTTAGTATCAGTATTTTCGATACTTAGAATTCGTTGTCCTTTAGGGGAAATCGTTATCCAGGGTCGTAGCCGCTCTTTACTCCCACTTTGAAGAAGATGGGAGTATTAGAGCGGGTCGTCATCGGATAAACCTCTTCTTTATCCTTATATAGGTGCTCCTTATTCTGATCATTACAAATTAATAATTATATGTTATTATAATTAACACTAATGGATAAAATCAATTTATTATTCCAACACTATATACATCTTTAACGGACCATATTACACTTTTACCTATTACATATTATGTGTAATTTTAAAATAAAAATGCCTTAAAAGGCATTTTTATTTTATATCTAGATAAGATTTTAAAACTTCTTCTAATATCTCGTCTCTCTCTAGTTTACTTACTAATGCTCTTGCGCCATTATAGTTGGTTATATAAGTTGGGTCGCCAGATATAAGATAGCCTACTAACTGGTTAACTGGATTATAGCCCTTCTCAATTAGAGCATCATATACATCAGTTAGTATAACTTTTGTCATATCTTTCTTATCTTTCATTACATCAAACTGAACTGTATGTTGTTTATCCATTATATCACCTTCTCAACCTTACTTTATTTTCTATTATACCATCATTGGATGCAAAAAGTATACTATTTTACTAAAGTTTCTACTATTTGACTTACCTTTGAAATTGCTTCATCTAGTTTTTCTGGTTTCTTTCCACCTGCTTGTGCCATGTCAGGTCTTCCACCACCACCACCGCCAGTGATGATAGCTACCTCTTTAATAATCTTTCCAGCATGAGCACCCTTTGCAACTGCTTCCTTACTAGCCATTACTACAAATTGAACCTTTCCAGCAACTCTACTCCCAAGAACTACAACTGCATCTGAAACCTTATTTCTAAGTTTATCACATAGGTTTCTAAGTGCATCTCCTTCAATATCATCTAGTGCAGCTGCAATTACATTGATTCCTTTAATATTTTCAGCTTTATTAATTATTTCATCTTCAATACCACTAGCTAATTTTTCCTTTAATCCTTGTATTTCTTTTTCTTTTTCTTTTAAAGTAGTAAGTAATCCATTTAACTTATTTATTAAATCTTTTTCTCCACACTTTAAAGTTGTAGATATTTCTTTTAATAATTCCTCTTTTTCATTTACATAGCTTTCAGATTTAATACCTGTAACAGCTTCAATTCTCCTGATTCCTGCTGCTACTCCACTCTCACTTAGAATCTTAAACAGCCCTATTTCGCCAGAATTCTTAACATGAATTCCACCGCATAGTTCCTTGCTATATTCACCTACAGATACAACTCTAACATCCTCTTTATATTTATCATCGAATAAAGCCACAGCTCCCTTTTCTTTAGCTTCATCTATAGTCATAATCTCCGTGTTTACATCATAAGCCTTAAGAATTTCACTATTTAAACTTTCTTCTACTTCTTTAAGTTGTTTTGAAGTCATAGCTGAGAAATGGGTAAAGTCAAATCTCAATCTATCCCCATCTACATAAGATCCAGCTTGATTTACATGGTCTCCTAAGACTTCTTTTAAAGCTTCATGAAGCATATGAGTAGCAGTATGATTTTTGCATATATTACTTCTCACAGTGGAATCTACTAACAATTCAACAATTTCATCTATCTTAAGTTCTCCTTTAATAGCTTCTACAAAGTGAAGTATATGACCTCTGGTACTTTTTTTACAATCAAAAACTTTCCCTTGGAATTTATCCGTGTATATAGTTCCAACGTCTCCTACTTGCCCCCCCATTTCTGCATAAAATGGAGTTTTTTCAGTAACAACTACAAATTTTTCCCCTTCTCCTACTTTGCTTACAAACTCATTATCTTTTATCATAGATAAAACTTTACCTTTACTACTTATAGTGCCATAGCCTAAAAACTCAGTAGTTATTTCCATTGGAATATTGTTTAAAGCACCTTCATCATTTCCCATGTAGTTTGATGTACCTCTTGCAGCTCTTGCTGTATTCCTTTGATTTTCCATTTCTTTATGGAAAGCATCAAAATCAATTTTCATTCCCTTTTCAACTAAAATTTCTTCGGTAAGTTCAACTGGGAATCCAAAAGTATCATAAAGTTTAAATGCTTTTTCTCCACTTAATACATTTATCTTTTCAGTATTCATTTCATCGATATAGGATTTTAATATATCCATACCTTGGTCTATGGTTTCTGCAAATCTTTCTTCTTCTAAACTAATGACTTTCTTAATATAGTCTTTTTTCTCTTCTAATTCTTCATAAGCTCCCTTTGAACTATCAATAACTACGTTACAAAGTTCATTTAGAAATGTACCTGTGATTCCTAAAATTCTTCCATGTCTTGCAGCTCTTCTAAGAAGTCTTCTTAATACATATCCTCTACCTTCGTTAGATGGTAATATTCCATCTCCAATCATAAAGGTAATACTTCTTACATGGTCAGTTATTATTCTTATAGACACATCTAAATCTTTATTTTCGCCATAGGTTTTTCCAGCTTTTTTACAAACTGCACTTAAAACATCCTTAATTGTATCTACTTCAAAGATATTATCTACACCTTGCATTATAGTAGATATTCTCTCAAGTCCCATTCCTGTATCTATATTAGGATTTGTTAATCTCTCATATCCACCCTTACCATCTCCGTCAAACTGTGTGAAAACTAAATTCCAAAATTCAATTACTCTATCTTCATCACCAGCTTTAATAAATTCTTCAGTAGTTTCTATTTGCGGAAGATCTGATTTTCTATCATAGTGAATTTCTGTACATGGACCACATGGACCAGCACCATGTTCCCAGAAATTATCTTCTTTACCTAATCTAAAGATCCTACTTGGCTCTATATCAGTTTTCTTAGTCCAAATATCAAAAGCCTCATCATCTTCAAGATATATAGTTACATATAGTTTATCTTTAGATATTTTTAAAACCTCTGTTATATACTCCCAAGCCCATACTATAATTTCTTCTTTGAAATAATCTCCAAAAGAAAAATTTCCTAACATCTCAAAAAAAGTACCATGTCTTGAGGTTTTTCCTACATTCTCAATATCACCAGTTCTTATACACTTTTGACAAGTTGTTACTCTTTTACTTGGTGGCGTCTGAATACCAGTAAAATATGGCTTCAATGGAGCCATCCCCGCATTTATTAGTAAAAGACTCTTATCATTCTTAGGCACTAAAGAAAAGCTATTAAGTCTTAAATGCTCTTTACTTTCAAAGAACTTTAAAAAGCTTTCTCTTATTTCATTTAAACCCATATTATTCATATTACATTCCTCCTAATTCTTTCTAATAACAATGACTTTTATTCAATTTTTCTAAAATAAAATAAAAAAAAACTTCCATCCCTGAAAAGGGACGAAAGTTTTCCGCGTTACCACCCTAATTATACTAGATTAACTAGTATCTCTTAATTAATTATAGCTCCAAGACAGCTTCAATATGTTTCACTGAAAGTTTTCACCTACCACTTTCTCTCTGAAAGCTTCCCATATCTACTAATTCTTATCATAACTTCATATTTAATTGAAACTCGACTCACTGCGTTCACTGAGTAAGTGATTCACACCAAATCATAGATTCTGGTTCTCTACTTATATGATAAATTATATTTAGCATTTCAGCAATTGTCAATAATTCTAAACTAAAATAAATAATAATCTATTTCTCCTACAACTATTTTAATCATTACCCATACTGGAATTACAATAATCATCCCTAAAATTCCACCTATACTTCCACCTATTATAAGTAGTAATAATATGGTTACTGGATGAGAATCTACAGTTTCACCTAAAATTTTAGGGCATATAATATCTCCTTCTAGCTGTTGAATTACAAACAACCAAAATATAACAATAACAGCTTTCTTAGTAGATGTTAAAAGTGCTATTAAAATTATTGGAATAGCTCCTATAACCGGCCCAAAATATGGTATTATATTAAACACTGCATTTACTAAAGATAATATTAAAGCATATTTTATACCACTTACCTTTAGTGCTATAAAGGTCAATATACCAATTATTCCACACAATTCAAACTGAGTTATTATATATCTTTCCATTACCTTATCCATGTGATTTAAAGCTCTTCTAATGGCATATTTATTGCTAAAAGGCATATACTTCATGATTCCCTTTGAAATACTCTCTCCGTCACTTAAAAAGAAATACACTAAAGTTGGTATTATAAATAACAATAACAAATTTTCAGCTATAGATACAATTTTTGATAAAAAATTCGATATAATTACCATAAGAGCGTCTTTGAATCTTTCATAGGAATTATATAATACTTCCTTAACGAAAGGACTATCAGTAACATATTTAATATCTCCAGTAATTCTTTCATAATAACTTTTCATCTCACCTATTACTTCAGCAAAATTAGAGCTTTCATTATATATCCACGGAACTAAAATAGAAAATATTATAACCACAAATAATATAATAGATAGAATTACTATTAAAGCACTTAACTTTCTATTAAGTCCCCTTTCCATAAAGAACTTATGAAAAGGTCTAATACTATATGAAATTATAAAGGATATTATCACTACTCCTAAAACCTCAGTAAAAATAGGAAACTTCCACAATAAAAATATTATTATACCTATAATTAATAGAGCTATTGCTAACCTACCTAAGTTACTCCAATTCCAATCAATCTTTTTCATAATATACATCCTTATTAGTAGCTTTTTTCTTTCCTACATTAGGCATACATTCCAAAGCTATATTAGTGTTTTCAGCTGTATATAATATATAATCATCTCCTAGTATCAAGTATGGTTTTAATAAAATACTTCTACTTTTAAACATGCTGAATATATTATAATCTTTTACTGCAAGTCCTTTTATTTTAAAGTCATCATCACCGAATATAACCTCACTTACTAAACCTAATATATTAGAACATTTATCTATAACATGCATATTCAGAATACTTGAAAATTCTAAGTACTTATCCTTAACTATATTGTTAATTACTAGCTGAGACTTATAATATACTATATTCTCTTTTAGTACGTTAAACTCCTTACCCAATAATCTATATGGACTAATTTTAAATCCTATCACTTCCCCCTTATTAAAATCAACTAATAAATCCTTTATATATCCTATCTTTTTTCCTTGGATATTCATTACATCCATATAGATGTAATCTCTACTTTTAGCCATAAAATAAACTCCCTTCATAGGAAATGATATTTCTATCCTTGCCTATTTAAAGAGAGTTTATACTAATATTAATGTGGACTAAGTTATATAACCAAAAACATCATCTATTCATTGTTATACTTATCCTTCCACTTTTCAAGTCCATGAGATTCTCTATAGTTATTAATAGCCTTGTGTATAGTTTGTTCTGCAAGTACGGAGCAATGAATTTTAGAAGATGGTAATCCATCTAAAGCTTCTATAACAGATTCATTAGTAAGATTCCAGGCTTCTTCTAGAGTCTTTCCAATAATAAGTTCTGTGGCAATACTGGATGATGCAATAGCAGATCCACAACCAAAGGTCATAAATTTAGCATTTTTAATCACATTATCTTCTATAATTAAATATATCTTCATTACATCTCCACACCTTACATCTCCACATTCACCTATGCCATCAGCATCAGGTAAAGTACCTACATTTCTTGGTGAATAAAAATGTTCTAGAACTTTATCACTGTAATCCATAAAAATCCCTCCTAGAATGACTTCAAGGATTGTCTTAAAGATTGCTAAACTTATATCAATAAATCTAGCTAATTCTCTTTAAGACAACCCTAAAATATCATTCAATCTTTTTATTGTACTTTAAAATTATATTTAATTTACTATTTTATAACTCTTTCAATAATTCCTCCACCAACAACAAGGTCACCTTGATAGCAAACGACAGACTGACCCTTAGTTATAGCCCGTTGAGGGGTTTCAAAGTCTAACTTAATATGATTTTCATCTAATTGAGTTAGTTTTGCAGGAGCTGGTTTAGCTGAATATCTTACCTTAGCCTCAACCATAATCTCTCCTTCTATTTTATCCATAGGAATTAAATTTATGTTTTTAGCAATAAGCGTAGTATTAAAGATTTCTGATTCTTCGCCTAAAACTACTTCATTTCTTTCTGGGATTATGTTAGTTACAAATACAGGTTTTCCAAGAGCAATTCCAAGACCTTTTCTCTGACCTATAGTATAATATACTATGCCCTTATGCTTACCTAAAATTTTTCCAGTACTATCTACAAAATTTCCTGGTACAACTTCTCTTCCACTAAATCTAGAAAGATAATTACCATGATTGTTATCAGGTATAAAGCAAATTTCTTGAGAATCTTTCTTTCTAAATACTTCCAAACCTATTTTTTCAGCGATAGCCCTGATTTCTGTTTTAGAATAAGCTCCACAAGGCATCAATGTATGTGCCAATTGATCTTGTGTTAGAGTATATAGGGCGTAAGTTTGGTCTTTTCTATCATCTTCTGAACGCTTTAATCTATATCTTCCATCTTTGAAATCTATAGTAGCATAATGCCCAGTAGCAATATAATCAGCGCCTAGCCCTTGAACTTTTCTCAAAAATTCTTCAAACTTAATTTTTCTATTACATTCTATACAAGGATTTGGGGTTCTCCCACTAAAATATTCCTCTATAAAATTGTCTACTACATGCTCTTTAAAAGGAGCTTTAAAATTCATAACATAGAAGGGTATATCTAAAACATCTGCTACTCGTCTTGCATCATTAACTGCTGAAAGAGAACAACAACCACCTTCATTTTCTGCATATTCAGGATTATCTGGAGATAACTTCATCATTATTCCAGTGACATCATATCCTTGTTCTTTTAAAAGATATGCTGCTACAGAACTGTCAACGCCTCCACTCATCCCTATTACAACTTTTTTCTTCATCTAAGTATCACACCTATTCTCCATGAACTTGATCATGTATATCATCATGTTCTTCGTAATCCCAAGGCTGTAATCCTTGTTTCTCTCTGTAATCATTTATAGCTTTATGAATAGCTTCTTCTGCAAGAACTGAGCAATGCATTTTAACTGGTGGAAGTCCATCTAAAGCTTCTGCTACAGCTACATTTGTAAGTGTCCACGCTTCATCTAAAGTTTTTCCTTTTATTAGCTCTGTAGCCATACTAGAAGATGCTATGGCAGATCCACATCCAAAAGTCTTAAATTTACAATCTACGATTTTCTCATCTTCAACTTTTAAATAAACCCTCATTATATCTCCACATTTAGCATTCCCAACTTCTCCAATTCCGCTAGCATTTTCTATTTCTCCAACGTTTCTTGGGTTTGTAAAATGATCCATTACTTTTTCACTATATATCATAATTATTTGTCCTCCTTGTTAAAAAAACTTTTAATTTTTCCATTTAAGAAACTGTCATATAATGGTGACATATCTCTAAGCCTTTGTACTATTGCAGGTACAGTTTCTATTACATAATCTACTTCTTCTTCAGTTGTTTTAGCACCCATTGTAAGTCTTAATGAACCATGGGCAACTTCATGAGGAAGTCCTATAGCCAATAATACGTGAGATGGATCTAAAGATCCAGATGTGCAAGCACTTCCACTTGATGCACATATTCCTTTAGCATCAAGCATTAAAAGTACTGACTCTCCTTCTATAAATTCAAAACTAATATTTACGTTTCCTGGCAGTCTTCTATCTCCTACAGAACCATTAAGTTTAGAATATGGAATCTCTAGTAATCCCTTTATAAGCTTATCTCTTAAATAAGTTAATCTTTCTTTTTCTTCAGTTAAATTTTCCATAGCTAGCTCTATAGCCTTTCCTAATCCAACTATTCCAGCTACGTTCTCCGTTCCAGCTCTTCTGTTTCTTTCTTGAGCTCCACCATGAACCAAGTTGTGAATTTTTATGCCTTTTCTTAGGTATAAAACTCCAACACCTTTAGGACCATAAATTTTATGTCCTGATAGAGATAGTGCATCTATATCCATATTTTTAACATCCATATCTATATGACCTATAGCTTGAACTGCATCTGTATGGAAGAAAACTTTTCTTTCTTTACATATAGCGCCTATTTCTTTAATAGGTTGTACAGTTCCAATCTCATTGTTGGCAGTCATTATAGTCACTAATATAGTACTTGGCTTTATAGCATTTTTTAGTTCTTCTAATCTAATAGACCCTTCTTCATCTACATCCAAATAAGTTACTTCAAATCCTTGTTTTTCAAGATATTCACAAGTGTGAAGTACAGCATGATGCTCTATTTTAGTAGTTATAATATGATTTCCTTTATTTTTGTTAGCAAGGGCTATTCCCTTAATTGCCCAGTTATCTGCTTCTGATCCACCACCAGTGAAATATATCTCTGCTGGATCCGCATTAATAGCTTTTGCTATTCTATTTCTTGCTTTATCTATAGCTTTTTTAGTTTCCCTTGAAATCGAATATATAGATGATGGGTTACCATAAAACTCCGTAAAGTAAGGTATCATATCCTCTAATACTTCTGGTTTTGTGTATGTTGTTGCCGCATAATCCATATAAACTGTTTTATTCATTTAGGTTCACTCCTTTAATTTTCAATATGTTAGAATAATCGTCTACAATATCCTGTAAAGTTATTGCCATTGTTACAGAATCAATGCTATCCTTAATTTTTTTCCATACTATTCTAGTTGCGCAACAATCAATATTATTGCAGCCATCACTATCTAAGCAGGTTGAAATTTCGATAGGTCCTTCTAGCACCTCTAATACTTGGTATACTGTAATTTCTTTTGGATCCTTGGCTAGAATGTATCCTCCATTGGCTCCTCTTATACTCTTTATTAGCTCTGCTTTTCTTAACACAGAAAATAACTGTTCAAGATAATATTCTGAAATATTTTGTCTACTTGAAATACTCTTAATAGATATAGGGCTTTTTCCGTAGTTAATAGCTAGGTCAACCATAGCTTTAACCCCGTATCTTCCCTTAGTTGATAACTTCATAAAAATCATTCCTTAATGTTGAGTACTTTACTATGGTTTAATAATATCAAATCAGAGTATTTATGTCAACTATTCTTTTAATATCTGCACCAATAAAATATATCTTTAATATTATATAATAACAACTATTTAATTAAGGAGGTAAAAAATGAGTAACTTTAGGGATAATCCATATCGAGACTTAGTTTATGGAGTAGATATTAAAGTCCCATTGATAGATAAATCATATTGCATAGGTATCAATTTCGATAATGCAGCTACAACGCCTCCATTAAAATCTGTAATTGATGAAGTGGTAAATTTTTCTCCTTATTACTCCTCAATACATCGAGGAGATGGATATAAATCTCAGTTATCCACCTATATGTATGAAACTTCAAGGGAAATTGTGAAATTTTTCATTAATGATTATAGTGATATGATGGATGTTATATATGTAAAAAACTGTACTGAAGCTATAAATAAGCTAGCTGGTATATTAGCTAATCAAGATAAGGAGTCAATTATTCTATCCACTTCTATGGAGCATCATTCTAATGATCTACCATGGAGAAAAAACTTTGAAGTGAAATATATAGAAGTAGATGATGAAGGTTATTTAGATATGAATGATTTAAAGTCTAAACTAGAACAATATAATGGAAGAATTTCTTTAGTTGCAATAACCGGAGCTTCAAATGTTACTGGTATTAAAAATCCTATATATACCATAGCAAATTTAGCTCATAGTTATGGAGCTAAAATTTTAGTGGACGGAGCTCAACTGATTCCTCATAGTAAATTTTCTATAGGCCTTCAACTCCCTTTAGGACCTATTGACTTTGTTGCTTTTTCAGCACATAAGATGTATGCACCCTTTGGTTGTGGTGTATTAATTGGACCTAAAGATTTTTTTAATGAGTATGAACCTGACCATACCGGCGGAGGAACCATTAAATTTGTATCTCACGATAAAGTAATATGGACCGCTTCCCCTGATAAGGAAGAAGCTGGTTCCCCAAACCTTATTGGTTCAATAACTTTAGGTGCTGCTATAAATGAGCTTTCAAAAATTGGAATGTCTAATATAGATGAATATGAAAAATATTTAACTGTATATACTACAAAACATCTTCAATCTATACATTCAGTAAAAATATATAGTAATTATTCCGATTTTCAAAATAAAGTTAGTATTATTCCATTTAATATAGAAGGAATACACCATACTATAGTGGCTAAAATACTAGCCTATGAATTTGGCATTGCTGTAAGAAGTGGATGTTTCTGTGCTCATCCATATCTACAAAGGCTTTTAAAAATTCCTAAATCTATGATAGAAGAAATGACTCTTGCATCTAAGGATATTCAGCCTGGTATGGTTAGAATTAGTTTTGGTATTTACAATACAATAGATGAAATTGATAAATTCTTATATGCCATAAAGAAAATTGTAGATAATAAGGGTTATTACACAAAAAAATATAGCTCAATGAGAGGTGGCTTAATATAATTTATTAATGTTTTTGAAAATCAAAGACTCCTCAAACCCGCATGAATAAAACAACTATTTAAATAGTTTTATATTTACCTAGTTTCCTATATAAATATTTATATAGGAAACTAGGTAAAGTTTTCATACTTTAAATAAAGGATTTTCAATTTAAATTAGATGATTAAATTTATAACAGTTAAAATCATACTAATTAAGAAGTTTATTTACAGCAGACACATCCTTATCCCCTCGACCTGAAAGATTTACTACTATGACTTCATTTTTCTGTAGGGTTTTTGCTAGTTTAATAGTATAGGCAATGGCATGAGCACTTTCAATTGCAGGTATTATTCCCTCTAACTTTGATAAAAGCATAAAAGCTTTTATAGCCTCATCATCTGTAATATATTTATAGTTTGCTCTACCAATCTCACTTAAAAATGCATGTTCAGGTCCAACTCCTGGATAGTCAAGCCCAGGGGAAATAGAATAAGCTTCCTTAATATCTCCACTATCATCCTTTAATACAAGGGTATTCATACCGTGAATGATAGCCTCTTTTCCTTTTGTTATTGTAGCTGCATGCATTTCTGTTTCTACTCCAAAGCCTGCTGCCTCTACTCCAATAAGATTAACATCTTTATCTTCTAGGAAAGCTGTAAAAATTCCAATGGCATTACTTCCTCCTCCAACACATGCAACTACATAATTGGGAAGTTTATTTTCCTTTTCCAATATTTGTTTTCTAGCCTCTTCACCAATTATTTTCTGAAATTCCTTAACAATTTTTGGATAAGGATGAGGTCCCACAGCGGAACCAAGGACATAAAAAGTATCTGAAATATTATTTACCCATTTTTCTAAAGCTTCATTCACTGCATCATTTAATGTTTTAGTGCCACTAGTTGCTGGAGTAACTTTTGCTCCTAATATTTTCATTCTAAATACATTGAGCTCTTGTCTTTTTATATCTTCCTCTCCCATTACAATTTCACATTCCATTCCAAATTTTGCAGCTAAAGTTGCTGTAGCTACTCCATGCTGACCAGCTCCCGTTTCTGCAATCACTTTATTTTTTCCCATTCTTTTAGCCAATAGAATTTGTCCTAAAACATTATTTATTTTATGTGCTCCTGTATGATTTAAATCTTCTCTTTTCAAATATACCTTAGGGCCTCCACAAAACTTTGTTAGGTTCTCAGCAAAATATAAGGGTGTTTCTCTGCCACTATAATCCTTTAAATAGTAATTATACTCCCTCATAAAGTCCTTATCTTCAATAGCTTTTTCAAAAGCTTCTTCTAACTCATTTAAAGCTTTTTTCACCTCATTTGAAACAAATGCTCCGCCATACTTACCAAAATATCCTTTCATGATAAAATCTCCTTCTCTCCAAAATTATTTCTATAATTTTCATTAAATATATTAAGTTTAGCTTTTAATTCTTCGCACTTTCACTTCATACATACCACCACCTAAAACAATCAAATACTTCCATACAACAATAAAAAGATAAAAAAACTCCGTCCTATAAAAATAGGACGGAGATACTTCCGTGGTGCCACCTAAATTGCTATTGATAAATACACTAATACAAATTTATCAATATGCCTCTTAATTTCAAGTACTTACATACTCTATCTACTATAACGTGTAGCCTACGATATCAGGTACTCTCACCAATAATTTCCCCTTATTTCTCAAAGGTCCATTCATCTAATTCCTTCATGCTAGGATTCCACCATCCCCAGCTCTCTTTATCAAAGCTAAATTAAACTACTCTTCCTTATCATCAAATTAAATTATATTTATTTTTACCATTGTATGTTTTTACTATTATATATTTTATAAAGTGGATATGTCAACACTATATTTGAAAGATTCTGTTGAAAATTACAGTGATAAAATATACAAACTATGTTGATACACCTTTACATTATCGCATAGAACTATTTATTCTACGATATAAGTTGTAACTCACATAAACTTTTAATATAATGGCATATTTTAACATAAAATGGATATATTTCTTTGTGAGGTGTTATTTTATGAATTTTATTAAATTTACAACTAAATCAGAAGTTACAACTTCAAAGCCTATAAGAAAAAAATTACTCTTTATTCTTTTTTTAAATATTAGTGATTTGCTTTTTACTTGGCTCTTTGTGGGTAAGTACAGTGGTATATTTTACGAGGCTAATGCTATTGCAAAAGTCATTGTGACTAATTTTCCTCTATGTTTCTTTTTAAAAATATCTATAGTATTATTAGTTATCCTTTACTGGAACTATAGACTTAAAGGCGCAACCTTAAAAGGGCTTTTCATTTCAAATATCACTGCTAATTTAGTGCTTATAATGTATATGTTAATTAATGCTCTTCACCTATTTAATCTCTTAGTTTTATTATATACAAAAGGATTACTATCTTAAATGCACTTATAACTAATTATCCATTTTTCATTACCATCCTCTACTTTTTATTTTATCATTAAATTTTTCATATAATTTTATCATATTAGGCTCATTACTATGTTTGTGAATTTCATCAATAGGAAGCCATTTAACACCACTATTTTCATCTTCTTTAATTTTAACTTTTTCCTCTTCATCAGCTTCTAGCAAATATGCAAGAGATAAATGAAGATGGGCTGAGACGTATTTACCTCTTTTAAAATGTCCAATAACCTCTAATATATCTAGAGATAATATCTCTGGAGTAATAGCTCTTATATCTTCTACTCCTGTTTCTTCCTTTGCTTCCTTTATTGCTACATGAAGTAAATCTTCATCCCCATCAGCATGTCCACCTGTCCAACACCAAGTTTTATAAATATTATGATGAACCATTAAAACTTTAGTTCTATTTTTATTAACAATATATCCTGAACTGGTTACATGAATTAATGGATTTTCTCTAGTTAACAAATTATTAAATTTACTTATACTTAATAAAGCTACATTTTTATCCTGTGCCTCTTCCTCATTATATGGAATATAATTTTTTATATCTTCAATCCATCCCATGATTAACTCTCCTTTATAACACGCTATGATTTTAAATTTATATACTTAATAGTAACATAAAGGTTCAATACAGTGTAGAAATACTGCATTGAACCTATTATTAATCTAATTTTATATGGCAATATCCATTAGGATTTTTCTTTAAATACTTTTGATGATATTCTTCTGCTCTATAATAATTTTCTAAAGTTTTTACTTCTGTAACTATTTTCTTTATATAGTTTTTCTGTATTTTTTCTATATTTCTTCGAATTATTTCTTCATCTAATTTATCAACATAATAAACTCCAGTTCTATATTGACTTCCTATATCATTTCCCTGTCTATTCAGTGCGGTTGGATCTATTATTCCCCAAAATTTATTTAGTATTTCCTCTAAGGAAATTATACTTTCATCATAATCTATCACACATACTTCTGCAAAATATGTATTCCCGTAGCACACATCTTCGTAGGTAGGATTTGCTGTTCTACCGTTGGCATATCCTACTTCTGTATTTGTTACACCGTGAATTCTAGAAAAAAATTCTTCTACACCCCAAAAGCATCCTCCTGCTAATACAATCCTTTTCATCTTGTTAACTCCTTTATATTTTTCTTTAATCTATATTTTATATTACCATTACATATGCCGTATATTATTATTAAAGTCTTCGTATAGATTCAATATAGATTTTATATTTTCCTTTTTAACATTTTCATTTTTCCCATATACTATTAATACCTTATATCCTACCTGTATCACATATTTATTATTAATAGCTATAAATTTATTAATCTCATCATCATTGTATTGAAGATTTCTCATATATAGTTTTTGACATAAAAGCGTAGAATGGATAATCAAATCCCTTATTTCATGAATCTGCTTATTACTTTGTAAAAATTCCATACTATCTTCTATAAGCTTTTTATTCAACCTAGCAATTTTATCTATAAGTTGTTCTACTCCATCCTTTAGTCTATATGGGAAAACAACTCTATTCACTATAACCACCACAACTACCCCTATAATCACGTATACTATTCTATATAAAATCAATACATTTATATTTTCTGTTAATGAGGCTATACATATAGATGCCATAGCTGCAAATAGTGATATTTTATAGTATTCCTTAAAGGCGTAGATTAGATAAAGAGATATAACTAAAATTCCCAAGGTAATTATTTGAGAATCTGCCACATTAATAAGTACACCTGTAAATAGAATTCCTAATATATTCCCTATAACTCTGTCTTTAGCCTTTTTAATGGTATCTTCATAATAAGGTTGCATAATAGACATTATTGTTATTGCTGCCCATATTATTTTATAAAATCCTAAAAACCCTCCTACTAGTAATGCTATAGTAAGAGTTATTGCCATTCTAATAGCAAATTTAAACCTTATAGTGTTAGGTCTGAAATATTCTTTAAAGGTTACTCTAGTTTTATCTATGTCAGCTCTAGCCCACTCTTTATATACCTTATTAGAACCTGTTTTTTCTATGGAGTTCAATTCCTTAATACTACCAAGAAGGTTTTCTAGTATTAGGGATATCTCTAAATGGTATTCTTCACCTTTACTCCACTCTTTTATAAAGTTATCAGTAGATTCTTTTATAGTTTGAAACTCTATATTATCTTTGCATAACTCTATTATAGCTTCTACTATTTCTTTTAACTTTTCTACATATTCCTTGGAAATACTTAGATTTTTAATACCTCCATACAGTTGAATCATATATAAATTAAAGTATTCTACATTGATAAATATTTGAAATTGAACCTTTCCTAAATTAGTGGTCAAATATCTTCTATGCCTTGTTACATATACTTTATAAGCAATATCTCTCATTATTTTAGAACATTTATCTTCTATGGTATGATCATACTCTTCCTTTAAGATATTTTTAAATTGATTATTTATTAAAATAAAGGCCTCTTGCATACTTTTTCCTAAAACAGATCTTTCATTTACTCTATTTATATAGCTTGCTCCTACTACTATTAAAACTCCAAAGATTACAGATAAAACTCTAAAGGGAAGTTCTCCTAATGATACCTGTGCATATTGAGTAAATACATATAACATTATAAAGGGTTTGTAAAAAGTTAAATCATAGGGTGATACGATAGTATACATTATAAGAAAAATAGCAAAAAAGTTTATAGGTATCCCCCAAAATATATTCATGGATGAAAAATATGCTGTTAAAACAATGATTAAATCAATAAGGATTATTTTAATTGCTTTATTAAAGGTCTTAACCTGAAAATTTTGTCTTCCCATAACTGTTGAAGTAAGAGCTATTGGAAAAGCAATCATTATATTCTTTACTCCAAATAATATACCTACTCCAAATAGAGTTATTACAGCTACTGAGCCATGCTTTATCATGGAATATGTATTTATATTGAATTTCTTTACTAGTTTATTATACATGACACTAACATCCTTATTATAAATATTTATTTACTTATTATTAGCTAATTTAATTTAGGTATTCTATATAATATTGTTATAATTTTAAAAAAGACATTCTAAAATTTAGAATGTCTTTTTACATAGTAATTAATTTAAATATGTATCTTCCAGTATTAAGCCCTAGAACTATAGCAGTTCTTAAAAATCCTATGGTAGCAATACCTGCAAAAATTCCAGTTATTAACCTTCTTATATTATTACTTGTCCAATAACCATAAAATTGCCCAATGCCGTCAATAGCCAATGGCATGATAAGTAAAATTTCAATTAAAAGATGCGGTTTTTTAGAAAATATAATATATATAATTCCAAATAAATATCCTATAAATATTCCAGTACATCTTGCACATATTGGAAACTGTTTTCCCTTATAAAAAAAAGATCTTTCAGGTATTCTATGACACAGAAATATATAATGTAGCAACTTATCTATAGATTTCATTTGATTTTAATAGTAATACATTGCTTCTGATGCAAATCCTATAACAACGCATAAAATATAGAATACTATCCAAGCTACTACTCCACCTATCATCCAGTAACAAAGTACTTTTGCTGACTTTGGCTTTTCATCTTTCCATAAGAAATATAAAATTATTCCTACTACCGGAAAACAACATGATGCAACACCTGCTAAATGAGATGGATTATCTACAGCTCCCGATTTGACTTCTTTTACTCTTACTCCACACAGTGGACATATTTCTGCATTATTGTCTATTTCTTTCCCACAATTTTTACAAAACATCCTTTTTACCCCCTTAATGTTTAATATTATTTTATTTTTTACATTTTCTATTAATATTATATAAATTTTTTATTAATATTGCAACAAAAGTTTCCAAGTTATAGCATATACATTAGGAAATATATTACTTCTTTGATGTCATTAAGCCCATAACTTCTTCCTCAGTAAGATACCTCCACATACCTTCTTCTATGCCTTCTATATTTATAGAACAAATTCTTATTCTTTTTAAATCTACCACATTATATCCTAATGCCTTACTCATTCTCCTAATTTGTCTATTTAGTCCTTGAGTTAATATAATTTTAAATGTACATTCATCTACTTTTATGATGCTACAAGGTCTAGTTTTTTCTCCTAGTATATATACTCCTGCAGACATATTCCTAAGAAAATTATCATCTATAGGTTTATCTACTTTTACTTCATATTCCTTTTCGTGGTAATTATCTGAATTTAATATTTTATTCGCTAGTTCACCATCATTAGTCATGAGAATTAGTCCATGAGATTCTTTATCTAATCTTCCTATTGGAAATATATATTCTTCATAGTTTATAAAATCAATGATGTTATTTTCCACATCACTAGCTGCAGTGCATGTAACTCCTATGGGCTTATTGAAAGCTATGTAAATTTTCTTTTTAGCTATGATAGGCTTATCATCAATTAAAATTTCATCCTCTAGTTCTACCCACTGCCCAGGAATAGACAGTTCTCCATTTACTTTTACTCTTCCTTCTTCTATAAGCCTATTAGTCTCTTTTCTTGAGCAAATTCCAAGATTACTAAATAATTTATTAATCCTCATGTATTGTCCTTTCCTTTGTCCTACTAATATTTATTAAATATATTAACTTAAAAAATATGATTACCATATATTTCAACATAGTAATCATATTTAAAACAATTATATCATTTTATATTTATATTTTTCTAAAGTTTTTTAATGAAATATCAAAGGCTTTTACAGAATGGGTTAATTCTCCAGAGGAAATATAATCTACTCCTGTTTTGCCGTAGTCTGTAACAGTATCTAAGGTGATATTTCCTGAGCACTCTGTTAATGATCTTCCATTAATTAGTTTAACCATATCCCTTGCTAAGTCTGGACTCATATTATCAAGCATAATTATATCGGCCCCTGCTTCTAGCGCCTCTAAAACCTGATCTTTAGTTTCAGTTTCAACTTCTATTTTTCTTACAAAAGAAGAATTCTTTTTAGCGAGCTCAATGGCTTCCTTTATGCCACCTGCATATCCAATATGATTATCTTTAATTAGTATTCCATCGGATAAGGAAAATCTATGATTTACTCCTCCTCCAATTTTAACTGCATACTTTTCAAGTACCCTTAAATTAGGTGTAGTTTTTCTAGTATCTAATATTTTTGTATTAGCTCCCTCTAGCTTCTTTACATATTTGTTGGTTAATGTAGCAATACCACTCATTCTTTGAAGTAAATTGAGGGCTATTCTTTCTCCTACTAATATATTGCCGGCGTTTCCTGTTACTTTACCGATAACCATAGTATTCTTAACTAAGTCTCCATCTTTAACAAACAGATTCACTTCAACTTCTCCTAAGATTTCAAATACCCTTTTAAAAATATCCAATCCACAAATTATCCCATCCTCTTTAGCTATTAAATCAACCTCAGCTCTTTCTAGAGGAGAAACTATAGCTGATACAGTTACATCCCCATAGGGACTATCTTCTTTTAAAGCCCTCTTAATAATATCATCAACAATTAAAAAGTTTAACATATTCACCATTTACCTTTCCCTTCAAATAACTAATAAACTTATACTTATATTCTTCATTTGCATTTTTAACATCACTTATAGCCTTAAGATTAATTCTTTCAACTAATTCTCCACTTAGTTTATCATCACCTTCATCTACAAGTAAATTAATATGCTGTGCTGCCTTTCTACTGAAAACTAAGCCCTCTAATAAAGAATTACTAGCTAGTCTATTGCTACCATGTACCCCAGTACAACTAACTTCTCCTATAGCATATAAATCTTTCATAGATGTTTTTGAATTCAAATCAACCTGAATTCCTCCCATGCAATAATGATGAGCTGGAGCAATTGGTAATAAATCCTTCTCCATCCTATAACCACGTTTTAAACATTGCTCATAAATATATGGGAATCTATTTATTAAAAACTCCTTAGATTTATTAGTCATATCTAAAAAAACATAGGGTGTTTGTGGAGTCTTGCATATTTCCTTTAAAATCTCTCTTGAAACTATATCTCTAGGTAGTAAAGGATTTACAAATTTCTCTCCCAATGCATTTCTTATTACTCCCCCTTCTCCTCTAAGAGATTCTGATAGTAATAACTTTCGCCCCCTTACTTCTTCTTCATATAATGCAGTGGGATGAAGTTGAAGATAGGATATATCCTTCATAAGAATATTATGCTTTAATGCAATGCTAAGTCCATCACCTGTGATAGTTTCTATATTTGTTGTAGAATTAAAAATCCCCCCAATGCCACCGGTAGCTAATACTGTAGCCTTAGCATTAATAGTTATAATATCACTTGAGCGTTCTATAATTCCACCTATACATCTATTTTTATATTGAATTATATCTAGTAATGTAGTGTCTTCCAATATAGTTATATTTTCTTTACTAGAAACATAATTTATTAGTTTTTCAATTACTTCCTTACCTGTTTCATCTTTAGAATGCACTATTCTAAACTTACTATGACCACCTTCTCTAGTATAGTTTAATTCATCAATATCCTTATCAAAATCTACTCCCAAACTCAATAATCTATTAATATTATCAGTAGAATTTTCAACTATCTGAGTAACAGCCTCCAATTTATTTTTATAATTGCCAGCTTTTAAAGTATCCTCTATAAAAGCTTCCTTGTCTCCAATATCCCTTAGGGTTGAAATGCCACCTTGAGCTAAATAACTATTGCAATCTCTTAACTTATTTTTAGTTATTATCAAAACTCTAAGATTATCCTTCAAATTACAAGCAGTGTAAAGTCCTGCAATACCTGTCCCTATAATTAATACATCATATTTTTTATTCATTTTACTTATTAGATAGAAGATGCATATTTTCTAAAGATTTATGAGCTTTCAATCTTAGCTCCTCTTCAATATGCACTTCAAACTCCTCATTAATTAAGCAATTATATAAATCTTTCATTGATATTTTTTTCATATTGGGACAAATCATTCCACTTTCTATAGGGATAAAGGTTTTATTGGGACTTTTTTCTTTCATCTGATAAAGAACGCCTTCCTCTGTTACTACTATAAATCCATTAGTTCCATCTTGAACACTATAATCTATAAGTTCAGAAGTACTTCCTATAAAATCTCCTAAATCTCTTACTTTTTTAGAGCACTCTGGATGAACTAGCACCTTAAAATTTGGATACCTATTCTTTAAAGTTAAAACCTCTTCCTCTTCAACTCTCTCATGAACTGGACAAAACCCATCATAAAGTATAAACTTCTTGTTCTGTATATTTTCTTGCAAATAACTACCTAGATTTCTATCTGGAAGGAATATTATTTCTTCTTCCTCTATATTATTTAAAATTACCTTAGCAGAGGATGATGTAACACAAACATCAGATAACGCTTTAATATCTCCATTTGAATTTATATATGTTACTACCTTTGCTTTAGGATTTCTTAATTTCATAGCTTTTAATTTATCTACTGTAGCCATATCTGCCATTGGACATGTAGTATCATTTACTGGAATTAATATTCTTTTATTAGGTGATAATATTTTGGCACTCTCAGCCATAAATTTTACTCCACAAAATACTATTATATCTTTAGAACTTTCCATAGCTTTCTTGCTTAAAAAATATGAGTCTCCTACTATGTCTGCAACTTCCTGTATTTCTGCTTTTTCATAAAGATGAGCTAAAACTAAAGTATTCTTCTCTTTTTTTAACTTTAATATGTCTTCTTTTAAACCCAAATTTTACACACCTCCGTCACGTAACTATACATCTGTATATACACCTAGTATAGCACCATCTTGGAGCTTGTCAACAATATGTGAAGTTATATTAGAAAATATTTATATGAATTTTCCTCTCCCTAGTGCTTCTTATAATAATTGAATAACCTAGTTTTATTTCTGAATATGTTATATACTATTAATACATTTCTAATTGTTGTAAAAATATAGATATATTTGAAAATGGAACGGAGGAATAACTTTGAGTACTCAAATTATAATTGTTTTAGTTTTGAATTTTATAATTGCCATAATAGGAACATTAGCTTACTCTGTAAGACTTGTAGGTGTTAGAACAGGTAAAATAGCAATAACCTTTGCTGTATTTAATATATTATCTTTAGTATCAAGAACAGCCTTAACCTTCCAAGCTCCTTTACTAACAAAGTTTGTTGAGAATAGTACAGGTGGAAGTGATGTATTAAACCTTTTTAAGTTAATTATAATAGTTTCTGGTATAGCTACCCTAGTAGGCGCCTTTTTAATTCCTACTTTTCAAAGATTATTTTATAAAGGTGTCATCAGATTTTCTATTGATAAATCTATACCCAAGCTAATTATGCACAGTTTTTCAAAGGCAGGTGTCCATTATATGAGGGACTGTATTTCAATTCCAGTGAAAGAAAGTGTAACTAAAATTAATTTTAAAAAGTTACCTTTAAAAATAATAATTTATAATATAATTGCAGTTGCAATATTAACTGTAGGAGCCTTAGCACCAATTTATGCTGGTACCATAGTTCCTGAGTTAAGAGCAACTTGTATAACCCTATCCTCAGTAATAAATGGATTTGCTACAATCCTAATGTCTATTTTTATAGATCCACAACTATCCATTATGACTGATGATGTAATAGACGGTAAGTGTCCTGAAGAAGATTTTCGTAGCTGTGTTATTGCCATGATAGGAAGTAAAACTATTGGAACCTTCGCAGCTCTTCCACTGCTTATACCAGCTTCTTATATAATAGTATTAGTAGCTAAAATTCTTTAATATCTCAATATAAAAGTAGCTAGGTTTGTATTGATGCAAACCTAGCTACTTTTACATTTTTAGAGAATTCATTTTATTTAGGTAATTTGTTATTTCATCACTTAATTCTAGTCTAAAAATATCCAGCATCTTATCTTCATAAAAATCTTCTAGGGGTATTTTATGAATTTTAGAAGATACAAGATAAGCTTCATTTAAAAATTCTAATACCTGATTTAAATAATCAGGGTTTTCTTTTAACTTATCATAATCAATTGCAATTAATTTAGAAACAAATCCCTCTATTGGTCTATTAAATTTTTTATTAATAATTCCATAATCTAAACTCTCACTACACAAATCTATCTTCAATATTGTTCTTTTTACAGTATCAATCTTGCTATTAACATTATCTTCATTATAGATTTTTTTATTATAATCTTCCAGAATATAATGGATACTATCCAATCCATAATTAAAATTTTTTAAAATATGCACATTTTCTCTATGCTTCATGTTGATTAAGGAATAAATTAAAAATATGCACACTATAGATAATATAATTGTACTAAACTTATAGGATTTTATTATTTTTTTATCTTCATAAAATACCTCCTACTTCGTACCATAAGATATAAGTATACATGGCGTTTGAATAATATATGCACTATCTTTATTACTCATAACATATTCACTTATTTTTGACTCACCATCTACGAATACTTTAGCTTCCTGCTCACTTAATCCTCTATTTATCAGAGAATTTATATAGTCAACCTTCTCATTCTCTGATAGCTGTTTATTCCAACTCCAAGCAGTAGTAATTGCATCAAATTGTTTATCATGTTCTTCTTTATTACCATGGGGATTAATAAATTTAACCCTATCATTCATTCGCACATCAACATTATATAATCCTAACTCTTGCATAATTTCAGGAATTTTAACACCAACTCTATAATCTCTACCTCCATTTTCTAATTCCTTCTTATACATTTTTCGATGTAAATGTATAATTCCAAGTTCAGTGTAATCTAATCCACTAAAATATTGACCTGTCTTTTCTATTTCTAGGTCTGCTTCCATACAAACAACTAAACCACCACTTACAACTGATTGTATCATTTTATCAAGAATATTCTTTGTATTTGGAATATGTCTTAATACTGCTTGCGATATAGCTATATCATAATCTTCAGTTGGTATATACTCATTCAAGTCTGCCTTTATAAATTTTGTTATATAGCCTGAATTTGCAAAAATGTCTTTTGCATCATCTAAGAGAGTATCACTAATATCAATACCTGTATATGTACTTCCTTTAGGTAATATGGGCAATAATAGTAATCCAACATATCCAAAGCCACAACCAAAATCAATGATATTTACAGGCTTACTAATTTTCCAAACCTTCTCTACAAGGAATTCTATATAATCATTATTACACCATCCAGTACGTATAGCTTTTAAAAAATCCAATCTCCCATTCCAATATGATTCATTCACAATTTCCCCTCCTTAATAGAATAAAGATAATATTATCTGTTCTGTCTAATCAACAAGCTCCTCAAATTATTTCTTTTAAAAAAGATTTTCTATTAAATATAATTGAATTTTATAGCTTATATGGTAACATATTCTATTATATATATCTATACATTAAAAAGAAACTACCTCAAATTCTATTTAATTTGAAGTAGTTTACTATACTAATATATTATAAAGTTTAAACTTTTTATTAATTTCCTTTAATCATTTTTTTACTTCCAGAATAGGTGGCTAAGAAGTATCCACCATAAACTATTACTAATACCACCGATGCAACTACTATATGATCCACCATGCTTGCACCTCCAAATATAGCTACTATATCTGAAGCCAATTTTAATCCTACTATAGAGTGAACTATAGCTAAGGATAAGGGCATCATAAAGTAAATTGCTACTTGGGTTAATACAGAGTGATTTATCATAGATTCATCTACTCCAACTTTTCTTAGAAGATTATATCTTTCTGTGTTATCTGCAGATTCTGATAACTGTTGAAGGGCTAATACCGCTGCTGAAGTAATTAGGAATATAATTCCCATGTATATGGCAAGGTATGATGCTAAAGCTCCTAGTCCTGTAGACTGCTCCTTAATTTCTTCCTTAGTAATATATCTAGTATTTAAATCATCATTGCCATTATATTCTCTAATATTAACATCTAAAGCTTCTCTTATCTCACTACCATCCCCACTATAGTTCAAATTCAAATATCCCCTAGTGGGAGTTAGACCCTCTACTATAGAATCCTCTACTAAAAATACACAAAAATTTTGCTTCATCATAGAAGAATAAGTTACTACCTCTAAAACATTACCATGATATGGTTTTAGTTTATTACCACCTATAGTAATTTCTTTTCCACTATCTACAGTTTCTTGTAAATTTTTAATCATATCGCTTATATCTCCAAAGACCGCATATTCTCCAGCCTTAAGTTTTACTTCTTCTCTATTTAACATTTTCATTATTTTATTAAAATCCGATACCTTCATAACACTAATTGGTAAATTCTTAAATACAGGATAATAGTTATTTCCATCTTCTAAGCCTTTTTCACTTAAAAAATCTCTATAGTTAACTCCACTATCATATTCCTTATAGCTTACATAGTTATCTTCATATTTTGATATATCTACATTATATTTTTTTAACACAGTGTCTACATCTTCTCCTTCATTGTCCCAAAAGCTCATATCGAATTGAGTTAAATCCTCAATTTCAGTATTCATAGCGGTACTAATTCCAAGTCCTCCTGAAAGAGTACATATAGCTACAAATAGCATTAAACATATAAAGGTCATAGATATAAAGGTAGTGTTAATTTTACTATTTATTTGTCTTAACACAAACATATTTAAATTTCTTAAATAAAACTTCTTACTACTTTGAACTACCTTGAGTAAGAATCCTGCAAGGGAAAAGAAAAATAGAAATGTTCCTACAGCTCCAAGTGCAATGGCTATTAATATATTTTTATCAAAACTAGCTATTCCATTTTTAAGCACTATGTAATATCCACTTCCTATGGTTATTACACTAATTATAAATACAACTACAGAAGTCCATATGTTTTTTATTTTCATTTTTTCATTAAACTTAGCAGAAGTTAATAGATTTATTAGTTTTACTTTTCTTACTATAATGGAGTTAAAAATAAGAATTATAAGGTATATAACACCGAAGCAAAGAATAGTTTTTATAAAGGCGTCCATAGAAAATATAAACCTAAACCCTGTTAAATCCACTTTAAAAAGTTTTGCTGTAACTACAGATAGTCCTTGTGATAAAAATATTCCTAATATAAGACCTAATGCTAAAGAAATTACTCCTATCATCATAGTCTCTATAAATAATAAGGAGGATAATCTAGAGTTTTCCATACCTAAGGTCATATAAACTCCAAATTCCTTTTTTCTTCTTTTAATTAAGTAATTATTGGCATAGACTATCAAAAAACCTAGTATAAAAGAAATAAATATTGATGCTACTCCCATAATTTTACTTATTAAGTGAAACATATTTTTATGCATTTCACTAACTTCCATTAAAATACTTTGAGCTTCAATGGAGTTAAAGGTGTAAAATATACATACCCCAAATACTAGAGTTAAGAAATATATAGTATAATCCTTAAAACTTCTTTTTAGATTCCTAGCAGCTAATTTAAAATACATCTCTTTGGTCACCTCCAAGTAGAGTTACCACTTCAATTATCTTATTAAAGAATTCCTTCCTTGAATCCTTTCCTCTAATTAACTCATTAAATATTTTACCATCCTTTATAAACAGAATTCTACTAGCATAGCTAGCTGTAAAGGCGTCATGAGTTACCATCATAATAGTAGCTCCTAAATTAGTATTAAGCTCCTCCAAGCTTTCTAGTAACATCTTTGCTGATTTTGAATCTAAAGCACCTGTAGGCTCATCTGCAAGAACTAAAGATGGATTTGTAATTATAGCTCTAGCTGATGCTACTCTTTGTTTTTGACCACCTGACATTTCATAGGGATATTTATTTAAGACTTCCTCTATATTTAAACTCTTAGCAACCTCTTCAACTCTTCTATTAATCTCTTTGTGATTTACCTTTCCAATAGTTAGTGCTAATGCAATATTTTCATAGGCAGTTAAGGTATCTAAAAGATTAAAGTCTTGAAATATAAAACCTAAATTTTCTCGTCTAAATCTAGCTAATCCCTTAGAATTTATTGAAGTTACATCCTTTCCTTCAATATGAATATGACCACTAGTTACCTTATCTATGGTGGATATACAGTTTAACAAAGTTGTTTTTCCACTACCTGAAGCCCCCATTATTCCTATGAATTCTCCTTCTTCCACAGAGAAACTAATATTATTTATGGCCTTAGTTATATTACCATTACTTCCATAGTACTTTTCTATATTACTTACTTTTAATACTTCTTTATTCATTTTCTTTCCTCCTGTTCTCTATACCTATATATTACATGTATAGAAAATATCCATCCATAGAAAAACCTAACAGAAATCTTACGTTTTTGTTAGGTTAATCTTTTAATATGAACATTTTATTTATAGGAAACAAGATAGATACTGTACTACCTTTATAAGCTTTAGACCTTATCTTTATACCAAGCCCTAATTTTTCGCAGAGATTTTTACAAAGGTATAAGCCTATTCCTGTGGATTTTCCAAAGATTCTTCCATTTTCTCCGGTGTACCCTTTTTCAAATACTTTACCAATAGAGCTTTCGCCAATACCTATACCATTATCTTCTATGTTTAGAATAATGTCCTCTTCCTTTTCTATGCAATATATTTTAATAGTGTCTTGTTTTTTATGCTCTTCACCTAATGAGTTTTTTCTAACACTTTTAGGAAATTTCATATATTTAATAGAATTTGATATAATTTGATTTAATATAAATTCTACCCATTTACTATCCGCATAAACGATTTTATCTACATTATCAATTTCAATTTTAATTCCTTTCTCAATAAGAACTCTAGCATTCCTTTTTATTGTTGCATTAATACAGTTTTTAAGACTTATTTCTCTAATCATATAGTCCTTCTCTATATTATTACTTCTAGTATAAAAAAGAGCTTGCTCTATATAATTTTCTACCTTATCTAAATCTTCCTCTATACTCTTTGTAATGGGAGATGGGTTATTTTCTATGGTTAATCTACTAGATGCAATAGGTGTTTTAATTTCATGAACCCACAACTCTATATAATCTTTATATTCACTATTTTTAATGGTTAATGTAGATATTTCATCGTTCATAGCCTTATCTGTCTCTTGAATTACTTCGTATAAAATTCTTCCCTCTAAGAAGTTAGGCTCCTCTATAACTTCAGAAATAAGATATTTCTTATCTAGATTATTTAAGCCTTGCAAAAGATTATTATAAAATTTTCTTTTTGTAAAATAATCATATATATAAAATAAGGATGAGCCTATAAAGTTCAGAACTTCCACAAAAAAAATGGCATAGATATCTACCTTTAATGCTTTTAACAATATTCCTGTAAATAGAAAAATTATTGCATTTATAATCAAAAAAACAATTTTTTCTTTTATATACTCTTTAAAACTCATTAAAATTTCCTTCCTTTAGGTTTAACTTATTTTAATGTTCTAAGATAAAATATACCCCTGACCTCTTTTAGTTTGTAAATAGCCAACAGCTCCTATTTCCTCTAATTTTTTTCTTAGTCTATTTATGTTTACAGTTAAAGTATTATCATCTACAAACTCATCAGATTGCCATAGACATTTCATAAGTTCATCTCTAGATACTATCTTTTCCTTACTTTTAATTAATGTATAGAGAATTTTACTTTCATTTTTAGTTAATTCTTGTTTTTTATCATCAAACTCTATTTCACTGGTAGAAAGATTATATTTAAGTCCTCTACAATCAAAAATCTCCATATCATTACTTCTATAAGTTCTTCTAATAATTGAAGCAATCCTAGCTAATAATATTTCAGTGTTATATGGTTTAGTAATAAAATCATCAGCCCCTAAATTCATACTCATTAATTCGTCCATATCACTATCTCTACTAGTTACAACAATAATAGGCACGCTAGAGGTTTTTCTTATTTCTCTACAGATATAGTATCCATCATAATATGGTAAATTAATATCTAATAATATTAAATTAGGTTCTGCCTCTAAAGCCTCCTCTACTATGTTCTCAAAATTATCAGAGGTTATAATGTCATATCCATATCTATTTAAAAAAGTACCTAGTTCTCTTCTAATCTTTTCTTCATCTTCAATAATAAAAATCTTTTCTTTCATAAGTTAACCACCTCATCTATGATTATATCTAATTGAGTTTATTTTAACAAAATCTATTATGTTTCTTCAAAGAAAATTTTTATCTTATTCTAAGCCTTCCATACTCTCTTAATATCTACTATACTTTCTATATCATTAGTTTCAAATCTCAATAAATATACATCTGGATTACTTAAGTTCTTCCAAAAATCAAAACCTGAAACCTTATCAAAATACCTCATTATTAAAGAAAATAACTCTCCATGGGTGACTATTGCTACATTTTCCTCTTCCAACTTTAAAATATCTGTTAAAGCTTCAATGGCCCTTTTAGTAGCTTCATTTGAAGATTCTCCTCCATGAAAGGTTATATCCATATCTTCATAGGCTGCTAATAAATAAGGTGTGTAATCATCTACCACATGAGGTAGTAATAACTTTTCTTTTACTCTTTCATCAATATTTATTTCTAACCCTAAATGCTTTGCAAAAGGTGTTATTGTCTTTATAGCCCTTACATAGGGACTAGATACAATATAATTAATACTATACTTTAGTAAATAGTCCTTTAATTCTAATGCTTGTTCTATACCAACCTCTGTTAACTCTGCCTCAGCTGGCTGTCCATATGCCTTACAATGTCTAATTAAATAAATGTTCTTCATGCTATCTCTCCTATATTGTCATTTAAAATTACTTATTCTCATCTATTAAAATTTGAATTTGTCCTAAAGCTTTTTCTTCTTTATCTATCCCGCATCTTGTCATTATATATATCTCATAAAAACTTCCACTAACTATTATATTATTTTTTTCAATATACTCAACTAACTTTCTGTAATATTTACTTGTATCTTTATAATCATCATCAAAATTTATTGTAATATAATTTCCTGATTTTAGTGTAATTACTTTCTTTTCATCTATATCCATGTTTTCATTTATACTTATCATTAAATTATTATAAGTTAACTTTTCTTGATTTTTAAAGTCTTCATAAGATGTTGGAAAAACTAACTCTTTATTAGTGCTTCCATACTTTTTTTCAATATATCCTAAGGTTTTAGATAGATTTATTTCAAATTCTTCTGTATATCTATGGGTATTACTATATTTTATAAATTTTCTTTCAGTACAATATTTTATAAAAGGCTCATTTATTCCCTCTTTTAATACTGTTTGAATTCTATCCTCTAAGAAACATATATTATTTTTTATGCTTTCTAACTCTTTTATCTTTTCTTCTACTATTTCTTTTTGCTTTGTTATTATATCTAAAATAGAGTTAACGGAAGTGTAATTATTCACTAGTATTTTTATTTCATCTAGAGATAACCCCATAGCTTTACATTGTTTTATCAAATCTAAAATTATAAAGTGTTTTACTGAGTAGTATCTATACTTACTCTTTTCATTTACATAGGCCGGCTTTAACAATCCAATTTTGTCATAATGCCTCAATGTTTGTATAGAAATATTATGTAATTTAGATACTTCACCAATTGAGAATCTTGTATCCATATACTCTCACCCCATTATTATTATATCCTAAATTTCAAAAATAGGCTGTCCAAAATCCTTAAATTTTGGACAGCCCTCTACTATTCTAAATTTTATGCACTTAATACTTCTTTAGTAGATACTCTTATATTAGCGACTATACTTATAGTTATAAATGTAAGGCTTTCCGATAATATTGTACCTGCCCAAATTCCATTCGCTCCAAAGACTTTATAAAGTATCATTAGTGAAATTGGCAAGTAAATAACAGACCTTAAAAGACAACTTAAATTTGAGTATTTTGGCATCTCTAAGGCTTGGAAATAAACTAATGTATTTAAATTTATTCCAACGGCAAAATAACTTACACTTGCTATTCTAAGCGCTATATATGCAAGATTTGCAATTACAGGATCTGCTGTAAATATACCTATAAGTGCTGGACCAAATATAAAACATATTATAACAGAGAAACCACTAATTATTGTTGAAGATATACATGTTATCTTGAAAAATCCTAGCATTTGTTCTCCATCTTTTTTACCAAAATTATAGCTAATAAGAGGTTGTACTCCTAAAGTCAAGCCATAAAGAACCATATATATATTTGTTGTTATATAGTTAATTATACTATAGGCTGAAATTCCTTTTTCTCCAATAAACATAACTAAAACAATATTATGTATTAATACCATTATTGAATAACTTCCTTGAGCAAAAAAAGACGGAAATCCTATTAAACAAAATTCTTTTAAATCCCTTTTATTTATTTTTACATTACCAAAGGTTAAATAACCTTTCTTCATAATAAAATGTGGCAATAACACAGATACTGTAATAATTTGACCAAGGCCTGTAGCTATTGCAGCTCCCTTTATGCCTAATCCAAATTTAAATATAAATATATAATCTAAGATAATATTAGTTACTGCTCCTGCAATTGTTGATATCATGGCAAGCTTTGGCCTTCCATCATTTCTTACAAAACTACTTAGTACTATTCCTATCAAGTTAGGGATACAAAAGATTGCATAAAATCTTAAATATTCCACTGCTAATCCTTTCAAACTAGTTGTTGCTCCTAAAATAGTTACTATTTGTTCTGTGAATATAATACATGTAATACTTATAATGCCGCTAGTTATTAAAAGAAACTTAAATACTTGTCTAAAAATAATTACTGCTCTATCTATATTATTTGCACCTATGTTTTTCGACACTAAAGTTCCTCCACCTATGGCAAACATTGAAGCAAGTCCAAATAACATCACGGTAAAGGGAAGTACAATATTTACTGCTGCCAATGCTAAATCACCGACACCTTGCCCAACAAATATTCCATCTACTACTGTATATAAAGATGATATGAACATGGCAAGGGCAGAAGGCACTGCATATTTAAAAAATTCTTTCAATCTATTCTCTTTTTCCATACTTTATTCTCCTTTGTTTTTTATACTACCTTATACATAATAAAGTCTATCCTTAGTATAGAGTCAATAGTTTTTTTCATATATATCCATAAATTATATATCTATCTAATGAATAGATTGTTATTATCTTTGTAAATATTTCACACCCACGTATATGCTAATTAGATAAAATAAGGATCTAAATAAAAATAATTAAATTTATTATTGCAATTTATATTTTACTTATGATAATATTGCTTCTTGTATATCAAAAAAGGAGAGAAGTAGAATGAATAAAAAGAATGTATTAACAAAAACCATATTATTTATTGCTATTATCTTATTCATTAATGTTTTTATTGGTATTTTTGGTGATGCCAATAAACTTCTTGGAGTTGGAATAATAACAGTAGCCTTATGTTTATTAGAAAGAGATTTAACAACATGCCTATGGGCTAATTTAAGTAAATTATTAGTTATAAATTTAATTTTAGGAATATCCGCATTTTTATCATCTGGTAATATATGGATAGGTTTAATTATAAATTTTCTAGTACTATTTACCCTAGCATATCTATTCAGTTATAATTTAAGAAAATCTATTGTTGTACCTTTTGGACTTCAATACTTATTTATGCTATATACTCCAGTGTATGGTAATAATTTTTTAAAGAGAATATTAGCATTAGCTTTTGGAGCATTGTTTACCATGGCCATTCAATTGTTAGCTAACAAGGATAAAATGTCCAAAGTAGGTATGAAAAAAGTAGACAACATTTTAGAAAATGTATTATTAAAACTTAATCTATTAAAAGAAAACTTAGATTTAAACACTATCAACTTAAGTATAGAAGAGTCTATAAAAACTTTAAAAAAGATGGTGTATGATAAAAGAGTAAAAAACTTTTATTTAACTAATGATGGAAAAATTATAACTAATATAATATGTACAATAGAACGATTTAATATTTTATTAGATAAATTAAAACTTGAAAATAAAGACGAAAACTATATATATTTTTTAGGAGATTTATACACTTCCTTGAGAAATATAAAAGATAAAAACTATAATTCTAATAATTTATGTGTAAATTACTTAAATATTGACTCAAATATGCTATATGTACAAGAATTTAAAAACATAATAGAAACACTAAGCAGCCTAATGTGCCAAATAGAAAATTTAAATAAAAAAAATAAAATTTCTATAGACTATAATGAGAGAATACCAAATCACTTTCAAAATTTACATATTCGAAAAAGAAATTTTAGTATAAGGGACTTAAGAGTATCCTATGGAGTAAAATTAGGTATTGCTGGTGCTTTAACAGCTTTTATAACTGAATATTTTAAGCTACCAGAAGGAAGATGGCTTACTTATACTATATTTGCCTTAATTCAACCATACTCAGAGAACTGTAAGATAAAATCAAGGCAAAGAATAGAAGGAACATTAATAGGAGCTTTATTAATAATTATTTTATTTACTTTAATAAAAAATCCTAATGCTAGATTTTTAATAATTCTTTTAACTGGATATTTAAATCCTTTTGCAACAAATTACAAATACTTAGTTATATGCATTACAGTATCATCAATAGCTACAATTGCATTATCTGGTGCTCTTGTTAAAATTACTTTGATAAGAATAATGTTTGTTATAATAGGAACTGGAATAGCATTATTAGTTAATAATTACATACTCCCTTATAAAATTAAGGATGGTAGTGAAAAGTTAGTAAAAACCTATAATGAACTTGTTAATCAAATGATTAAAGATATAAAGGATAGCGAAAGCGAACATGGCATAATGAATCTATTTTTATTACCTGCCTTTATACAAGATAGAATGGAACTAATTAACTTTGGAAAAGACTGCAGTAAAGAAAAAAAATTCATAAATAATCAAAGAATATTAGTAAACAGCATATATTATAATCACTTATCATTTAATATAAAAAAATGCATTAGTGACCTTTAATATAGTTGATAATTTTCTAAACACATAATAGCAATTTTTATATTGCAATAAAAAATAAAGATGATTTCAAAGTACATAATTATTTTAAAATCATCTTTATTTACTATTATAACCTAAAAAATCTTAATATATTTAAATTCACTTTCCAATATTCCAAGTATAATTTTTCTTATAATTCTTTTTCAAGCATAGCCAAAAGTTCATCAAATCTATTAATAGTATCTTCTAAAGGCTTCGGTGTAGTCATATCTACCCCAGCTTTTTTTAGTATTTCAATTGGATAGTCACTACATCCAGCTTTTAAGAAGCCTTTATATTTTTCAACTGCCTCTTCCCCTTCATTAAGAATTTTTTCATAGAAAGAGTTAGCTGCTGCAAAACCTGTTACATATTGATATACATAGAAATCTCTATAAAAATGAGGAATCCTTGCCCATTCAATGTCAATTTCACTATCCACTACCATAGTATCTCCAAAGTAGTTAACATTTAAGTCATGATAAATCTTGCATAAATCATCACTAGATAAAGCTTCCCCCTGCTCCATTTTTTCATGGACAATCATTTCAAACTCTGCAAACATGGTCTGTCTGAATACAGTAGTTCTAATTCCTTCAAGTTGTTGATTTATTAAATATAGTCTTTTAGCTTTATCTTTTTCATTTTTTATTAAATAGTCTATCAATAAACACTCATTAGTAGTAGATGCCACTTCAGCACAGAATAATTCATAATCAGCATAGGTATATGGTTGATTGTTTCTTGAATAATAGGAGTGTATGCTATGCCCCATTTCATGAATTAAAGTAGATACATCATTCACTTGATTTTTATAGTTTAATAAGATATATGGCATAGAGGTATAGCTACCACTAGAGTAAGCTCCTCCTCTTTTTCCCTTGTTCTCATAAACATCAATCCAACCTTCTTTAACACCTTTACTAAAGATATCAATGTACTCTTTCCCCATTGGCTCTAGAGCTTTTTCACAAAGAGCTACTCCTTCTTCAAAAGCTATATTAAACTTTGGTGCATCAATAATTGGCACATATAAATCATACATATGAATTTCATCTAAGTTAAGTAATTTCTTTTTTAACTCTACATATCTATGAAGGGAATCTATTCTTTTATTCACTGTGTTTACTACATTTTTATATACTTCCACAGGAATTTTATTAGGTTTTAAAGATGCTTCAAGACAAGAGTTATATTTTCTAATTTTACTTTCAAAAATAAAGTTCTTAACAGAAGCAGTATACGAAGTTGACACGGTATTTTCATAATTCTTATAAGTTTTAAATAGCACCTCAAAGGCTTCTTTTCTGACTTTTCTGTCTTTACTTGTGATAAATACTGAATAATTTGAAGCTGTAAGCTCTACTTCGTTACCCTCTTCATCCTTTATTTTTGGAAAGGTTATATCAGCATTAGTAAGCATAGTGAATATATTACTTGGCGCACTTAGACAATCACTAACATTTGCTAATATATTCTCTTCTGCTTCACTTAAAATATGAGGTTTACCTTCAAATATATTTGTAATATATCTTTCATAATGTTTTAATCCAGAAGTATTTTCTATAAGCTTCTTAATATCTTCCACTTCCATAGTTAACAGTTCTGGAAGGAAAAATGAAATTAATCCACTAAATTCAGCTCCAAAAGTAGATATTTTATCCATCATAACTTGATATTTAGAGTTAGATTTATTTTCATCACTTCTTAAGTGAGCATATACTACTAAATCCTCATATAAACTTGCCATCTCTTCATATTGATGTAAGTAATCTAATAGTTTAGCTCCTATACTAAGGTGTCCCTTAAATTCTAAAAGACTTGGAGATTTTTCCTTTAATTTTTTAAAATCTTCTTCCCACTTTTCATCAGTGGCGTACATTTTATCTACTTTCCATTTATATTTTTCTTCGACTTCTTCTCTTGTCTTTATCTTTTCCATTGTTGCCATATTGCACCTCCATATTACTATTTAATGATAAAATTTTCCTTAATCACTATTATACCCTAATACATATTTTTTTGTAAAATATCTACTTCTTTTTACATAAGCCTCTAGTGTTTTCAATAACAGCTGCTCTAATTTTCTCCTTTATGTATGGATTATTATATATATGATCAGAGTTAAATTTACAACTATTCATTAATGAAATAAAAGTAATTCTTCTATTTCCTTTATTTAATCTAGCTATGGCTCTATCTATTTTTTTATCTATAGCTTGAATTTCCTTTTCAAACTTTATTTTTTCTAAAATATATCCTCTTAATTCAGGATACTTAAAAACAGTAATATTAGTAATATCAGCTACCTTTACTACACTGGCAAAAACTAATCTATCTTCTTTAGAAATTATAGCTTTGATTGCTTCATCTATGTCTAATTTATACTTACTTAAATTATCTGAATTCTTCACATCATTATAAAATTCATTATCTTTAGTTATGTAGTTTTCCATCTTAAGCTCCTTTTTAATCCTCTTATGTGTTTGCTTTTTAACTTAACATACTAATGAAAAGAACTAACAATATAGCTATTAAATCTTCATATTTTAGCATGTTTTTAATGCTCTACTTAAATGACAAACCCCTAAAACCCGCATGAACAGAACAACTATTTAAATAGTTATATATTTATATAGTTACCTATTTAAATAGGTATATTTTAAAATAGATTCATATTTAAATAGCTTAAATTATCATTACTAATAATCATTATAACTTATTTTATTAATACTTTAAAACCTGAATTTAATTGTAAGCTTAATATAAAAGGATATCTTAGCTTATTAACTTTAATAGCTTTAAGATATCCTTTTTATTTTTTTAATTTTGATTTCCCTCATTTATATTATAATCTTACTTGCAAGGCAAATTTTTTTCACCCCACAAAACCATTTGCTCAATAGTTGGGAGTAAGGATTTCCCCTTAGGTGTAAGATAATAAACTGACTCTACTTGATTGTTGTTTATCTCTTTTTCATTATCTATGATCTCGCTGTTTATAAGAATTTCTAGCTGCTGAGATAACATTTTCTTGCTACAACCCTTCATTCGACGATTTAATTCTCCAAATCTTTTACTATCCTTACTTAGTGACCAAATTATATTAGCTACCCACTTCTTGCCTAAAATATTTGCTAAAGCTTCTACTGGGCAGTGATATTCTTCATTATTTGCTACAAACATAACTTCTCTCCTTTAGTATATACCTGTAAAAATTTTTATATAATTAAATAAGTATACGCTATTAAGTATATATTATATCTGTATCATTTTTATTTAGCTACTATTAATACACTTTTTTCACTAATTATTAATAGTTTTATCTATTTCTTAATCCTCTCTATCATAGCATCTAAAAATTCTTCATTGACTACCCCAATTCTTTCCATAGTAATGAATCCTTCCTTATCTATAAAAACAGTTCTTGGTATACTTGCAACATTGTATTTATTAGCAAAATCTAAATCCTTATCATATAAAGTGAGCATATCATATTCATTATCTACCATGAACTTTTTAGCACTTTCTGCAGTTTCTCTTTGTCCATCTGTCATATTTATCATTAATATTTTAACATTGTCTCCATATTTTTTATTTGCGTCTTTAAATAGCGGCATTTCACTCTGGCAAGGTCCACACCAACTAGCCCAATAGTTTAGTACCACTGGTGTGCCCTTGTAATCTGATAGTTTAACTTCCTTTCCATCTTCATCATATACTGTAAAATCTACAGCTTTGGCCTTTGTATCCTCTGTCTTACCTTCCTCACCAGTGATAAGACTATCACTTATTCCTTTATTGTTATTTTTCTCATTTTCATTATATCGAGATGATAGTTCATTATATCCTAGATAAACCAATATAAAAAATATAATGAAACCTATAATCCATATAATTATATTCTTATTTTTCATAACTGCCTCCTAAAAACTTAAAATTGAAAGTATTTTATTTAAATATCCTGTCATCATTGCAATTCCAATAACTACAAGAATTATTCCAGAAATCCTGTTAATTATTTTATAATTTCTTTTTATAAAATCTAAGGTTTCCTTTAGCTTCCCTATCAAAATAGCAGATATAATAAAAGGGATTCCTAATCCTATACTATAAACAAATAGCATTAAAGTGCCCTTTAAAACCTGCTGACTATTAGCAGCAATCATCAGGGCTGATCCTAAAAATGTACCTACACATGGCGTCCATCCAATGGCAAAAACTACTCCAAATAAGATTGAAGAAATAAATTTTAGAGACTTAATCTTCATATCCATCTTAAAACTTCTCTCTAAAAATGAAATTCTAAGTAAACCCATATAGTTTAGACCAAATATAACTATTATTGTTCCACCTATTATATTAAGTAGTGTATAGTAATTTCTAATAAAGCTTCCAAAAGTCCCTGCTAAGGTTCCTAACAGTGTAAATATTATTGTAAAACCAATTACAAATCCTAAAGCATTTATTAAAGTATTATTTTTCTTTCCATCTTCTAAATTATTATCTCCCGCAAAGTAAGAAATATATATAGGCAACATTGGTAAAACACATGGAGATATGAAGGTTATAATTCCTTCTAAAAATAATAAAATATATTCCATATCTTACTCCTTTCAAAGTTATTTACACTAAATATATCAATATACACTTAACCTTTCAATTGGTCACCTTTTAGTAACCTTTATTATGATATACCTATATGTAATAATTAATTCTTAATAATGTTAAACTTTATAAATTCATTGAAACATATTAAATAAACTTAAATACACTAATATTAAGTAATGAATAGGAGAGTATTTATGAGTGATTTTAAGGGAGCTTGCATAAATTTATATCCAGCTCTAACCAATACACAAAAAGGAAGTTTATACGGATATATCGATTCTAAAGGAAACTTCATTATATCGCCTAACTTTTCTACAGCATCAAGCTTCAATGAAAATAGATTAGCTATAGTTTGCAAATATAATAATTGTGGTGTTATTAACATTAATGGGGAATATGTAATTCCACCTATATATAATTCTATAGAACCCTTTGTTGAATCTAGAGCTGTATATGTACAAGGAGACATTATGGGTGTTATAGATGAAGGCGGAAAAATAATTACTAAAAATCCATATACCTTTATCTCTAGCTATAGTGATTCTCTAGCCCTTGTTAGTATTAAAACTTCTTCAGATGACCAACTATATGGTTATATAGATATGGATGGTAATGAAGTACTACCACCAAATTATTTGGAAGGTAGTGACTTTAAAAATAACTATGCACTAGTTAAATCTCGTGATGGTACCTATCAAGTCATTGATAAAAGTGGAACTGTTATTACAACCTTTCCTTATAAATTTGTAGGTAATTATAATGAAGGTGTATTTACTTTTTCCGAAAGCCTAGGAGGGCTTATTGGTTATGTAGACATATATGGTCGTGTTCTTATAAAGCCTAAATTTACATCTGCTTCTCCTGTAAATGATGGATACATGGTAGTAAGCACCGCACCTAATTATAAAGGTAATTATGGAGTTGTAACTTTATCTGATCATATTCTATATCCTTTCATTTATGACTATATAAGATATGTTGGAGATAATAGATTTGCCCTAGGCATTTATCGTGGTAATAATGTTAATACTTCTTTTAATAGTATCTACGCGTTAGGAGACAACAAGGGCAATACCCTTACAGATTTTAAATTTTTAGATATTCAAAAATTTAAAAATGGATTAGCCTCTGCTTATAATCTTGAAAATAGTTTCTTTATAGACCTTAGTGGTAGAATTGTTAGAAACCTACCTGTAGTTAAAGGAACTGGCACCTTAGAGCTTCAATGTGACATTGTTTATGCCGATATAGACTATATTCCTTATTACCTGAATAGGAAGGGTGATATAATCTATAAACCCAATAATCGAATTAAATTAAATGATGAATATACTATACTAAAACTAAAATATAAGCCTAATGTAGATTATTTAGTATATTATCCTCAAATTAATCAGTCTACTCCATCTACAGTAATTGAAAACATCAATTCAAAATTAAGGGAATTGTGTGCTCTTAAGATAGTTGATCGTAATGAAGTTTTAGATTATAATCTCTATGGAAATTTTGAAACTTTATTCTTTAAAAAAGACTTATATATTCCAGAAATAAATACCTATTATTATCCTTTTGGCGCTGCTCATGGAATGACAGCTAGAAGCACACCAAATATTAACTTAAAAACTGGAGAGTTTTATTCCTTATCTGATTTATTTGATTGTACTACTCGTTGGATAGATGAAATAAATAAAATCATAGAAAATATGATAGAAACTGACCCTCAATATTCTTATGTATATGAAGATGGATTTAAAGGTATTACTAGTAACCAGAATTTTTATGTAGATGAAGATAATCTATATATATTTTTTGCACCTTATGAGATTGCACCTTATGCTGCTGGTTTTGTTACCTTCAAAATTCCTTTTGCAGATATAGATTCTCTACTTTGTAAAAAGGGAAGTTTTTATAACTCATTTAATTGATAAATAAGGGTGTCTCCAAAGCCTTACCTTAAGTTTATTTTAGTAAACTTATACTTTGGAGACACCCTTTCATATCCTTAAATTTTAATGTTTATATTAATATTTATCAGTTCCTGTATATATGAATATAGCATCCCTTAAAAAAGCTGCCATTCCTGGTTGTTTAGCATCATAATATGCTGTAAATCTTTCATCATCCACATACATTTGGGCAAGTCCTGCATGGGCTTCTTTACTGTAACTGCTCCAGTAATATTCTATCCATTTGCGATGTAATTCTGCTGTTTTCTGAGCTAGTTCTCCAGCTGGATTACCTGTTTTAAAAGCTGCTGATAAAGTATTCATAATTTCTTCTGCCAGGTTTGTTACTTCCTCATATTCTTTTTCTGACATAGCTTTTACTTTTGCATTAGATTTATTTACTTCCTCATCACCATATTTTTCTCTTATTTCTTTACCGTATTTCTTCTCATTTTTATCTATTAGTTTTTGTTTGAACCCTTCAAACTTTTCTTTATTACTCATCTTAATTCCTCCTTTTTTGTTAGCTATGGTCTTTTCAACATTAGCTATTAATAAATCTATTTGTTTTCTTTTTTCAAGGAGTTTAAGGCGATGTTCTATAAGTGCATTAATCCCATCAAAGGAAGGTTCATTTATTATATTTTTTATATCTATTAAACTAACCCCTAATTCTCTATAAAACAGTATTTGTTGCAGTCTATCAAGTTCCGCTTGCCCATAAATCCTATATCCTGATGAATTAATTCTTGCCGGCTTAAGAATTCCTATTTCATCATAGTATCTAAGGGTTCTTGTACTTATCCCTGCTAACTTACCTAAATTTTGCACTGTATATTCCATATTCTCACTCCTCCTAATATTCAATATACAGCTTTACGTAACGTGAATGTCAACAGTTTTATTAAAATTATTCCCCTTATAATTTTAATATACTTATCCCATGTCTTTCTTCTAGTTTATGTTGGAAATTATAGTGATAGAGTATTTTTATAATTCACTTACTTTACTATAGCTTATTTTTTCTTCAACTAACTTGTATACAGTTCCCAATACTATACCAATTAGCGCTGGCACCACCCATCCTAATCCTTTAGAATAGAGTGGTAACTTGCTAAATAAATTCACAATAAAGTTCCATTGTATTCCAACTTGTCCTAATGCATCAGCTACACTTACAATTCCTGTAAACAATATTGTTAATCCATATACCACTGTACTTCCATTAAAAAACTTATCTAGCATTGCAAGGACTATAAGCATTATTGCTATTGGATAAATTGCATTTAATACTGGTACTGATATAGCAAGAATTTTTGTTAATCCCATATTGGCAAGAATCATACTGGAAAGTGATAATATTCTAACCCAATTTTTATATGATAATTTACTATTTAATGCGGAAAAGTATTGACTACAGGAAGTTATAAGTCCAACACAGGTTGTAAGACAAGCTAATGTAAATATCACTGCTAACAGTACAGCACCTGGTTTTCCAAATATATAAGTCATGATATTTGTTAAAGTTTGTGCTCCATTTTCAGTAGTTCCAAATCTTCCTCCACTAGTTGCTCCTAGATGTGCCAGTATAGAATAAACTACTATTAATAATCCGCCTGCGCCTACACCAGCCTTTACAGATGTAGAGATAATTGCTTTTTCATCCTCAATTCCTTTAGATTTTATAGCTAAAGCTATAACTATTCCAAAATTTAAAGCGGCTATGGTATCCATAGTTAAGTATCCATCTAAAAAGCCTTTAACAAAAGGTGAATTTACATACTCTTCTGTGGCTACCCCATAACTACCTAATGGTCTGAAAATTGATGCTATAAAAATTAGTGAAATTAGTACTAATAGGATTGGTGTCAAAAACTTACCCATACGATCCACTAATTTAGCAGGGGTTAATGAAAGCCAATAAGCTACTGAAAAGAATATTAAAGTAAATATAAAAAGTGCCCAGATTTTTGATATACTTTCTGGCAAATATGGTGCTACAGCCATTTCAAAAGGTAAACTTCCAGCTCTTGGAATACCTAAACAAGGTCCAATAGATAAATATATAAGTACTGTAAATACCCCTGCAAATAACGGATTAACTCTTTTAGCCAAATTATGTAGTCCCCCTGATTTAGCCACTGCAACTACTCCTAAAACAGGAAATCCTACTGCTGTTATAAAAAATCCTGCCATAGAAATCCAAGTTGCTCCACCTGCTAATTGTCCTAGAAATGGTGGAAATATTAAATTTCCGGCTCCAAAGAATAATGAGAAAAGCATTAAGCTTATTAATACTAAATCTTTTTTTGATAAGTTGTTCATTTTTATTCCCCCTCGATTATGCTGTGAATTTTCTACTAGCTAATAATATCACCTTGAATATCCATAATGTTCCCCCTTTTCAGTTTATTAGTGCCTTAGTTCTCTTCTTTTAGCACTGATATACATCCAAAAGATCTTCTATGCCTTTACTTATTTACATTTTCAAATTTTAATGTAAAATAAAAAACCCGTCCCTTGAAAAACAAGGGACGGGTTAAACCGCGTTACCACCCTAATTCTGTAAACAAATCTAAAAACAATACATTAATAGATTCAATTACAACACTTAGATACGTATCTAACAATACGCTTTTCTTTTAACGGTGAAAGACTCCGGCAAAACCTACTAAAATATTTCGGCGTTGCTTCTCAGAGATGATTTTCAGTTGTATATTGAACATTGGCTTTCAGCAAAATGCCAACTCTCTTTGGAACAAAAATACTACTTACTTTTTCTCTTCATAGAATTTCTTGAATTTATATGCTATTAATATTATATGCATATTGAACTTCTGTCAATACTTTTTAATATTTTTTAATTATTTTTAATTTAGCCTATTACATATTCCCTATATTTTTCATAATCTATATTGGAACACTCAATAGATAACTCAGTACCATCATTTCTATATTTTCTATCTATAACTCTTGCATTATCATTTAAATAAGATAACAAATTTCCTTTATCATAAGGTATAAACATATTACAATTTATATAATTATTAAATACCTTATTAGATATAGTTTCTACAAGTTTATCTATACCTAAATTTTTCTTTGCTGATATATAAACTCCATTTTTTTCAGTTAAATAATCATCTACTAAGTCAATCTTATTATAAACATAAATCATAGGAACTGATTCTGCTCCTATCTCTTTTAATGTTTCATTTGTTACTTTAAGATGATGTTTATAATCTGGATTAGAAATATCTACAACATGGAGTAATAAGTCAGCTTCACAAACTTCCTCTAGGGTAGATCTGAAGGCCTTTATTAAATTGTGTGGTAAGTTACTTACAAACCCTACTGTATCTGACAATAAAAATTTTTTATTATCATCTAACTTTATGCTTCTTATAGACGTTTCTAAGGTTGCAAACAGCATATCTTTTTCAAAAACCTTTTTTTCTTCACTATCTTTAAATGTATCTATCATACTATTCATAATTGATGATTTCCCTGCATTAGTATATCCAACTAAGGCTATTTGGGGCACACTAGACTTTCTTCTTAAGTTACGCTGTGTTTCTCTTTGATGTTTTAGCTCTTCAAGCTCCTTGTTTAAGGCAGCTATTTTGGCCTCAATCTTTCTGCGATCAAGCTCTAACTTTTTCTCTCCAGCACCTTTGTTTTTTGTTCCTACACCTCCACTTTGACGACCTAAATTTTCATTAGCCCCAATTAGTCTTGGTAATAAATACTGAAGTCTTGCTACCTCTACCTGAAGTTTTGCTTCTCTAGTTTTTGCTCTTTCAGCAAATATACTTAGTATTAGTGCAGTTCTATCAATAACTTCACATTCAATAGCCTTTTCTATATTTCTTAATTGTGATGACGATAGCTCATTATTAAAAATTACTATGTCTACTTCTTCACTATTTACTAATGATTTTAATTCATCTAGCTTTCCACTTCCAATATAATGTGCCTTATTAATTTGTTTTGAATTTTGTGCAAGCTCTCCTATAGCTTCAATATCACAGGCCATACATAAATTCTTAAGTTCAACCATAGATTCTTCAAATCCATTTTCATTATTTATATTTATCCCTACAACTATTCCTTTTCTTTCCATTTCCATAATCTCCTTTAATCATACTATTTAAACTACTATAGTACGGATTCATGATTATAGAATTTTAACTTTAAAGTTTACTTCTTTAAAGAAATCTCCATGATATATACGGAGTAAATTCTACTATCTAAATCATATGTTTAGATAGCCACATTTAAGGCAACTCATAAATCCACCTTTTAGCCTCTTAATCTAACACTAAAAATTCCACTCTTAATTCTCATCTTACACGCCTCCATAACCTTGAATTATTTAATAAAAAAATACCTTGGCATAGAAAATTATCCATTTCTCTGCTCAAGGTATTATAATTACTTAATTAAAAAATATTATAAATTACATAAATAAAGCCTTAAATGACCCTATTATTATAAGCAGTATGGATTTTATTAAATTTCTTTAAAACTATAAATAATTTTTTCATTTCATACCGCTCCTTTTCTTTGTAATCATTTACCAATAATATAGCATACATTACTTCAGTTGTAAACATTATAATAAATTATTAATAAATAAATTATTTTATTTATTAGGTCTACAAAATTTATATTTTATATTTCTTACTAATTATCATTTTAATGAATTATTAATTGCAAATCACTTTCATTTTATGTATAATACATGTTAAATAACCATAAACTTACCTAGAGGAGGTAATAAAATGTCAGTATATCAAATAACTTATTATATAGCTGAAACTCATAATCATGAATGTGACCATGATCACCAGCATGATGAGAATTGCAACCACGACCATCATCACCACCATAGTAATCTGCCTAGAAAAATTAAATCTTTAGGGGCTTGGGCAAACATTATGCCAACCACATTTCTTTTACATACTGAAATGAATTCTAAGGATATAAAGCTAGCTTTAGATGAAGTAAAAGAAGATAATGAAATATTTTTCATTTCTCAAATTACTTTGGATAATGATGGTTCTATGCATCCAGGTGCCCTAGATTGGATTGAATCTCGTCTTAAATAAAAGAAATATATACTAAATTAAGAGGTCCACTAGAATATCAATTTTAGTGAACCTCTTTTAATAGTTACATATTGGGCTTAATTATATATTTATTTTTTCAACTACATTTCCATGAACATTTTCATATCATCTTCTACGTTAGTTATTCCACCTATTCCAAAGTTTTCAACTAAAACATTAGCTACATTTGGAGATAGGAATGCTGGAAGTGTTGGTCCTAAGTGAATGTTTTTTACTCCTAAGTGTAGTAGAGATAATAAAACTATTACAGCCTTTTGCTCATACCATGCAATGTTAAATGCTATTGGTAATTCATTTATATCTTCTAACTCAAATACTTCTTTTAATTTTAAAGCAATTAATGCTAGTGAGTATGAATCATTACATTGACCTGCATCAAGTACTCTTGGAATTCCTCCAATATCACCTAAGTCTAACTTGTTATATTTATATTTCGCACATCCTGCAGTTAAGATTACCGTATCTTGTGGTAATGCCTTTGCAAAGTCAGTGTAGTATTCTCTTTTCTTTTGTCTACCATCACAACCTGCCATCACAAAGAATTTCTTTATAGCTCCAGTTTTTACTGCTTCTACAATTTTATCAGCCAAGGCTAATACTTGATTGTGTGCAAAACCTCCAATGATTTCACCATGTTCAATTTCTATTGGAGCTTCACAAGTTTTAGCTAATTCTATCAATGCTGAAAAATCTTTATTTCCTTTTTCATCAGCTGCAATATGTGTACATCCTGTATATCCTGCAGCACCTGTAGTAAACACTCTTGCTTTGTAGCTATCTTTAGGTGGTACAATACAGTTTGTAGTCATAAGAATTGGTCCATTAAAGCTCTCAAATTCTTCAGTTTGCTTCCACCATGCATTTCCATAGTTTCCTATGAAGTGTGAGTACTTTTTAAATGCTGGATAGTAGTGAGCTGGTAACATCTCTGAGTGAGTGTATACATCTACTCCTGTACCCTCTGTTTGAATTAATAATTGCTCTAAGTCTTTTAAGTCGTGTCCAGACACAAGAATTCCAGGCTTATTACTTACTCCAATATTTACTTTTGTAATTTCTGGATGTCCATAGCTTTCAGTATTAGCTTTATCAAGTAATGCCATACCGTCTACTCCAACTTTACCAGTTTCTAATGTTAATGCTATATATTCATCTATTGTTATCTTATTATCTGCTGTTGCAGCTAAAGCTTTTTGCATAAATGCACATATGGCTTCATCATCATATCCTAATGCATTAGCATGTTTAACATATGCAGCTAATCCTTTCAATCCATAAGTTATCATTTCTCTTAAACTTCTAATATCTTCATTATCAGTAGACAGTACTCCTACTAAACCAGCTTTACTATCCATTTCAGCTTCTGTTTTAGCTGTCCATAATGCAGCGTCACTTAAACCTTCTTTATTGCTTAATTTTGAAAGTAATTCTTCCTTAAGATTTAAAGTTTCTTTAACCATTTTATAGAATACTGCGTCATCAAAATTTGCATTTGTAATTGTAGTGAAAAGATTCATAGTCACAGCTCTATTTATTATATTAGAAACAGTTACTCCTTCTTCCCTAGCTCTTGTAGCTACTTCTGATAATCCTCTTGAACTGTATATTAATAAGTCTTGAAGTTTTGCAAGATCAGGAGTCTTACCACAAACTCCTCTTACAGTACATCCGCTGCAACCAGCTGCTTCTTGACATTGAAAACAAAACATCTTATTCTCCATATTTAACTCCCCTTTATTTCTTAATAATATTTTTTACTTTGTTGATTTAATAATTGAATTCATTTGAACTATGGTCTTATTGTACATAAAATAAATACAGGAGTCCGTAACCTATGTTACGAACTCCTGTAATAATATATTTTTTTAAATGTTTTTATTCATTGTTTGTATTCCATATTTATTAATACTTATCTTTTATATAATGTTTAATTAAACATTTCTTCTTCTAAAGCTTCTATATCTAATATTTTTATATTGCTTCTATCAAAATCTATATATCCCATATCCCTAAGATTTATTAGCTCCCTTGACAATGATGGTCTTGGTATTCCTAAAGCTGCAGCAATACTTTCTTTACTTTCTTTTAATTTAATTGTACTATTCTTCTGTAGTTTCATAGCTTCTAATATGTAATTTATAACTCTATGTTTTATATTCTTAAATGATATATTTTTAATTTTAGAATTTAGCATTAGCACTTTATTACTAAGAAGTTCTAAAAAATTCTCAAGAATTCTTTTTTCTCTTGAAAATAGTTCTAACATATCTACCTTATCAATGTATAATATACTGCATTGATTTAGTGCAATAACTGTTGCTGGATAATTCTCTTGCTTTGAAAATATTATGGCTTCTCCAAATACATCACCAAGGGTAAGTTTATTTAAAACTATATATTTACCACTTGGATATATCCTTTGAAGTTCAATGGTTCCTTCTAATATAAGTCCTATAGTACTGCATTCTTCTTCTTCATGGGCGATAATTTCCCCTTTATCATATTTATTAATATGATATTTTGTTTCCTCATAAATTTTTTTTAGATTCTCAGAATCAATTCCTTTAAAAAGGAAATTGTTTTGTAGTAATTTTAATATATCTTTCATTATTCATCCTCTTCTTTTATTGTATTAACTTATTTTATTCTCGTATATGATTACCTAATTTATTTGACCTTAATACTACTCTTCCTACCCATAGAATTACTCCAATAACCCAAGGTATTATAAAGTAATATAGTCTAAATAAAAGCGTTATAGATAAAGCTGAGTTAGGCGAAAACCCCAGAGTCTTTAGTCCTATTATAGCTACTAAATCAAAGGACCCTACACCTCCTGGTATAAAGCTTATAAGTGCAGCAATACATGCTAATATATTTACTCCTGTAACCGATACAAAGCTTGCATCACCTTTAAAATATTTAGCTATGGTAAAAAACATCATACTTCTCACTATCCACTCACAGGTAGATAGAAGGGTTAATCTGACCTTTAAATTTATGCTTCCTTCAAAGTATAAATTAAATTTTTCAAGTTTATTGCTTAACCAAGTGAACCTATCTAAAAAATAATATATAGGTAGAAAAGCACAAAATATTAATATTACTATCCAAAGCCACTTTTGGCTATGTAATAATGGATATATTTTAAATACGTCTAATACACCTAAATAGCACATAACTGATAAGCCCACTATAGTTGTAGGTATTAGTATCATATTAAAATTTATCATGTCCTTAGTATCAATATTTTCATCTTTAAATAAAACAGTTCTAAGTGTAGCTCCTGTAAGCCCTCCAAACCCTATTATGTCATTAAAGCTATGAGCAATCCATGCAACTACAAATACCTTAAACTTATTTATATTGTATCTATAATGATCAGCTAGTACTACATCATAAAAGCATAAAAACGATATAGATATAATTGCAGATATTAAGAATATTACAAGATATGTATTAGGTATATTTCTTAATATATCTAGAACCTGATTTATATCTATCTCCTTAAATATACTCCTAGCTTCATAAATTACAAAAAGCATAATTATTATGGGAATTAAAATCTTTCCTCCACTTTTCACTTTGCTTTTTCCTTGATTACCACTCACATTATGTCCCCCTAATCCAATTTAAAAGCTAAATAAAATATATATATTTTACTTAGCTTATATTTTCAACATATTACCATTCTACTACTTATATGCATTAAAATCTATATTTTAGATTATATAGATACTTTTATTTATTTTATCTCCTTGGAGGAGAGACTTTAGATCTCTCCAACTTTTGTTTTACTCGAGGATTTTTCTCAGTATTGCATGATACTCATTTAAAACCACATCGAGTTTTTGGCTTGCGATGATTACTTCTGGATCTAGTAAATTAGTTTTTTCACTAATTAACTTTTGTAAATTTAGTCTCATTTCACAAACCTTTTTATCCATTTCATCAATTTTTACCATATCGCCCCTCCTTTCGCTATAATTATAGCAATAAGAGGGTTAATAACTTGAATATAAAGTTAACTTTAACACTTATTTAAAATTAATTATTTTATAGGGTTATAAATGTTAAAACAAATAAAGCAAATCTACTTATTTATAAAGTAAACTTGCTTCTCTCAAGATATAATAATTTCAAAATACTAATCTTCTAATGTGTTATAAAGATATCCTTCGCCCTTTTCTATGGAATTTTCTATAGACTCCTTGTTCCTCTTTGTATTGGCTTCACTCTTTAATTCATTATCACTAACCTTGTTTCTTACTTCCCTTCCAAGATCTCTTTCTATAGTTCCTGGATTATTATTTAATAAAGAATGATGTTCATTTTTTAAAGTCATAATTTTACCTCCTAAAATGTAATTTATATTATTATCTTCATTAAGTAAGATTCATATACTTATTTATATAATGGAAAAACTTAATTATTATCTATTCTTTAAAAGTTATTTTCAATATAAAAAATTAAAGGACTTAGCTATAATAGCTAAATCCTTCAATATAATATGGTAGCCTGTAGGGGGATATTTTTATACATTTAGATAAATTCTAATATATATTAATATATCCCCTTAAGCACTTGTATTACTTTGTTCATCATTATTATTTTATACTTTAAAATTACTATATTTTTCGTCTAATGTTGGAGAAGTGTCTTCTTTGTGTCTTCTTGGTCTATCTATTGATTAATATACTTTACAATTGATTTTATAATTGCATAGGATGTCTTTTTAAATGAATTATTTTCTTTTAAAGGATTAAATTCTTCTTCTTCCTTTAATATAAATTTCAATCTACATTGTTCATTAGAACTACGTTCATATCTCACATTTGTCATGTCACATTTATCAAATATATCAATTGTAAATGTACTAGTCCAATTATCCATCAACTCAAATGTTACTTTATGTATTTTGAATTTTGTAAATATATATATCATTACCTCACTAATATTATTAGATGATATATTCTTAACATACACCAAACTTTTATTTAAATCTATTTCCATTATCTCTAAATCTTCACATAATAAATCTAAACAATATAAATCGTATCTATTTCTTAAATATTCAAGAACTTCATTTAACTTTGACATATCATACATAGTTTTCCCCTCCACATAAATTACTCTACAATAGTTTAACTTTTAAAATCTAACTTTTTCTATTATTTATTATTTATAAGAATCACTATCTGTTGCACTTGCTTGTGATTCTTCAATATTTTTCTCTTGAATTGGAGATACACTATTAGCTGGTTTGCGCTCTATAATTTTTTTGCTTGCTTCATCATATTCAATTTCTATTCTGCTAATTTCACACATTTTCAAAACAACCTGATCTCTTTCTTCCCCATCGTTTATTAATCTATTAGAATTTATTCTTGATTCTCCATATAAATAGCTTTCGTAAGAATCCAATATAATAAAGCTATCATCATAAGAATCTTTATATTCAAATTTTACAAACGCACCGTCATAAATAATATTCTCCGAAGGTATGTATGCTCTAATCCATGTTCCAAATTCAAGATCAATTATCTCATCAAAAATATTAGACGCGTTACTTCTATTTATATTAAGTATCTCCATTATACATAACCACTTTTTAGATTGTAATGCCATTGATACTATATAAGCCAGGATTAATGACATTATACAAATAAAAAATTGTGCAATCCCGTTTGTCATAACCAACCTTCTATTAAAACATACAAATATGGATTGAATAATCAAATTTATAATAAAACTACATACTATGTAATCTAATAATGAATCTTTTATACTCTTACCTTTTATATTAAAAATATAATTATATGTTTTAATAAAAATAAATCCAGGTGCAATATTTATAAAAATCCCTGGTAGTATTTCTATTAATTTCTGTATTTTTTCAATATCCATAATTATTGCTTACTTCCCACTTCTTTCTCTCTCTCCTGGTCTTCGTGGTCTTTCATATCTTGGAGGTGGTACTTGTCTAACTCCCTCATTTATACTACGTTTCTCTGATGGCGCATTATAACTTCCTCTACCATTCCCATTATCTCTATTTCTATTATTATCCACAATATCATCCCCTTATATCTTTCATTATCCACATTACAATTTCTACACCTAGACCTAAATTCCTTCTTTTTCCTATAAAAATACACCCATATTTCTACAGGTGTACTATTTAAAATTATCCCAAAATTCTTTTTCCATTCCATACAATGCTCTGCCTAAATTCAATATAGCGAAATTTTTAACTAAATCTAAATAGTTTTTATTCTTTCCATATTCACTATAAAGAAATATTCATTTGGCGCAAGTGTATAATCAATTTTTATGATTTTTATGATTTTTGATACTCATTTTACACCTCTCTACTCAATTCAATTATTAATTTAGCTCCAGTTCTAAATCCTACTTCATATGCAATTTTATTTTCTATGGCAGCCTTATTTAAACTTGTATCTTGAAGTTTAATCAATAAGTTCTTTTTATCAGCTGATATAAGTTTTATAAGTTCCATATATACATTTTTATTTTCTTTATCAATCTCTTTATATAAATTATCTTTTAAAATTTCATTGCTCTCAAGCCAAGATTTATAAGAATTCCATATAATCTTATTTGTTAATTCCATAATTTAATACACTCCTTAACGTTGACTAACATCATCCCTAGAAGTTATATTTACTTTGTTACAGGTGGTATATTCTTTAGGATGTGCTACCTTTTTTATTTGTTTTCTACTAACCATTGCTGACATTTGTATTTAAGTTCACTAAATTCACTTAATTCAAGTTGTGATCTATTTTCAATCATACCAAAGTATCTCATACCTTTTGCGTAAACGTGTATGTTATTTCTAGTATCCATTTCAAAGGAATATACATCAAGAGTCAATCTGTTTTCACCAACTTCATACGCCATTATTAATATCACTTATCTTTTTTATAAGCTTCTTAATCTTTTTCCATTAAATGAATTACATGATCCTATATTGTCTTTGCATCATGAACCATTTTTAACTTTATCCTTATTGAATGGTACTAACTCTATAATAAACTCTCAAAGAAACTAATAATAACACTGTTACTCATAACCCACTTATACATTTGAACAATAGTGCATCCATACACACACCATCCACCAAGCCTAACTACATCTGCATAATCTGATTTACCGAAAGATTTAAGAGCTTTTTGACATATAACACTTATTACTATTTCCTTTGCTAGTTTCCCCATTAACAATCCCATATTACACCTCTATTATATAGTTGCTAAAGTTTGTATTAATTTTATGATTAGTCCTATTGCAGTAATCCCAAGTCCACTTAATCCAGCTATGTTACAAAAACTAGCCATATCACATTTTCCAAAACTATTTAAAACCTTCTCTGCTATTGTAGCTGACACACCTATAGACATCATTGCAATTATTGTAGCTGTACTCATATATATTACCTCCATATTTAACCTTTTTAAATTTGTATATTTTAATTTAAAACTGTATATAATATTTAGTGAGAAGGGAAGTAGAAATTAATCTACAACCCTAAGATAATTAGTTGACTTTGTAATACTTCTTAACTTTATGGTTAGGATATATTACTTTGATTACATTGCTAGGTTGCTCCATTTGTACTGGGGTAACCTTTTTCTCTTTGTTTAGATAATAAATATGCGATTTAGCATAACGAGTAATTCCTTTTAAACCTCTACCTAAACATTTAGCAATTCCTTTTATAATCATCTTTAGTGACCTTGGAATTAGAAAATACACAACTTGCACCATTGCAAGAAAAATAAGTAATTCTTTTAATACATCTTTAGCAGTTTGAAACATATACACTTCCTCCTCAGTTAATATTTATTTTAAAATCTTAATGATAGAAAATAAGATACATCTATAATTAATCACTTATGTAATACTCTGTTAGATATCATACTAGCAATTAATAGTTAGAATATACTTGTTAGGACTAAGTATCTAAACTTTACCTTTACTCATATACTCTAAAATTAACCACCAATACAATACCTAATAAGTAATCCATAAGAATTAATCAAGATAACTTATTACTATATTAAAATTTAAAATACATAAACATTAGAAACTATATCTATCCTTCGCAAATATATCTTTCTTTTGTTTTATGTAAGGGGAAGTATCCCCATTTCACCCCTCCTACTGATGATTTTAAAATGGCTTTATTACTTGCTTTTAACTGCTCTATCTTTACGGTAGTGACGGTTAAGTTATACTAATACTTTTGCTATATCTTCTAGGCTTGTTTTAAGTTGTAATACTTCTATATCGGTATTATCTTTGTTATAGTCTTTTTTAGTATCTTGAATTATCACTATTTTAGGTATTACATTGTTTGTGTCTTGCAGTATTTTATCCATAACTCTTACGTATCGGTTGATATTCACTATATCGTGTCTTAATTGAACCTCTATAAGTTGATAGAAGCGGTATCCTCCTAGCTTGAAAATTAAAAGTGCATCTGGAATAACTCCATCATAATTCTTCTCAATAAAAACATTCTCCACTTCTGCTCCCATGCTATTTAATTCAGCTAGATAATCTATAACAAGTAAATCATGCTTGGAAATTCCCTTTATTGTGGATTCCTTTGGTATATATAATAGTTGTTTAGTTTCACTATTCAACTTAGATTTAATGTAATTATTATTTTCAGCTATCTTTTTTAATCTTCTACGTGCTAAATCATAGGAACTAACACTTTGGTTAAAAAATATCTTACTACATTGTTCTATAGTAATAAATCCAAAGTCATAGATAAAATTTATAATTTCTCTATCCCTTTTAGTAATCATATACGCTCTTTACCTCCCTTGATTGGCTTCTGAGTATTAATAGGCATCCTAGGTTCTTCTTTTACTTTAAGTCCTTTAGTGTCCTTATATGGAACATAATTAGGTATATTAGATGTGTTAAGTTGAGGTTCTTTTTTATCGACTTTATCAAATATAGGTGTTTCTTTAGAGTTTTCTTCTATCTTTTCTTTACTAACTTTTATGTTTTTTAATTTCTTTAAATCTATAAATATAGTCCTGTGATTAGGTTGCAATGAGGGTTCTATAAAACTATAAATATTTTTGTTATCTACTAAGGGAACTATCCCATAGTTGCTTAAATTGGTCTTGTAAACAAATTCTCTTTGTTCTAGTCCTAATGCCATGGTAGAGTCATCTGTTGCTACTTCACTAGACTTACTATTGTTCTGCCTAAAGGAAATAATACAAGTGGATTGGCTCTTTATGAATGGATCTAAATTATCTACGGTGGGTCTTTGAAGACTACATATAAGAAATACTCCTAGACTTGCCCCAAACTGTGCTATTCTTCTAATTAACCTTACTATTTCTTCTTTTAAAGATTTAATATCAGTACAATCACCTTTTGTTTGAAATAGAGAACTCATTTCATCAAAAATCACAAATACAGTTGATAATTTATTTCCCTTATTTATCTTATTATAATCCTGGTAATTATCAGCCATTGCCTTTTTTCTGTAAGGTCTTATTAATTTATCTCTATCTTCCATTTTCTTATCTAAATGTTGAAGCATAGTTAAAGTTTTTTCTAACGTATCTGCAAAAGCTCTACACTGTTTTACATCCTCATATAGGATTAAATCACTCTTAGCAACTTGGCTTAAATACAACTCTAACTCCTCTATACTACAATTACATATAAGTCCTGTGATAATACAATCTGTCATTTTAGATTTGCCTGACCTTGTACCTCCAGTGATAAGAATATGAGGGTATTTAATCATATCAATAATAATAGGCTCACCATTATAACCATTCCCCAAATAAACTTCCCAAGGCTTTAATCCTGTAATAACTGAATATTTATCTTTGTTAGGCTCTGCAAATATAAAATCTGCATACACCACATTACTTCTCTTATTTTTATTTAGCACACACATACATCCATAGTTATCCTCTATAGTGTCCTTTATATCTTCTAGTTCTTTAAACCTAAGTCCATCTACAATTAAGATATCTGCTTTATAACCATACTGAGTTTTCACTACATTGTTAAGGCTATATGTCTGCTTCATTTTATTAAACTTGCCTAGATTAGACATAATGTTAATCCATTTATTTTGGAATTGTGCTATCTCCCTCCCCTCTTTTAACTTTTCAAACATCTTCATTACCTCCTAGAAAATACTATTGTTATCAGCTTCATCAAGCCTTTTAAATCGTCTTATTTGCCTTCTACAAGACATAACTTTTAATTTAGTGTTATTAGTCTTACCACTATTATTCTTAATGATATATCCTACATAGCTTACTAATAACCATGTGCCACCTAATGCGACATACTTAGCTATAACAATCATTTTAAATTCCTCTTTTCTCTTGTCTCTTAATATATCTATATGCATGTATATCAATAAAGTTTCCAAATAGAAATAAATTTTCTAAAAAGAATTTTAAACATAAAAATAAGGCCCTTAATCCAGGTACCATATATCTTCTACCTTGCGATTAAGAGCCTTTGATATTCTTAATATTGTTTCTATATTACCTTGTTGTTTATTAGCTTCTATCTTAGAATAAGTGCTTTCTGGAATCTTTAAAATCTCACAAAATTCTTTAGAACTTAACATATATTCTCTCATCCTTATCTCTTTGAGTTTATTCTTAACCATAACACCACCCCTACAATATACTATTCTACATATACCATAAATTTCCTTCAAATAAAAAAGACTAGGTTTCCCTAGTCAACTATTTTGAAGGAAGATGAACTTAAGAAAAGGGAGGCTTAACCAATTAAAATAGAAAAGACCTGGGATCAGTCCCAGGCTCTAAAATTACTATATGCTACTTAACTACAGTAAGCTTTTTAATCTCGTCTAGCTCTCTTTTTAGGTCATTCTTATCTTTGTCTTTATATTTTCCCTCATGAGTATTTGTCTCTTCTTTGGTTGCAGATGGTGAACCAATAGCCTGGTCTAATAGGTACTTATTAGCTTGGAGCTTCACCCTGGGATCTTTAGCTTGATTTGCTAATTCCAATATATTATTTACGCATTTATCAACATTAATAATAATCTTATCTTTAGCAGCATTTTTCATATCTGTTTTTCTATTTTCCATTTCCTTATTTATTTCATCAAGCTTTAACCACAAATATAAAGTTGTTCTTGATTTATTTAATTTTCTTGCAATAGCTGCAATTGATGTACCTTGTATTATCATATCAATCATATCGTATTGCTCTTTAGTTATCATAATTTACACCTCACTTTAATTTATCCATATTTAATATTGGAGTAACTTTATTTTTTAAAGAACATCCTAATCTTTTATTAACAGCTTTATCACTCATTCCGAATTTACTTCCTGCTAATTTATTTGAGTATCTTTTTACATAGCATCTAATCAATAATTCTTTATCCTTCCAATACAAAGAATTTAAAATCTTATTTATATATTCAACCCTCTCAATTAATAAAGAACTTTTTCTTTCATAATTCTTTATTGTTTCTTCTGGACTATTAATTAATTTTGCATATTGTTTTAAAACCTTATAATTTTCAATGTCCGATTCATACATTTGAATATTACTTAATTCCTTTGTAAAAGTTCCCCACGCATCACTTTTTTGCTTATATCCAACTTTACTCATTATAGTTCTCCTTAAAAATTAACGGATCTATTCTAAGTGTTAAAATTCCAATTATTCTCGAAGCTCTAGCTTGAATTGCTCTTAACTTATTATAGTATGAACTATATTGAACTATTTGCGAGTGCGTTAGTCCTTGAATATATTTGTAATAAATAAGCTCTTTATCTTTTTTCATCAAAGGTTTAATTAAATTATCTAAATACATTAATCTTAATTTATCCTTCTCAATAGAAATTTCTAATTGCTTTTTTTCAACTTTCGATAATGTACCATTGTTTAATAAAATTTCTTTATTTTCTATATCTGCCATATCAGTTTTATAACTTCTAAAAGCCTTAATTAATTTATCTCTAGTTTCTTTTTGTTCATCATTTAATTTTTTATATGGTTTTCCCCATAAATATGCCTCTCTATAACTCACTTTACAACCCCCAAATAGATTTTAAATCATATTTCTCCAGCCCTTTTACTTTTTCATCTATTATATCTGTGTATAATTTAAAATCACTAATATCTTTATCTTTTTCAAGATTATTTTCTATTTTATTTTTAATACTCATAATTTTATATCCATATAAATAAATATCTCCAACTTCTTTAGTCCACTTTAATTTTCTAAATTTACATAAAGCTTCAGTATGAATAGCTGCTACTTTATCTGATTCAAGACTTAATTCTTCACCAATATAATCATCAGATTTAGGATCATCATACCAACCATATTTCATTTTAATTATTTCACTTGTTAATTTATCAAATTTAGTTTTCAATATATGATTTAATTCTTTTCTAAGAGTACTATTATCAATACACTTTTCAATTAATTCATAAGGCTCTATACTATTTTTATCAGCCAATAACTCAACTAGATCATAAGAATTCTCATTGGTCTTATCAAAACTCTCTAAAATAGCACCCTTTTTATTTTTAATCCTACACCTTCGATTAAGGATTCTATATTTTATTACTAAATACATGGATGCTTCAATATTTTCTGGCAAACCTTTTTCTTGATACATATTACACGCTTCAAATATTGCCAAATAACCAGCTTGAAAATAATCATCAATATCATATGATAGATCTTTATTTCTATTAAAAATACCATAAGATATTTGTTTTACTTTAGGAGTAAAATAATTATATAAATCTTCTTCAGCACCAGGAGCCTTGTCCCAATAGGCCTTTATCATATTCTCTACGGTTTTCATATCATCACCTATAAAATAATCCACATACATAAGTTTAATTAATTATGTATGTGGATTATATTTTCCTAATCACTTCAATTATTCTTTAATATATAAGTTACAACTGCACACCATCTATATAAAAACTATATGCCATTCTTAATGTACCCCCTCTGCACAACTCTCCATAGTTTCAGTTAATGTTTCTTCAAGATATGCAACCATACCATCTAAATCAACATTTGAACTTACATTGTTATTGACTCCACCCATATCAACTTTGATATCTATACCAGTAAATCTATTTATAACTTCCTGTTCAGCTAAATCTCTTAGGTATTTTAAATCCTCCTCCGCTACGTCTAGACTATCTTTTATCGCTCCAGTATTACCAGCAGTATCTCTTACACCACTTCCTATATTATCAAGCGCGCCACCGTAACCACTAGGATTAGAATTTGCTAATAAATCATCCATGTTTAAAGCACCTTTTGCCTTATCAAGTATACTTTCACCCTTACCGTTGGCGTGTGAAGCTTTAGCAGCTTCTATATTTGCTTTTCTTTCAGCCATATTAGCTACTATTTCATTAGCCATATTATTTATTTTATTTTTTCTATCTTGAATTCCCTTGTTTTTTTCTGTAGCATATCCCTTAAATTCAGAAAGTCTTGCACTTTTTTCTGCTTCATTTAATGCCATTGCTTCAGCTCCAAAAGTAACGTGAGATATAGCATCAATACTAACTCCTGGAATATTATTTACAAATGATATTAAGCTATTTATTAAGTCTATAGCTCCATTAACAAAGTTTTGAATTATCATAAGTCCTCCAGCTTTCATGTTACCTAATGCATTTTGTATTCCTATCGTTGCAGCTTGCACACCTATACACATGGAATCAAATCCATTCATTACACCATAAACCATTTGATATGCACTTAACTTAGTCATCTCAAATGATGTTATGAGTGCATCAGTAAACATAAGCCAGGTTGCTTTTAATCCGTTTGTATGAGCTGCCCAAGCAACTAACGCTGCTATAACAGCTATTATTATAATAATTATCCACGTAAGTGGACATGCTAATAATGCTATATTTAATCCAACTTGAGCCCCAGTTGCTGTTTGGGTGGCAGCTGCTTGTGTTAATGATGCACTCGCATGTAATGCCTTTGAAGCTGCCGACATTGATTCCATAAATGACATAATTCCTAATATTCCATTTGTAATTAAAGCTATTGTATTAAATGCTACATATGCCCCGATAACTGCCCACACAATAGGTCCTATATTCCCCCAATTATCAGCTATAGTACTTGATATGTTAGCTATAATGTCTATGGTTGATAAAACAATATTAGCTAATGTTGCCATACCATTTGATATGTTAGAAACCATAATATCAAAATTAGGATTATTTGCAATTTCATTAATTTTAAGCAATACTGGCTCAAAAGCTTTAATAATTTTATCTTTAATACTTGTCCACATTTGACTTATTGTTATTGGCATACTTTCAAATTTAGCATTTGTTTCATTTGCTGCTGCAAACATAGCATTTTTAACTATATCTGCAGTTATCTCACCTTCACTGGCCATATCTTTCAAGCTACCAATTGGAACTTCCATATAATCTGCTACTGATTGCATTACATTAGGCGCTGCTTCAAATACAGCATTAAATTCTTCTCCTCTTAATATTCCTGAACCTAGAGCCTGCGTTAATTGTAATGTCGCCGAACTCATTTCCTCCTGACTTGCACCAGCTATTACAAACATTTTATTTAGTTGTTCTGTAAATGCTACTACTTCTGTATTATTTGCAAATGCATCTTTAGCACGAATTCCTAATTTAGAAACTGCATCAGCAGTACTTGAATAAGATGCTCTTGACCTTTGAGCCGATTGAAATATCATTTGTTGTAGTTGTTCGGTTGTTTGTAAACCATCATTCATCATGTTTAATCTAGCCTTGGTCTGCACTAAATTGTCTGAAATATTAGCAACTCCTCCAACTGCTCTCATACCAACATAGGCACCTATGAACCCTTTGATTTTACCTAATAGCCCATTAGCTGCAATTTCACCACTTCTCAAATTATTATTAAATTGTTGTTGTTGATTATTTGAGTTTCTAATATTGTCTTCAATTTGGTCAATTGCTACGCTGGCATTACCTAACTCTCTTCTTACAGCTTGAATACTATTAGTGTTTACTGCATTTCCTGATACATTTTGAAGTGTTTCAAAACTACTAATTACAATATTCATTGCATTATTCATAGCTCTAAAGGCTGGAGACATACTGTCCTGTATTTGAATTGCAGTTCTTATCGTTGCCATTTTTATATCACCTCAATTTTTTACTTTCTATTATCACTCTAATAGCAGCCTTTTGAACCATTTCAATTGGTGCTAAACTACATTTCATTTCTAATTTAGCTAATTTATTTTTCAATATTAAATTAGACTTATTAATTAACTTAGAAAACTCCTTTTTCATAATTGGATACATCTTTTTTTGATCTTTATTTAAAACAATTATTCCTTTATCTGATAAAAAAAAGGGATTATTTTCTGATATATCACCCTCATAATTTATTTGATTAATAATCGGTATTAAACTAAATCTAACACCGATTAGACACTTATTAATCACCTCTATATTTTGATTCATTAATATCACCCATTCTATTTATATTAAAAAAGCACCCAACAATTAAGTCGAGTGCTATTCCTGAAAATAACTACATGACCTATAATTTTTTTAACCCCACAAACACCATATAGATCCTCGCGACATTCCAAATTATTTTTCATTGTAGTCCAATTTCAGATATGGTATTTATGTCATCCTTCAATAGTGAAAGTTATTATCTTGACCATGGATCCATTAATTTATTGGATACTTCTGTTTCTCCCCAAGTCGCTTTCAAATCATTTGGTATTCCAAAATCTCTTTGAGTATCAGCCGTCACGTATAAGTTTATTGGATATTCTTTATTTTTAATCCTACCTTCAAACCTTTGCTTCATTTCAGCAGCATCTTTAGAATAATCAGTTTTATACTGATTAATTTCATCAAGTATACCTTGAATTATTTTATTATATTTCATTCTACCAATGACATTCATTTGAGCATTGACCGTATGTTCATTTGTAGACTCGTCTTTAGACTCCCAAGGATTATCAACAGTTTCATTTCTAGGCTTATCATACGCATTTATCATTGACTTAGCCTTAGCATATACAAGATTAACTAACTCATCACTAAAGTTTTCATCTTCAGATACATACTCGAACATTTCATTCAATAACTCAGGAGAATCAATTGAATTCAACATAGAAGTAACATATATAAGTTGTGGTAACTTCTTACCAATCAAATACTTAGGATCCTGAGAAGGCTCATTATACTTCTCTGTCCAACTATCTATGTCTTTATTTAAATTCGTTAGGTGCTTAACTGCTGCCATTTGAACTTTCTCTAAATACTCATCATGTAGTTTCTTAGCTTCAACTCGCTTACCTTCCTTAGATAAGTTACTATTATGTCTTATATATCCAAGCCCTTTTCCGTACTGATTTAAAAGGCTATTATAATCATTTTGAGCAATACCAATAACCTTTTCTAATTCGATCTTAAGATTATTATATAATTCTTTCTTTTCTTTAATCTTTTGTTCTAAAATATTTGACATCTACTATTTCTCCTTATTTTTTTATTAGGCATCCTCGAATATCTGTTTCGGGAATTTTTGGGAATAACTCTTCATTTATTTTATTAATTTCAACTCTTAATCCTTTGACTTCTTTTTCTAAATTCTTAATCACTTTTTCCAAATCTTTTATTTTATCCTCCACATAAATCATTCCTCCCTAAATTATCGTTCGCTGCAAAATCTGTGCCCTTCGGAATCATAATAAGAATTATCACCTCTATTCCAAGTCAATTCCTTTTCTAAATATTTTTTAGTTCCAAACACATCTCTAACTTTATCGAGATTTTCTCTCATTTCATTTTGTTTCTCTTCTATTTCCTCAAATGTTTCATTTCTAACCTCAACACTTTTACTCATTTAATCACCTTACATACATAAATTTTCTATATTATCTAAATCACTTAGATCTTTACCCATAGAGTCTTTAATGAATCTATCAAGCTCTACATCTGGAACTTTTAAACACCCTAATTTAATAGCCTTTAGTTGTCCTCTAGTAATTAATTTATGAACATAATTTACATTTACTTTTAAGGCTCTGGCCACTTCAGAAACCTTTAATAACTCAGACATTTAATCACCTCTTTAAAATTAAAAAACAAGAACTTATTTTATTAAGTGCTTGTTTTTTAACAAATTTATTTAATAGGAGAGTATTATGTTAAAACTTAATTTTCTATATCTTAATTATACTATATTATGTTTTAACAATTGGTAAGCACTTTATAAGATGATTGTAATATCAACATACTTTGTAATTTATCCAATGCTTTACCATTGAGATATGATACATGCTCAGGAGTTATGTGTAACTTATCAGAAATATCATATCTAGCAGCCTTTTCATAATACTTCATTTGTATGATATTAACTTCAATATCATTTAGAATTTTTAAAGCACTTTCAACCATTAATATCTTATTAGTTTTATATTTTATTAATAAATGTAATCTATTAACTTCTTCATCCTTGTTTTCCACTTCTACTTCCACTGATGATACTATTCTATTTGTTTTACTGGAATTATAACTTGAACTAATTGCAGCAACTCCAGAATATTCATTTTTTAGGTTTTCTAATTCTAATTTTAAGTTTTCTAATTCAATTTTCATCATTGGATATGAATACAATATTTTCTCCACACGTTTACGATTATCTTTCATACTTCCTCCTTGGTTTTTCTAAAAAATTTCAAAAATTGTGTAACTGGTCAACGGGGTATTTATAAACCTCCATTTTAGAAGGTACCACCCCCCCCATAGCTCTACACTCAAATACACAGCTTATACTTCAATTATTTTATCAATGTCGCGAAATAATGGTTTCACGACATTATAACAATTTTATTCAATCCTTCTAAACTGTTGATATTACTGCATTTCAACTCATTTGCATACTCTATATGAGTACCTTATACATTAACATCTTGTATATATTCATAAATAATGCATGTTTTACTTTACACTAAACGCATATTTATAGTTATTATTAATGCTATTAACACTAATAACCATCTAATTTGCTACTATTTAAGCAGTTATTGGGTTTATTGAACCAGTGTCCACGTCTGTACACGTCAGCCTATACATTTAGTCAATAAATCATAGTTAAAGATAGTTAAAGATATAAAACCATATATTCAACCTATCCAAAGCATTGATATATCTATATTCTAAGCTATATTACACTATTATTTGGGGTTGAAGATATATATATATATTCTTTATATTTATATATATACTTTTTTTGAGAATTCTTATATTTATATAAAGGAGTTTAAAACATCTTCAACCATCTTTACCCTAACTCATTCTATCCGTTGCTATCAGGGTGTTAAAATAGGTTAAAGATATAATTCAAACATCATCAACTATCTTTCACCATCTTTAACTTTAATATTTTAATTCTTGAAGAGCTGATTCAAATTCATCTAAGTCGTCTAATCTATATTCAATCAAATGTGTATAATTATTAGAGTGCCAACTCAAAGAATCACCTTTTACAATTTTAATACCTGTACTTGATGCCCATGCTAATAGTGTAAATAGATCTATACCATAAGGTTGTGATACAAATATTTTTTCACCCGTGCTGGTTTTAAATAGATCTATATGATCCTGGCCCGGAGTATTAACGTTACTGTCCTTGATATATTTGCCACTAGGGTTTAAATATGTCCAATTAATATCTCCATCAAACCATTTATCAACGTTATTTGCCATACACCACAATTTGAATCTTTCAATATTCTTAAAATCTACGTGATCTTCATGACCTTCTTTCTTTGACCAACTTCTATGGTATCGCTCCATATTAGCAATGTATTTATTTATAGTAACCCAACCCACTATTACAACTCCTCTTTTCTTTTAAATATTTGAATATTTACCCCTTTTATTTTAACTGGTTTAGTTTTAAATCCATGCTTGCATATTTCTCTACTGAAGGCAATTCTAGATAAATGCTTTAAACCTGATTCTGTGCAATAAGTCTGATATTGAAGATAAACATCCTTAGTAGATTCATTCTCAATTTTACCTTCTTCTAAGAAACCAATAATGGGATTGTTTCTTTTTTCATAATCATTTTTAGCCTCATCAACTACCTTAACCTTAGTAAATGCTCTATTATATAAAATTCTTTCTAGTCCTTCCAAAGCTAATTTTAATAAATATTCAAGTGATTCATTACTCATTAGCTTGTCTATTATGAATGGGTCATAGTCATCGTCAGTTTCTTTAAACTCAGCTTTAAAAGGAATGATAATTAACCTTCTCATTAATCCATCTGATAAATCATTAATTCTTGGTATCTCATTACATGAGAAAATTAATTTACTATAATTATTAAAATCAAATGGATCCTTGCCCTTTCTTTCAACATTTACTGTTTCTCCAGTTACAAGTTTCTTGAAAGTTGAGTTATCTGGAATCATTTGATTACCTATATCATCACCTATATTTGCAAGTTTTCCTTCAAGTTGAAAAGTCCTAAATCTATCATTTAGCTCATTAAGGGCCACACTTGATAGATTTTCTTTACCAATTAGCTCTTTAATAATATCAAGTAAAGTTGACTTACCATTTTTACCACCACCAGTGAGTATGAAACACTTACCTAGTTCATTTCTCCTAAAAAGTATATAACCTATCATTTCTTCTATAAGTAGTCGTAACTGCTTATCATTGCAGCATATTTTATTTAAAGTCTTGTCCATAATCTCAGAATAAGCAGCTGGATTATAATTCACTGGTATTTTGTTTTTAATCTTAAATTCTGGATTGAAATCTCCTAAAGTTTTATTTTCAATATCTAATATGCCATTTTTTAAGGCTATTAATTCCGATCTACATTGTTTAGTTTCTTCTGATTTTATTTCTAAGTATCTTAATATTTCTAATCTTGGACTTCTAGTTGAATTAATAATGTATTGAAACATTATCTTTTCAATTTCATTTAAATTTTCCGTATAATAACCTTCTTTGTATACATGAAGTGTATCATTCATCTTAACAATATGGTGTTCCCTAATTAAATAATCAGCTAACTTTTCATATTGTAATTTACTTTTAAGGTAAAATGACTCTTTAAGAAAAGCTTTATCTCTTAAAATTACATCAAGCTCTTTATCTGAAACTGGCTCTTTAAGTATGAATTGATTAATAACTCTTATTACTTCTCTTATTTCATCTTTAGTCATAGCTTGCTGCTGAAGAGTGAGTATATAAGAGAATAAGGTATCGTTTCTCCCATCACCTTCCTGGAGCTTACTGAAATCCATAGAGAATTTCTTACTCAATGGATATAACCATATTGGAAGTTTATCTAACTTTTCAGTACTTCTTACTATCTTACGTTCCACTCCGTTTAATTTTATAGGAGTTACTACATTTGGGTGTGGATATTTAGTTTCTGTTTTAATTCCCAAAGCAGTATAATAATGCTGCTTATTTGACTTTATATTTGTATTTAAAAAGTGAAAATGCATACCATTGGAAGTCTGGATAATTACACAATTAACATTTAACTTTTCTAATATCTTCTGAACCCTCTTAGCTTGGACCATATCATCAATATCAACCATGATAGTCTGAGGATTAAGTGTAGCTCCATAATCATCTAGTTTTGATATGTCACTATAACTCTGAGCTGATTCCTCATTCACTTCTTTAACATTTGGTTTTTTAGTTCCAGCTATTAAAGGATAATACTTGTTAAATATTAAATCATAAGTTTTACTAGTATTCATGTTATCACCTTTTATTTACGCATAGAATTTCATCTATCATATTTTCTATTTCATTCTCAGACTTATTAACGTTATTCTTTATCAGTGCACGTTTAAGACATTCTCTTACTTCCTCTTTTGTTAACTCAATTATAGTATTCATGTTAATCCTCCTTATTACTAAACATTAATTAAAGTACCCAAAGTACCTATAAGTCCTTTAACTGTATTGAATTGAACTTCATAAGCTTTTAACTTTCCTTCGAGCTCTTTAATGTATAAATCTTTTTTATACTCTTCTTCATTGGTTGAAATTCCTAAATAAGAATTCAAATCTTCTCTTGATACTAAATATTCTTTTCCTGACTTAACAGCCTTTAACTTACCTTGTCTTATTTGATTGGTAATAAAAGTTCTATTTTTGCCTAGCTCTGCAGCAACTTCATCTGTTTTTAACATTTCTCTAGGCTTACCCATAATATCAATCCTCCTTATTCAATAATTTTTCTCTATGCTCCATCAACTCCCCAAGAGCTGCTTCATGTATATTTTTATCCTTTGGACTTATATCCCTAGATATTTGATATTTCAAAGCCTTAATCTGCTTTTCAACCTTCTGTATGTCTTTAGGTAATTCAACTCTTAACATTTAATCACTCCTTATAATGGTTTTAAGAGCTTCTGATACTCTGTTTGTGTCTTTACTATGTAATGTCATTTTGATGTGCTTAAATCCTCGATATGACCATGTATAGTGGTTTTAAAATGATTAATCTTCACTAGACAAAAATAATTCTTCTACTGAACTATTAAGAGCTGCAGCAAGTTTTTTTAATGTTCTTAGTTGAATATTATCAACATTACCTTTTTCAATTTTTACTAGTGTAGTATTAGACAAACCAGTCATTTCACAAACTTCTCGCTGAGTTAATTTTTGTTTAATACGTGTTAATTTAGCATTCATATTATCACCTCTTTTTACTAAACACTTGATTTAGTCATTAAATATATTTTACTAAACTTATTGTTTAGTTGTCAAGAGTTTTTTACTATTTATTAAAGCAATTGTTTATTATAAGTAAATTATGATATAATTTAAATTAGAAGGAAGTGTTAGAATGTCAATAGGTGAAAATATAAGAATTGCTAGAAAAAATAAAAATATTACAATGAAACAATTAGGTGAAAATTTAGGAATTACTGAACAGGCCATATCTCAATATGAAAGAGGTGTTAGAACACCAAATACTAAATTAATCTTAAAAATATCATCAATACTAGAAGTTAATCCAACTGATATAGATCCTGAATTGAAAATATGGGATGAATTTGACGAGAAAATGGATTTAGAAGGGTTAAGGCGAGAGGTTAAAATTGCTGAAATATTGTCACAAGTATCAACTGAACAACTAATTGAAGAGCTTAATGGTCGTGAAGATTTTCCTATATCAATAAGTCTAAAATAAGGAATTCATTAAATACGTATAAAAGTAATTTTTTAAAGTCTTTATATAAGACATTAGAATTTGTTATAGTTATCGTCAAAAATGACTAAAACACATGAATAAAAAGAAGGTGAATATATGGCTAGTTATAAGCAATTATCTAAATACAATTGGAAGGTTACTGTATCCTTAGGCTTTGAAGGTGGTAAGAGAACTAGAGTTGCAAAACAAGGCTTTAGGACTAAGGCTGACGCTGAAAAATATGTAACAGAACTTAAACAACAACAAAATAAGGGATATGTTCCAACTAGTGAAAACAATATCCCTTTTAAAGATTTTATATTAAAATGGTATGAAGATTATAAGAAACATACTTTAGGTATATCCACTAGGGCCTCATATACTGGAAGGATAAATAATTATATAATACCAGCTTTAGGAGAGTATAAGATTAGAGATATAACTCCCTCTGTAATGCAAGAATTTTATAATAGTCTAATAGAGAAAATGAAGCCAGCTTCAATAGAAAAGATATTTCAAATACTTATAAGCTGCTTTAAATATGCTAGAAAACAGAAATTAATATATGAGTTGCCTACTGATATAGATAAAGTAAAGGTTGAAGCTCCTAAGGTTGAATTTTGGGAAGATAAAGAACTTAATATATTCCTGGACAGAATAAAGGGTACATATCTATATAATGCTATCTTTATAGATTCATTAACTGGATTAAGAGTTGCTGAACTTTGTGGACTTAGATGGTGTAATATAGACTTGAAGAAAGGATATATCAACGTTAATAGTCAAGTTATCTACGATAGAGAAGAAAAGAAACTTTTATTTACCGAAATCTTAAAAACTGATTCAAGTAATAGAAAAGTAAGTATACCACCTAAAACACTTGGAGTATATTTGAAAAATCTTAAAGATGAAATAAAGCCACTTGATAATGATTTTGTTGTACCTGATAGAAATGGATCCATGGCAAACCCTCGTAATTTATCCATGGACTTTACTAAGAAATTACAAAAGTATGAGGATTTAAAACAAATATCTTTTCATGGCCTTCGTCATACTCATGCCACTATGTTATTAAGACATGGTGAAAATGTAAAGGTAGTATCAGCTAGACTAGGTCATAAAGATATAACTACTACATTAAATACTTACATGCATGTTATACCCGATATGGAGGCTAATACTGCCACCCTTCTAGATAATATCTTTCTTAATCATCAAGAAGACACTCCCAATGATAATAATTTACCTCAAGAAGAATAAAAAAGAAGACATCAAATGTCTTCATAAAACCTTCGCAGAATTTTTGTCTTCATTTTGTCTTCTTTTAATAAAATAAAGTGGCTTAACCCATTGATTTAAGCCACTTATTACAAATATATGGTAGCCTGTAGGGGGATCGAACCCCTGTTTCCACCGTGAGAGGGTGGCGTCTTGACCACTTGACCAACAAGCCTTATTAACAGTTTGATTACTTATTTTCTCTACCTGTTAATAATATCATACAATTTAATTTAATTCCATATTATGAATTATTTTATTATACAATAGATTTCTTAATATCTATTCAGTTTTATAATTGAATAACTTTTTTAAAATTTGTAGTTTTACACTAATGCAATTTCCTTATCTATATCACTATTAATATCTTTAGGATTGATATTAAGTTCCTTATGATCTAGTTGTTCCTTTGCAATGGCAAGCATAAGTTTAATTCTATTTTCCTGATTTACTCTAGTAGCACCAGGGTCATAATCTATAGGTACGATATTAACATCATGATGAATGTTTTTTATTTTTCGTACCATTCCCTTACCTACTATATGATTTGGCAAACATCCAAAGGGTTGAGTGCATATAATATTTTTATATCCTAAATTATTCAACTCTAACATTTCTGCTGTAAGAAGCCATCCTTCTCCCATATTATTACCATATCCAACTACACCCTTTGCTAACTTTTTAGTTTCTTTAAAGGATGATGGTGGTATAAAATCTGAATTTTCCTTTACTGATGATATAAGTAAACTCTCAATTTTCAATAGGTAATTCATAAATTTTTGAACAATAAACTTAACTACCTTACTTCCACCATAAAGATTTATATTGTCTATTCTTTCATCTGTACAATAAAATACAAATCCAAGAATTCCTGGTATCATAACTTCACAATTCTGTGTAGCTAAAAATGCTTCTAAATCATTATTCCCTAAGCTTGCATATTTAATATATATCTCTCCCACTATACCTACTTTTACTTTAGGAGTTTTTTCAATTTTTATATTTGCAAAGTCTTTTGTTATGTTATCCATATTGGTCTTAATTTTTTTTAGAGAATAAGCCTTATTATTTTTAAATTGCAAAGTTAACTCTTCAATCCATTTTTTTATTACTTTATCACTTTCACCTTTACTTATTTCATAAGGTCTCACTTGATTGCTCAAATGCATCAAAAGATCTCCATAAATGACTCCTGATAACATTTTATGAACCATAGGCAATGTTATTTTAAAGCCACTATCTTTTTCCATTCCAGCTAAATTAAAAGAAATAACAGGAACCTGTCCATATCCAGCCTTTTTTAATGCCTTTCTAAGTAAGTATATATAGTTTGATGCTCTGCATCCTCCTCCAGTTTGAGTGATAATTAAAGCTGTTTTATTAATATCATACTTTCCACTTTTTAAAGCATCTATCATTTGACCTATAACCAGTAAAGCTGGATAGCAAGTATCGTTATGAACATATTTTAGTCCTGTTTGTACTACTGATTCACCTTTATTAGTTAATAGTTCTATGTGATATTTACTATTTAGGAATACATTTTTTAAAATTTCAAAATGTATGGGTGCCATCATAGGCATTAATATAGTATAATCTTTACTCATTTCTTTAGTAAAGGTTACTTTATTTTCATTATCCATTACTTATTCACCCTCCCCTTGATGGATTGCTGCAAATAAACTACGAAGTCTTATTTGTATCGCTCCTAAATTAGTAATTTCATCTATCTTAATTTGGGTGTATATCTTATTTGACTCTTCTAAAATTTCTCTTACCTCATCGGTAGTTATTGCATCCACACCACAACCAAAGGAAACTAACTGAACTAAATTCATGTTAGGCTTGTCTGCTATATACTTAGCCGCCTTATATAATCTAGCATGATATGTCCATTGATTTAACACCTGAAGGTCTACCTTATCTACCTTATGAGAAATCACATCTTCCGATATAACTGCAGCTCCATAGCTATTAATATACTTATCAATTCCATGATTAATTTCACTATCTATATGATAAGGTCTACCAGCAAGGACAATTATATCTTTCCCCTCCTTTTCTGCTTTATCAATAATTTCTTCACCCTTTATCCTTACTTTTTTTAAATATCTATCATATTCTTTGTAAGCAAGAGTAGTTGCTTCCTTAACTTCTTTTAAAGATATGTCCATAAAATATTTCACCAATATGTTATGCATCTTCTTTGGAAAATCCTTAGGTCTATGAATTCCTATATAATCATAAATATAGTTTACCTTTGAAACATCTGGCATATTTCCTTGAATTACTTCAGAGTAATATGCAACTACTGGGCAGTTATAACAGTTATCAGCTGAACTATCTTGTATATTATAGGTCATGCATGGATAAAAAATTGTATCTACTCCACCATCTATTAGTGACTGTACATGTCCGTGAATTAGTTTTGCTGGAAAGCATACTGTATCTGATGGTATAGTTGTTTGCCCCTTCAGATAAATTTCTCTTGAAGATGGCTCAGATTTTTCTACTTCAAACTGTAAGGTTGTAAAAAATTTATACCAAAATGGGTATAATTCATACATGTTTAATCCCATAGGAATCCCAATTTTTCCTCTTTTACCTGAAATTTTAGGATAACTATCTAGTAAGCTTCTCTTATACTCATATATGTTGGACACTTCTCCATGATTTTTATTACTTATAGGTCTATCACATCGATTTCCACCAATATACTTTCTGCTTTCTCCAAAGGTATTTATAGTTAATCTACAATGATTATTACAAAGCCCACAGTTAGTCATTTTTACTTCATGATTAAAATTCTCTAATTCACTCTTACTAAGAATAGTACTTTTATCATTATTTTTTTCCTGAGCATACAAAGCTGCTCCATAAGCACCCATAAGCCCAGAAATTGTAGGTCTAAGGACTTGTACATTTAATTCTTGTTCAAAGGCACGAAGTACAGCATCATTTAGGAAAGTTCCTCCTTGAACTACAATATTTTTTCCTAGAGACTCTGCATTACTGGCACGAATTACTTTATAGAGTGCATTTTTAACTACACTAACAGATAATCCTGCTGATATATCTTCTATGGTAGCTCCATCCTTCTGCACCTGCTTTACAGAAGAATTCATAAATACAGTGCATCTAGAACCTAAATCTACTGGATTTTTAGAGAATAACCCTAAGTTGGCAAATTCTTCTACTGAATATCCTAATGCATTAGCAAAGGTCTGCAAGAAAGAGCCACAACCTGACGAACAAGCTTCATTTAAAAATATATTATCTATAGCTCCATTATGTATTTTAAAACATTTTATATCTTGTCCTCCTATATCAATAATAAAGTCAACATTATTTATAAAATGTTTTGCTGCTGTAAAATGAGCTACCGTTTCTACCATACCATAATCTACCTTAAAGGCATTTTTTATTAATTGTTCACCATATCCTGTTGCTGCAACTGCTGAAATTTTAACTTTTGGATATGTGTTATATATATTTTCTAAGTATTCCTTAACTACCTCTACAGCATTTCCACTATTAGGTCTATAAATTGAAGATACAATTTCTTTATTTTCATTAATAGCAACAATTTTTATAGTTGTAGAACCAGAATCTATTCCTATAGTTATTGGTGATGCAATATCAATTTCATCCTTGATAAGCACCTTACTTTTTTCATGTCTAAGCTTAAATTCATCATACTCTTCTTTTGTTTTAAATAGTGGTGGTGCCATAGAATAAGTTTCATCTTCACGATAATTATTTAAAGTAATAATCAAGTTATCTATATCTATCTTTTCACTAGCATAATAGGCTGACCCCAAAGCTACATAATATAGTGAGTTATCTGGACACTTTCCTGTTAAATTTAAAGTTTTGTCAAAGGCTTTTCTCAATTCTGAGTTAAAGCTTAGTGGTCCTCCTAGATATAATACATTACCTTTTATAACTCTACCTTGAGCTAATCCTGCAATAGTTTGATTTACAACAGCAAAGAAAATACTTGCTGATAAATCACTTTTAACAACTCCTTGATTTAGAAGAGGTTGAATATCTGACTTAGCAAAAACTCCACATCTAGAAGCAATAGTATAAATCTTATTATAATCCTTAGCAGCCTCATTCATTTCTTCTAAGGACATATTTAACAAAGTAGCCATTTGGTCAATAAATGCTCCTGTTCCACCTGCACATGAGCCATTCATTCTTACTTCCATACCATCCTTCAAAAATAGTATTTTAGCATCTTCTCCCCCTAATTCAATGATAACATCCACATCATCTTCTAAAGTAGTTGCAGCAATCCTTGTTGCATAAACCTCTTGAACAAAGGGTACCTTCCATTTTTCGGCCATGCCCATAGCAGCAGATCCAGAAATGCTTAGTTCCATGGACTTCTCTCTTGGATACTTGTCTCTAATTTTCTTTAGCAGTTCTGAAGTCTTTTCTTTTATTTTACAATAATGACGTTCATATGATTGATAAATAACTTCTCCAAAGTTATTTAAAACAACAGATTTAATTGTGGTTGAGCCCACATCAATTCCTATTTTCATAGTAAATCCTCCTAAATAAATGCCATACTATATAGCTTTTACCCTCTTAAAAATAACAATTAAAGATTTAGTTTTATAAATCTTCTACATATTATCTAAACACCATATTATACCATATTATTTACTAAATAACATATATTTAACTATTATTTAACATACTGTAAACAACTATTTCTCTATCTTTAGAAATTATAGTTTTTCAATTTAATAAATATTACTTTATTATTAAATATTTATAAATATATAACCATATACTTTAATTTATATTACTTATATAAATTATTTTCAAGTTACTGTTAATGTGCTTTAAGTCGTTATTTCATGATATTTATAATAAAAAGCAAGATATAGAATAACTTCCTTTCTATATCTTGCTTAAGCTCTATTCATCCATTTTCATCCAAAAACTTTCTATTTCTCTTATATCATTAGTTCTATTTTTAATAGGGAGGGAATCAAACACTATATTTTTATACGGGCTATTAGACAATTCACCAATTCTAGAATCTAAGATTGCCACTATCCCCTTATCATCATGCTTTCTTATTAACCTTCCTACTCCTTGCCTAAGTTTTACTATCATTAATGGTACACTTACCTCCATTAAAAAATCTTCTGATAAAGTCCTTTTATATTCTATAATTGGATCTGGTACCGGAAATGGTAGCTTAAAAATAATTAAATTCGATAATGATTTTCCAGGCACATCTATTCCTTCCCAAAATGTTCCTGTAGCTAATAATACGGAATTCTTATCCTTTTTAAATTCTTCAAGTATATCATCCTGAGAGGACATATGTTGCTGTTTTAAAAGCCTATATTCTAAATTTTTATGTTTTAATATCTCATAAACTTCCTTTAGATCACTTTTAGATGTAAATAAAATTAAGGCTTTTCCCTTTGTAATATTCAGAAGCCTTACTATTTTTTCTGCCCCCAATTTTATAAACCTTTCTCTCGCCTCTACTGGATGAGGCATATTTTCTGTATAATATATCATGGCATTGTAATTGTACGGAAAAGGTGATGGTTTTGGTGTTGATAAAAATCCTGTACTAGTTGGAAATCCTGTACTTTTAATAAAATACTCATATCTCTCTTCTTCACTACCTTGACTCTTATCTGCAATAGTTGCTGAAGTTAATATAGTAGTTTTTAACTTATCAAAGTATAAAGAATTTATCTCCTTACTTATATTTTTAGGACATGCAAATATATGAATATCATTAAAATTTTCTAACCAAAATAAATCCCTGCTCTTTATAGATATCAAACTTTTTATAAAGTCTTGAAGATTCTCTAGCTCTTCGAATACTTCTTCACATAAATTATCATCACTATAAAATTGTACTTTATAATTTATTAAATCAACTTTACTATTTAAAAGTAAAAGCTCTTCTCGTATTTCATCTATATTAATAAAATACTTTTCCATTTCTTCACCCTTAAGTGATGAGTTAATTTGTTTTTTTACTTGATTATTTAGTTTATTAAAAATAACATTCAAAATATGAGTTATATTATTAAAATTTTCGTAACTCTCTCTTCTTATAGCTGATATTTTTATGGTTTCAATTACATCTCCTAAAATAGATTTTATTTTATATTTGTTATAGCTTTCTATTAAAGATGCTCTAACTTTTTCCTCCAAATTATGAGCTTCATCTATAACAATTAAATCTATTTTCTCATTTAAAAGCCCCTTTTGACCTTTCTTTAACTTTTGAAAATGTACAGTTAATAAGTCTTGATTACATAAAATTATGCCATCAGTATTTAACATATCTCTTCTTAGAGACATAAAACTGCAATTATTATAATGTTCACACCTATTATGATCTGTTGCCTTTACATTCACATTGTCCCATATATTATTATCTACATCTAATTTTATATTTTTTCTATCTACTACTCCATTATTTATGTAATTACATAGTATTTCTAGATTATCATTAAAATCTTTCCTATTAATCTCTTTAAAATATTTATCGGCTCTACTTTTACATGCAAAATGAGTCATGCCTTTAGCTAAAACTATTTCTGGTTTATGATTAATATAAGAACAAATTTTTTTTACATCCTTAATTAGTTGCTCTTGCAGAGCTATAGTTGAAGTAGCTATTAATACAGGTTTATTAAAAAGTTTATTATAATAAAGTAAGGGAACTATATATGCATAAGATTTTCCTATTCCTACTCCTGCTTCCACTATAGTATGTTGTCTGTCCGCTATAGCGTTACATATATCTAAAGCCATATCTTCTTGTCCTTCTCTTTGTTCAAAACCTAGTTTAGGAATTTTGTTCATAAAAAAATTCCATACTAGCTGCTGTAATTCATCTTCTTTTGAAAGATTTTTATCTACCTTCTTACTATCTTCTGAAAACCAAAACATCTATATCCCTCCTTATTAAGACTTTTTGTAACATAGCTTTATTTTCACATTTTTCTCCTTAAAATACAACCGTAGATTTCCACATTTAATCTCTTAAACATAGAAAAAGATGTGATTAAATAGATAAATCCATCTAATCACATCTTAATGCCATACTCTCATCTGTATATTTATTTATCAAGTAAATCTAAGTACTCTTCATACCCTTCTTCCTTCATCTTATCCTTTTGAATAAATTTAAGTGAAGCTGAATTTATACAATATCTTAATCCACCTAGTTCCTCAGGTCCATCACAGAATACATGACCTAAGTGGGAATCTCCACTTTTACTTCTTACCTCGGTTCTGACCATTCCATGACTTTTATCTATATTTTCTTTAATAAAATCTCTATCTATTGGCTTGGAAAAAGCTGGCCATCCACATCCTGAGTTAAACTTATCACTAGATATAAATAAGGGTTCTCCTGTTATTATATCTACATAAATACCTTCTGCGTAAAAGTCAAAGTATTCATTTTTATAAGGTAGCTCGGTACCATTTTCTTGAGTTACGTTATATTGCTCCTTGGTTAATATTTTTTTCAACTCTTCCTTACTTCTTTTCATATATTTATTATCCATACCATATTAACCTCCTTGTATATAAAATAGTTTTTTTAATATCTCACAAATGTGTTTATCCTATCAATATCTTTCCTTCAGGATACTTGTAATTAGTACCTTTCTTTCTGCTAATTAGAGCCATTACTACAGTAAGTGGACCAACTCTTCCTAAATACATCAACATAATGATTATAATTTTTCCTGGTTCACTGAGCCTCTGAGTTACACCTGTAGTTAGTCCTACTGTTCCAAAGGCTGATGTAGCTTCGTATAATACATCTAAAAAGGCTTCATTAGGTTCAGCTATAGTAAGTGCCATAGTGACAGTGGTTACTAATCCCATTCCTATTATTAAAAGAGTAACAGCTTTTAATTGTAATCCTCTTGGAATGGTCCTTCCGAATATGTCAGCATTTTCTTTTCCTTTAATTACAGAAATAGCTGTACATAAAATTATACCAAAGGTGGATGTTTTTAATCCTCCTGCTGTAGAACCTGGAGAACCTCCAATAAACATAAGTATTACAGTTATAAATTTTGATGTTGTAGTCATCTTATCTATTGGTACACTGTTAATTCCTGCCGTCCTTGGACTTATGGAAGCTACAATAGAGTTTACTATTTTGTCTTTAATATTCATATTTCCTATGGTATTAGGATTATTATACTCCAGAATAAACATTACTATAGTTCCTCCCACTATTAATATGGTAGTTATTAATAGCACTACCTTAGCGTGTAAAGATAACTTTTTTGTACTTTTATAATTATAAAGTTCTAACAATACAATAAAACCTAACCCTCCAATAGCTATTAATGCACTTACAGTTAAAAGTATAATGGAATTATCATAATATGCTGTATAACTATTAAAATTTCCAAATAAATCAAAACCAGCATTGCAAAAGGTAGATATAGAGCTAAATATACTAATATATATACCTCTAACTACACCAAACTCTGGTATGAGCTGAGTGGATAGTATTAATGCTCCTATAAACTGTATTATAAAAGTAAATAGCATAACCTTTTTAAGCATTTTTACTAACCCTTGAATATTAAAGGTATTCATTGCTTCTTGCATTAATAATCTACTTTTTAAAGTAATTCTTCTTCCTATTAGTACAGATATAAAAGTGGCAAAAGACATAAATCCAAGACCACCGATTTCAATTAATATCATAATAACCGTCTGTCCAAATAGGTTCCAATGAGTACCTGTATCTACTGTAACTAACCCTGTAACACAGGTGGCAGATGTAGCTGTAAATATTGAATCCAAGAAATTTGTGGCCTCTCCACTAGCAGATGATATGGGTAAACTTAATATTGTACCTCCAATAAAAATTACTATAAAAAACCCAAGGGCTAATACCTGTACTTCACTAAATTTAGTTTTTTTTAAAATTTTAAGACTTTCCATAAAATAACCTCCAGTCTATAAGTCTTGAAATAAATATCTTATAATTTTATACTTAGTTTTTTGTAATTGATTTCCTTCATATATCATATATAATTTATACACCTTGTTAAATAGATTTTGTAACAAAATCTGATTATTTAACACGGATTTAACATTGCTATATATAAATTAAATTTAATATATTAACTTTAGTATACACAACTCTTTCTATATAAATGTTTGTATATTTTTATATACTTATTTTTTAACGCTAAATAAAAAAGATAAGCTTACATTATTTTAATCAATAAAGCTCATCTTTTTTTATAAATCTATAATAAGATTTTTTAATTATTTTTATCTAATATATCTTTTATAATTGCTATTCTATCTTCCTCTAGAATATTTGCAATCTTTATTTCAACATCTCCATTTTTAAAGAATCTTTCTACATTAGAATCTACAATTTTAATAACCTTATCTGATAATTTTTCATAGGTCATTAAATCATCTCTGTATAAATCTACAATATCTCTTAAACAAGCACCTAATTCTTTAGGGTTTTTATAAATTGTTCTCATGCTATAATCCTCCATAGTTTTACAATAATAAATATAATGTTAATATATTAGCAAAAATTTATTTGTTAGCTACTATATTTACAATATACATATTATACCCTACATTATTTTTAATTACCAAGGTTATTTTACATAAAAATACGGATTATATCATTAAAATATAATCCATATTAAAAATGTTAAATTTTCTTGACTTATCTAGATGAGGTAAATATATTTTAGTCTAAGAATATTATGGTTTATACAAATATTTTTATACATATTTTTCTGATACCTGTCTTATATAGTCATCTATTAATTTTACAACTTCATCTCTAGAGAATATAATGCCTATAAGCTGTTCTTCAACTTTTCCTAAATTTATATTCTCTAAAGTGTCTGAAAATATTTTAGCCTTTACTATTTTTCCTGACTCCACTGATAAATTTATGTCTATATTACCTATAACAGTTTTTTCTTCGAGAACTACATCATATTGTGGACTCTCACCATAATTCCATAACTTACTAGAGTATTTATCATATAATTTAGGTACATAACTACTCATATTATAAATATATGAGTTTTGTAAATCTCCATAAATATTATTAAAGGAACTTACCAATGACTGAATTAAATTGTCTACATTTAATTCACTACAAACCTCTATTAAATTTATAACCCTACTTTTTACTGATTCTATGCCTTTAGATTTTAATTTTAACTTAGATGGAGTAAGAACCTTTTCAAGTTTAGTAATATCTACGTCAATCATAAGAGTACCATGATGAAAATAATTACCATCTTCACAATAAAATGCATGTCCTGAAAACTTTCTATTATTCAAAAGTAAATCATTTCTTCCTGAAAACTCAACCTTAAAACCATAGGACTCTACAGCACCTTTTATAACCTTAAGTTGTTTATCTAAATTACTCTCAATTTCCTTTGTTATAAAAGTAAAGTTTAAATTTCCTAAATCATGAAAAACTGCTCCACCTCCAGATATTCTTCTAGCTAATGTAATATGGTTTTCTTTCATATAATCTAAATCGCATTCTTTATAAGGATTTTGATTTCTTCCAATAACTACAGTATTTTCATTTTGCCAAAGATATAATATGGTTTCTTCGGACTTTATATTTTTTAACAATTCTTCTTCTAGGGCTAAATTATAATAAGGGTTAACTTCCTTTGAAATAATTACTTTATTCATTATAATGTATTGCTCCTATAGATAATCCTAATACTGCTTCATGTATACCTTCACCTGTAGTTGGATGTGCAAATACAGTTTCTGCTATGCTCTCTTCTGAAATATTCTGCTGAATAATAAGAGTTAGAGTGCTTATTAGTGATGAAGCATCTGGACCTATTATTGACCCTCCAACCATTTTACCTGAATCTAAATCTTTTATTATTTTAATAAATCCATACTCTTGACCCATAGTTAAGGCTTTTCCATTGGCTGCAAAAGGGAACTTGCTTATTTTTATATTCATATTTTTATCAATACATTGTTTTTCAGTAAGACCAACTGAAGCAATTTCTGGAGCTGTAAATATTACATTAGGAATACATTCATACTTCATTTCTTTATTTTTTCCTAATATATTATCAACTGCTACAATTCCTTGATGTGAAGCTACATGGGCTAATTGGATCTTGCTATTAACATCTCCAATAGCATATATTCCTTCCACATTTGTCTTTAAATTACCTTCAACCTTTATACCTCTATTCCTATCATTTAGTTCTATATCAGTATTTTCAAGATTTAGTCCTTCCATATTAGGCTCTCTTCCAATTGCAACTAATACCTTTTCTGAAACTAAAAGCTTCTCTTTACCTTCATTTTCAAATATAACTATACCTTCACCTGATTCAGATTTTTCAATTCTAGTAACCTTTGAACTTGTATATATACCTATGCCCTTTGATTTTGCTATATCAAGTATTTCCTCTGAAACATCTAAATCCACCATGTTAAGAATTCTATTTTCGTATTCAACCACGTTTACTTTAACTCCAAAATTTGAATAAAGGAATGCAAATTCCATACCAATAACTCCACCACCAATTATAGTAATTGATTTTGGTAATTCTGTGTTACTAAGGGCTTCTGTACTGTTTAATACAAAAGGTAGTTCTATTCCTGGAATACTTATTTTTGATATTTTAGAACCAGTAGCAATAATAATATTTTTAGCTTCAATAGTATACTCATCTTTACCTTTTTTCACTAATACTTTATGGTTATCTATAAAAGATGCTTCTCCCTTAATAAGTCTTATATTATTTTTATTTAATAAATAGTCGATGCCACCAACTAAATTATTTCTAATTTTATCTTTTCTAGCTATGACCTTTTTCATGTCTAGCTTTATATCTTTTACTTCAAATCCAAATTCTTCTCCATTTAATGCTTCATTGTATGCTTCAGCAGATTTAACTAGAGATTTTGTAGGAATACATCCTACATTAAGACAAGTCCCTCCTAAATTATCCTTTTCAACTATTATAGTTTCCAAACCTTTTTTAGCTCCATATATAGCAGAAACGTATCCTCCTGGTCCTGCACCTATTACTAAAAGGTCTATATTTAAATTTTCTTTTTTACCCTTTATTAAGCTACCAAAGTAATCAACTTTTTTAGTTTCTTCTGCTAAAGCTTCTCCACTTACTATAAGTAATGTATCTCCAACCTTTACCTCTTGTCCCTCTGTAACCTTTATTTCTTCAATTTTATAGCTTCCTTTAGCTTTTACAGGTGAATTTCCTTTATTTGTTTCTAGCTGGAACATTACATCATTTAACTTAACATTCTCTCCAACTTGTATATTAATTTTGCCTACTTTAGCAGACTTGCTTTTTCCTGATAGACTTTCCAACTTAATATCCATTTCAACCTCTCCTTTAATACCAAATATATATTAGTTTAAGATTCTGGATTTAAGACCCTGAGTATAATACTCAAGGTCTTAAATTTAAAATCTTATTTAGTTAAAATCTTTTTCAAATTCATCAACGGCATCTTTTAATAAAGTTACAGAATATGCCATACTAGGACCTCCACCAAAGGCAACAGATACCATAGCAGCTTCCATTATTTCAGCTCTAGTTGCTCCTGCTTCTAAAGCTTTGTAAACGTGGAAAACTATACAATATTCACATCTGTTATAAGCAGCAATTCCAACGCTAATTAATTCCTTTGTTTTAGTATCTAATGCACCCTCTTCATAAGTCTTACCTAACAGTCCCATGAAAGCGTTAACATTCTCTCCATTAGTTTCGCCTAATTCACCAAGTCCGTTCATAAAGTCATTTAACATTTCTCTTACATCTTTTTTCATATCTATACCCCCATATCATTTAATAGTTGCTAGTGCAATAGTTAGCACTACAAGTATTTATGATATAAAAATACCACCATGGGGTGGTATTGTCAATAGCTAACATATATTATCTGTCATCCTTTTCAAAACTTCTTTAAAAATTTCTAAATTTTCTTTCGATATTCCCTTTAATACATCATCTTGGAACTCTTGTCCTCTAGGCATAAGTTCTTCTTTTAAAAACTTACCTTTATCAGTTAATATTATCTTTGTTATTCTTCTATCTTCTGAATCCTTTCTTCTCTCCACTAACTCTTCCTTTTCCATTCTATCTATAAGTCTTACCATTGAAGACTCTTTAATATCCATATAATCCGAAAGTTCTTTTTGAGAAATTTCTCCTGCTTTACCTATATAAAATAAAGCTATCCATTGTACTCTAGTTGTACCATTCTCTTGTAATCTTCTATTAAATTCGTCAGCTAATTTCTTTGCACTTTTATTTGTTATAAATGCAATGCAATCATCTAAATCAAACATATATAATTTACATTCCCTTCTATACTTATTTAAAATAGCTAAATCATTAAAACCTATTATCTATATAATTAATTATCTTACTAAATATATAAATAGTGGAATAGTTATAATGGATAAAAGTGTAGTTATAAATACACACTGTGAGCCATACTTACCATCTCCACCAGCAGATAATGCAATTACAGGTCCTACCACCGCTCCTGGCATAGCCATAAGTAAAGTGCATATAGCTACCAACATTGAATCTATACTAAACATATTCATAGTAAAATATGTTGCTATAGGAACTAAAATTAGTCTAACTATAGATAAATAGTATAAACTAAAATCTCCTATCATTTCCTTTATGTTAGAACCACAAAGCATAGAGCCAATGATTATCATAGATATTGGAGTCGTCATATTTCCTACGCTTTTTACCGTTGAGTTAATGGCAAAGGGTAGTTTAATTTGACCTACAAATATTATAATTCCTATAATTACAGCCCATATGGATGGATTCTTTAAAATGTTTTTACTAGCTTCCTTCATAGATATTTTTCCTGTAAACAAAGATACCCCTACGGTCCACACTAAAGCAGTGAATACCATAGTAAAAATTGAAGCATAAAACACTCCTATTTCTCCAAATATGCTGTTTAATACTGGATAGCCCATAAATCCACAGTTAGAAAAAGATGTTGTAAATATAAGTAGTGGTTTTTTTCTATCACTAGCCTTAATATAAATATATCTTGATAAAATAAGTAACACCAAATGTATAACTATGGAATAGAAGAATATCTTTATAGCATTTTCCATAATAGCTTTATCAAATTCTAAGCAAAAACTATTTATTATCATTAATGGTAAAGTTATATTGATTAATATTGCACTTAATCCCTTCTCTACTCTATCATCTATAAAGCCTTTCTTTCTAGCATATATTCCTATAACCATCATAATAGATAGAACTAAAACTTGATTTACTGCATCCATTAAATTATCCCCCATACATAAAAAAATTAAATTCCATACTAATTATACTCTATTTTCTTTGGTTTTTAATTATTATTTTATTTTTTATTTTTGAACTTAAATTAAATATATCCTTATTGCTTTTTATTTTTATATAATATAAATTAAATATATAATTAACTTTAGGAGGTCTTATGTTTAATAATTTTATTTTATATTTAGTAGTAATAAACCTAATTGGATTTTTTATAATGTTAATAGATAAAAGGAAGGCTATAAAGAGACAATGGAGGGTTAGTGAAAAAGCTCTTATATGTATATCTATAATAGGAGGTTCCATTGGAATGTTAGCTGGTATGAGCACTTTTAGACATAAAACTAAGCATAAAAAATTCACTATTGGCATTCCTCTTATCCTTGTTATACAAATAGCTATATTAACTTATTTTAGCAGTTTATAATTATAGAAATGGCTTCATACTCCTTGAACTTTCAGTGTATTTTCACTGGTATTATATAGTAAAACCCTGAAACCCGCATGAATAGAACAAATAGTTAACTAGTTATATAGTTTTATAGCTTCATAGTTAACTATTTTTATAGTTCCATATAAAAATAGCTTCCTATACAAATATTTATATAGGAAGCTATTAATTCAATTTAAAATACAGTTTTATAGTTTATAGCAAGCTTCTACTTCACCTACATATAATACATGATAGTCCTCTGCTGGATAGCTTGAGTTCTTTATTGCATCAGATAAAAACTCTGGATTCATTTCTTGTTTATAAACTATTTTACATTCATAAGTCAATACATTAGATCTTTCTATTATTGGAGTATCTACAGTTTTAGCTGGAATTAGTTTTAAATTACATTCCTTAAATTTATCATAATCTCTTCCCGATTTAGTACCACAGAATTTAATTTCCTCCTTTAAGCTATCATCAAGAGGAATTGTTACTGTATAGTTATCAGCTTTTTCTATAATAGAAAAGGTATGTCTATGCTTTCTTACTAGTACTGTAAATATAGGTTTTCCCCATTGGAAGCCAACATTTCCCCAACCTATTGTCATAGTATTAACTTCATCTCCAGCCTTTACAGTTAAAAATGCACCTTTTTCATGCAGATTCCTTATTGCTACATTTAAGTCTTCAGTAAATAATTTAAAATCAACCATTTAAATCTCTCCCTAAAATTATTTTTTTATTTACATTATACACTTATTTATATAGGAGGAGGTCATTGAAGATAATAATGCTCCATAATCTACATCAAAGGAAATTATATCACCAACTTTGTAGTCAGCTTCGCTTTCCGTTACATCTAATAAAAGATGATCACTACTGCCACCTAATATTGTTATTTTTTCATCTCTAGGAGTTATTCCATCAATTTTTACATCTTGTCTTCCCATTGAAATTATAGCTCTTTTTATTGTTCCTCTATCCTCAAAGGTGGGAACCTCTCCAAAGGCATCCATGCCAATATTTCCTATTGGTACTGATGGCTTATCCTTAATTTCTATAATTTCACCTTTTAAGGTAAACACATCTTTAAACATTCCTGGAATATCTCTTCCATATGCAGTTTCTCTTCCTAAAACCACTGATTCCCCAAGTCTTAAATTATTAATTCCTTCTGGAATAGTTTTATTCATTACCATATATAAACTACTAGAATTTCCTCCTGATACTATAGGTATCTTAATATTTAATTCTTCTTCTATGGTGTTTTTTATTTTTAGCAACCTTCCTAAATTTACTTCATCAGGAATTACTCCTCCATAGCAAGTTAAATTTGTTCCTATCCCCATAAGCTTTATATTGGGCAATTTAATAATTTTCCTGGACATTTCTAGTGCATCTTTCTCTAAAACACCTTCCCTTAAATCTCCCAAATCCACCATTAAAATTATTTTATGAGTTTTCTTGGCTCTTATAGCTTCCTTTGATAATGCCTTAATTGTATCTATCTCTGAATTAAGGGAAATATCACTATACATGATTACTTCTCTTACTTCACTAAGAGCTGGAATTCTAAGAAGTAGCTTTTCACAATTTAAATTTGCTATCTTTTTTAAATTAGCCACTCTTGAATCTCCTATGGTTTTTACCCCTGCATCTAAAACACCTTTAACTATATCTGGGTGTGAACAAAATACTTTAGTTACTACAGCTACATCTATCATCTTTCCATTACACATGTTTAATAAAAATTTAGTATTGTAAGTCAATTTTTTTAAATCAATATCAATCCTAGGATATCTATCCTTTTCTTCCTCTTTCCATAATTCTTGTTCAAGGGCAGTATTATAAGTTAAATTTTCTTTATTTAATTCTACTTCTGAATAACATTTTTCCATTCTCTAACTCTCCTCCTTTACAGAAACTAAAAATTTAATTTGTCATTATAAATTTAAACTAGCTTTAAGCAATTCTATTGCAGCTTCCTTATTTTCTCTACTTAAAACTCCAGCACAGGCCATGATATACATATTATCTAGGAGTACCTTTGCCTCTTTTGTGGGACGCATGGTAATGTCTCCCTTAACATCCTTTATACTCTCTAGCATTTCCTTTCCTTTACCTAACCTAGTTAGAGCACCCCCTGTACCTATGATATATTTAACCATTGATAAATCCTTTCCATAGGCACTAAACTTTCTTCCTGAATTGTATACTCTTTTAATTTGCCCTACATGTCTATCTATGGCAGTGTTTACGGCCTTTTGAGCAAGGACCCTACTCCAATATTTCTCTTCTTCTGTAGTTGGAATGGGCTTAATGAAACTACTTATACTATCCTTAGTTCTTCCTTCTAACTCGTGATGTTGTAAAAGTTCTAATACATTTTCTCTATTTACATATACCCCTAAATCACCTTCTACAGTACGCTTTGCTTTTGGTTCTGGAGTGACTAATATATCTAAAATTTCCACACTACCTTCTGTTACGGAATGAACATCTGTAGTAGCTCCTCCAACATCCACAACTATTACATCACCAATTGTTTCATAGAGTAACTTTGTAGCTTCCATTACAGCTCCAGGAGTTGGCATTATAGCTCCATCCACCATTTCCTTAATTTTATCCATGCCACCTGCTTTAACAATATTTACTTCAAAAGCATCTTGAATTATCCCCCTAGCAGGCTCCACATTTAATTCATCTACCCTAGGATATACATTATCTATTACATAAAGTTCTCTACCTTCAAAAATCTCTTTTATTTCCTCTTGGTTAGCTATATTACCACAATAAACCACAGGGATATTCAGCTCAGCATCTCTTATAATCTCAGCATTGTCTAAGGCAGTTTCTCTCTCTCCATAGTCTGTACCACCTGCAATCATTATAAGATTAGGATTTATTTCTTTTATTTTTTTAATATCCGTTCTTCTCAGCCTACCTGCTGTTACCATTTTTATAATTCCGCCTGCACCTAGGGCTGCTTCCTTTGCAGCTTTAACTGTCATATCTTGCACTAATCCATGAACAGTTATTTTTAATCCTCCTGCGGCGCTACTAGTACCTATCATTCTGTCATATTCAATGGATTCTCCTAGCTGTTCCTCCATTTCATTAATTGCATTTCTAAGTCCAATAGTTACATCACCTTGTAAAACAGAAGTAAAGGCCTTACCTTGTCCTACAACCTCAACTCCTTTTTTAAAATTAAAGGCTGTTACTACAGTGGTTGTACTTCCGATTTCCGCTATTAAATATTCAACTCTCATAGCTTCCCTCCTAGTTTAAAGGGGATACCTCAAAATTTTACTAAGCATTAATCTATCCTTAAGGTAAACTTAGTTTAATTATTTGAGACACCCCCAATACTTTATATAAATATCATATATTTTTTATTATTTAATCTAGTTTATCTAATAATAAATCTTCAAATTATTATTGTTCTTTTTTCATTAAGGTTTCAATGATAAAGGAGGCAACATTATTTCCATGAGTTCCTCTACCAAAGCCTGCATCCATACCATGAGCTACAGCAATCTCATTAGTTACTTGAGTTCCTCCACAAGCTATTATGAATTTGTCTCTTACACCTTTTTCTATGCATAGATCATGAATCTTTTGCATGTTCTTAGTGTGTACATCATTGTGAGTGATAATAGTACTCATTATTATAGCTTGAGCCTTTGTTTCAATAGCTGCATCTATTAATTTTTCTACTGGACAAGAAGTTCCAAGATATACTACATCTATACCATATCTTTCAATACCGCCATGCTTAATATCTATAATTTCTCTTAGTCCAACAGAGTGTTCATCTTCTCCAACCGTAGCAGCTACCACTCTAATAGGATTATTCTTAACGTAATCTCTCATTACATCATCTGGCAAAAGCTCTTGCTTTTCTGGAATCTTAAGTTCATCTTTTTTAATTGCAAAGCTTACTCTACCTTTGATTTCTACTAAAGTACCTTCTGCATCTTGCATAACTTGTTTATGAATAACTTCTACATCAGTTAAATTCATTCGTCTTCCTATTTCAAGGGCTGCAGCCTCTGCTATATTTTCCTCTTCAGTAAGGAATAATGTTGTAGATACGTAGCCATCATTCTTCCACTCTACTTCTGGAATTATAGTTCCTTCCTCTTTACTATTTTTAGCCATTCTTACATTAACATTATCTTCTTCATCAAGTTCATCTATATAAACTATTTTGCTATGATTACATAATGTACATTCATCTATTGCATCACATGGTTTGTTATATTCTTCTGGAACATTATTATATCCAAAGTGAGCACATACTGGAGCAAAGTATTCTTTATCTCTTGGAACTACTGTATCAACAGCAATACCTCCATCTATCTTTCTTACAATACCATCACTATTTCTTTCTGGATATTCTCCTGAATCTACAAAGAATCCATCTTCTACAGCTTTGAAGTATCCACCATTTTCAATCATTTCCTCTAGGAATAATACTGCTCTTTCCTTAAGTTCTCTAACCTTCCCCGGAAGATATCCATCCTTTTTAAGCTCTATCATATCCATTAAGCCATCCATACCAATTAAAGCTTGCTTAGCTGTATTTACAGCATGGATATTATTATAATGCCAAGGTACATTTCTTCCTTCATCAGGAGTGATTGTACTTTGAATATCTGCTGAAGTAAGTTCAGATATTAACAAGTTTAATGAATGGGTTACTGTAGCTTCTCTAGTACAAGATGCCATGTATTTTGTGTTCATCTGTGCTCTCATTTTATAGTTTTTAAATAAGTCTCTAAGTGCTACAGCATAAGGTAAATCATATCTTAAACATGGAGCTGGTGGTGCTGTTGGTGGTACTGTAGATAGTGATATATTGCTTTGTTTCATACCAACCTTCTCAGAGAATTTTGAATTTATAGCATGTTGAACCATAAGTTCAGGCATTACCTTATAACCCTTCATTGCAGTTGCATTTGCATTATGTGCTCCATCTATTTGTAAAATATCAGCCCATGCCATTATATGTTTTGCTACTGCTGCATCAACGAAGGATCTAACCATATTTATGTTTCTGTAAAGTACATTATATTGAGGATCCTGGTGAGCTCCATTTATTCCTTCCTCTGCAAACATTACAGCAATATCTGGACCTGCAACCCCTGATACATAGGAGTGGAAATTTATTGGTCTTCCTACTTCTTCCTCAATCATATCAAGAGCTTTTCTTGTAGCTCTAACTTCTTTTCTAGTTATTGGAACTCCTCCTGTTCCTTCTGGACTTCCTTCAATTAAACTATCATAGTGACTTTGTCCTGATGTTCTTATAACCATTATATGATCTGCACCATGCCAAGCTGCCATTCTCATTCTTCTAATATCATCTTCAAATCTTCCTGAAGCTATTTCTGAAGTTATTACAGCTTTTGGTTGAGGGTCTATATTAGCAAAGCTGGTTGCTGATGGAAGTGCTTTACTATTTTTTAGGGGTTTTGATATCTCCTTATATTCAAACTCTCCCATTGGCTCTTTATATTCTTCTCTCCAATGCCAACCTCTTCTTTTAGGTTCATACTTATCTAAGTCCTTAAGTATTTCTGCTACATCTATTTTCTTATTTATATCTAGCATTATTTAACCCCCCCAAACAAATTAGTTACTTCATTCCAGCCTTTTCCTTCTCCAAGTTCTCTACCAGCTTCTAAATATGGCACACTCTTTAATTTTGCATATTTTAAAACTACATTTCCCATACCTTTTCCAAGAAGTCCTGCTTTTAAGCCTTCTTGAACTATACCTTGAGATTCTATGCTTGAGAAACCCATTCTAAGAAGTACTGACCTTTCTATAGATGATGAGGTATTTCCATATGCTAAATCCACCATTGGATTTACTATTTCTTCTGTCAATTTCCAAAATCTTTCATATAATTCTTCATCACTTAAACTTTCTAAATGTTTTCTTCTTATTTCAAAATCGTCTTCTCTTTTCACTACTTCTCTCCCCCTAATGGTTTTTTTATCTTTTCACACATTATTTATCTTTACCCTATTTACTTATTAACCCTATTTCACATTAACCCCAAATTCTTTAAGAATATCTGTTACTGATTCTTTTCTAAGTTTTGTTTCCTCACATAAGAAATCTAAATCTACCTGTCCAATTTCTTTTTCTTTTAAGAGCTTTACTGTGTTTTTAATTAGTGATTTTCTATAATCGTCTAGCTCTTTATTATCTATTTGCAAATAAGATGGATCCTCTGGAAGTATAATATTTTCTCCTGGAACTTCATCCATTGGATTACCTCTAAGCACTTTAATTCCATTTTCCTTTGCAAAGGTTAATTGTGGAACTATATGCTTTCCAGCACCAGTATACTCGGTCTCCTGAACTACTAAAATTGCATCATCCTCCATCTCTTGAGCTATGACAAAGGCTGCTGCTAAAGAAGTATTTCCAGCTGGTCCTCTTTCAAGTCCTTCAAGCTGTGCTAAAAGCTCAGTCATGTAGAAAACTTCCCCTTGTGGCAAGGTTACATATCTATCTAAATATCTTAGAGGTCTTGCTGCACTTCTTGGTACGTCACTTCTATCTGGCCATACCATGAATGGAATACCAAATCCAGTGTGTCCAGTAGTGAAGGATTTTCTATTAAAGGCTTTATCACTTGCCATATGAAGACCTTGTAAATTTACAGAAGCTCCAATAACTTTTGTATTATTTGCTCCTGCCTTTATAAGTCCTCTTGCGGTACCAGTAACATTTCCACCACCTGCATGGGTAATTACTACTGCTTCTGGATCCTTTCCAAATCTCTCTCTACATTCTGTAGCTATCTCATAACCTAAAGTTTCAACTCCCGCTATTCCATAAGCAGAATATAAGGATGCATTATAAAAACCTGTTTCTTCTAAAGTCTCCAGATAGGTGTAGAATAATTCTGGTCCTACTGTTAATTGTAAAACTTCAGCCCCTAACCATTCACATTTTCTGCCCTTCTCTAAAATTTCTGGTTGTCCTACTTTTTTAGAGTCATAACATTCTTGAACTATGGTACATTTTAATCCCTTCATAGCTGCTTGGGATGCTACTGCTGCCCCATAGTTTCCAGAAGTAGCTGATGCTACACCCTTATAGCCTCTTTCCTTAGCATCATACACAGATACAGATGCTCTTCTATCTTTAAAACTTCCAGATGGATTACAGCTTTCATCTTTAACAAATATCCTAGCTGCTTTTCCAGTCTTTGATACCTTTCTTGCCAATGCAGTAATATTTCTTAATTCTAAGAGAGGTGTATTTCCAACGCCTACCTCTCGTTGAATTTTCATAATATCACTTAGGGAATATCCTATATCTCTCATCATTGCTTCATAATCAAAAGCTATACTACCCTTTTCATATTTGTCAAAATCCATTCCTACAGACTTAATCATAATTTGATTTTTTCTGCTCATAACCTCTTCATACTTATTCATATCAATCACCTACTTTCTGTATAACTATTTATTGAAAATCATTTCCTTAGCTTGCTTTCCAATATAGGCTATTTCACTTACATAGCTACCAAAATTATGAGAATATGAAGGTTCTACCACCTTAGCTATACCTCTCATAGTTCTTCCAATAGTTGTAGTGATTTCAACTTCATCACCCAGCTCACAATCTGAATTTACGAAACCCCTAACCCACATTTTAAGTGGAGTTTCCTTTGTATCTTCTGGAATTGCTGGCGATCTATCCTCACATTGTAATACCACTGTTTCTATTTCAATAAATGTGTCCTTCTTAATCAACACCTTCACCTCCGAAGTAAATATCTATAATTAAATAAGTTTATCTATCTATGAAATTTCTAAAGTCTCCCATTATAGCCCTTGGTACTGGTAAATCTATCATAGTTTTTAATCCTGGATTTGCATTAATTACATGTGGAATCATATTAACGCACATAGCAATTGTTCCAAGTCCACCATCAACCTCTGGCTTAATTGACATATTAACTTCTGGTGTACCTTTTATTGTGATGTAATCTCCAGTAAATGTACCTTCCATTTCAGGTTCTATTTGTTGTGGATGAATCATATCTATTTTTACTTCTCCATCAACATATCCTTGACCTGTCATATTAACACCTGCAACATCTCCAGCAGCTGCAAAGCCATAAGGTGACTTTCTATCTACAGTAGTTACTATTGGAGCCATTTGTTGTTCAAACTTATCAACTTTCCAGCCCATAGAATCAGCTATCATATTTACAGATTCTATAAATCCAACATGTCCTGCTAAACTTCCGTCCTTAACTCCTGCATTAAAATCTTCAACCTTCATACCAACTCCTTGTTCTTCCATAACAGCTGGTCCAAATGGTGATAAACTATTTACTCTCTTCGCTTCAACATGAGTTACTTCAGTCATACAACCTGTTAAACATACAACAAGTAAATCCATGATTAATCCTGGATTTATACCTGTTCCAAGAATTGTAACTCCATTTTCCTTTGCAATTCTATTTAACTCTGCAGCTAGTTCAGGATTTTTAGCTTGAGGATAAGACATTTCTTCTGCTGTAGAAATAACATTTATTTTCTTTTCAAGTACAGATTTCAACTTTGGAAAAGCATTTTTTGTGAAAGAATCTGTTGCACATAAACAAATATCACAGCATTTTTCTGTTAACACTTCATCTATGTTAGCTTTTATTATTACATCTTCCCTATCTCCTCTTTCTACTCCCAAAACTTGAAAAATACTTTTTCCGGCTCTAGCAGGGTGCATATCACAAACCCCTATTATGTCTACACCTTTTTTAGTTAATAGCATTTTTGCCATTCCACTTCCCATAGCTCCAAAGCCCCAAATTGCTACCTTAACATTTTCCATTGTAAAATCCCCCTCATGATTAAATTATTTTTATAAATTCTATATTTTACTAGAGCAATTTACATGCCAAAGAAAATACATTATTTAGATGCTTTCATAACTTTAAATAGGTTAAATGTATATAATTTCATCACTTTTTAAAATTTACCGCAAAAAATTTTTCTATATTTACTTAGGTTCTATCCACTTAAAAAGCGTATGCAAAATTATTTGCATACGCTTTGCCGAATTTTAGGCATATATGTTTCTAAATCTTTTTAATATTTAATTTATTCTTTTTATTAACATATTGTTTATATTTTCATATTATATCCTCATAAAAAATAGTTAACTAAAGTAATTTATATTTTTTAAGTTTATATTGAAGATTTTGCCTTGATATTTTTAATTCCTCTGAAGTTTTTGTTATGTTTTTATTGTTCTTTTTGTAGCTTTTTTCTATTATATTTTTTTCAAGACTATCTATATATTCATTTAAAGGGGTATCTCCTCTAAACCCTTCTTCTGCAGTTACTTCTACTACAGAATTAATCTTATTACCAAAGCACTCCTTTGTTAATATTTCTCCATCTTCAACCATGTTCATAGCACTTTCAATATTATTCTTAAGTTCTCTTACGTTTCCAGGCCAACTATAGTTTAAAAATCCCTCCATAACATCTTCACTAATTCCTTTTACATTTCTATATAGAATACCATTATAATAGTTTATAAAAAAATCACATAACTGGCTTATATCTTCTTTACGTTCTCTAAGTGGTGGTATCATTACTTTAATTACACTCAATCTATAGTAAAAATCTTTTCTAAGCTTTCCTTCTCTTATAAGTTTGTCTGCTTCCTCATTTATTGTTGCTATAATTCTCACATCTACATCAATAATCTTATTACTTCCTAGTGGTCTTATATATCCATCTTGGAGTACTCTTAATAATTTTGATTGTAGATAGGGATCCATAGAATTTATTTCATCAAGTAGAATAGTACCTCTATGAGCTTCTTCAAAAAGCCCTTTTTTATTTTCTGCTCCTGTAAAACTACCTTTAACCGTTCCAAAGAGCATTCCCTCTAACAGTGCACTTGGTATAGCTGCACAGTTAATAGCTATAAAAGGCTTGTCTCTTCTTATTCCTTCATAATGTATACCTTGCGCAAATAGTTCCTTACCGCATCCAGTTTCTCCATATATGAGTACTGAAGAATTAGATATACTAGCTCTTTTACTTTTTAAAATTTCTTCATTTAGTACCTTACTACTTCCTATGATATCATTAAAGGTATAATAATTTTTCTTTGATTTACTTTTATTTTCTAACTGACATATAGTTTCATTTAATTTCTTTATTTGTGTCATATCTCTAGCTATCTCAATTACTGCTTCAACTTTTCCATCTACCATTACTGGAATAGTAGAGTTTACACTTGTTATTATCTTTCCTGCTCCATTACTATAGTTTTGTATAGTATCTCTATAAGTGTGTCCATTTTTTAAACTTCCTAATATAGTTGAATGTTCTATATCTATAAGATACTCTTGAATTTCCTTTCCCATAACATCTTCACTTTTCATACCTTCTATGTTTTCCATGGCATGATTATAATAGATGGTCTTTCCTTTACTATCAACTATGTGAATTCCTTCTTTTAAGTTACTAATTAGACTTTCTAATAATATATTTACATTATCCATAAAATCCCCCTTAGCTATCTCTTTAATTGACCCTAAACTTGAAAACAATATCATATTGAAAGTTGTCCTTGATTATTGTAACCTTATAATATTTGCCTATATAATAAATTTAACACAATATTGTAATATAATAAATTTATTATTCTAACAATTATACATTATCTTGTTTTTTGTTCTATAATATCTTTGATGAATGTTAATAATAAGATATTGTATATGTTTTAGTTAAGGCATCTTCAAAAAATAAATAAGCCAGAACGCTCGTCTATTTTGTGCTATCCTGTGTCAACAGCACCCTTAGATAGTGCTACTATCTGCGGAACCTGTTTCCTTGACTAACTCAAAATATACTTCTCATCTTTGACTTATTATTTATTTTCAGATGCCTAATATAACAAAAGGAGTACCATTATGATTACTGATAATATAGTAAACTTGGCTGCAGAGGCGGGAAAAATAATGCTTGAAAATGGTGGTGAAACCTACAGAGTTGAACAAACAATAAATATGATATGTAAGTCTTATGGCATAGATAATGCAGAAAGCTTTGTATCTCCTACAGCAATAATCACCTCTACTATGGATGAAAACGGTAGGAATAGTACCATAATTAAGAGAATTACTTCTAGAGCCACAGATTTAGAAAAGGTAGCTTTAATTAATAATTTATCTCGACAAATACAAAGTCATCCTTTAACTTTAGATGAACTTAGAAAAGAGTTAAAATATATACGCAGTTTCCCAAAATATTCTAACAGCATAAAAACATTCTTTGCTGGAGTAACTACTGGTACATTTACCTTACTTTTTGGTGGTAGCTTTAGCGACTTTATTGTAGCCTTTGGTGTAGGAATTTTAATTAATTTATTATCTTCCATGTTATCTCGTTTAAGCGTTAATGAATTTTTCATTAATGTGGCAGGTGGTGCGTTAGCCTCTATAATTGGACTTTTCTTCTCTTACATAAATCCTATATTTCATAAAGATGAGATAATTATTGGTTCAATTATGTTACTTGTTCCTGGCTTAGTTATAACTAACGCTATTCGTGATACCATAGCTGGAGATTTACTTTCAGGCCTTTCAAGAACTCTGGAAGCTATTATGATAGCTGGAGCCATTGCTATTGGAGCTGCTTTTAGTTTCAAAATATGGATGTCTATTATAGGAGGGATGTAAAATGTTTTTTCAAGTTATATATGCATTTATTGTTTCTTTAGGTTTTGGAGTTCTCTTTAATGTAAGGGATAAAAACTTGTTCTTTGCAGCCCTTGGAGGTGCCGTTGGATGGTTTTTTTACAGCCTTACTATGAACTTATCTGACTCTAGCATCTTAGCTATGCTTATAGCATCTATAAGCATCAGTATCTATGCTGAAATCTTCTCTAGAGTTTTAAAAAATCCTGTAACATTATTTTTAGTTTGCTCTCTTATTCCCTTAGTTCCTGGAAGTGGAATGTATTATACAGTTTTTGAAGCGGTTGAAGGTAATGTATTTGGTTCCTTAAATAATGGAATCGAAACTCTTTCTTTAGCAGGAGTTATAGCTGTTGGAATTATTTTAGTATCTACCTTAAGTAGATTGATGCAAAAATTAAAAATCAGAAGAGCTCAACGTAAACTAGGAAATGTTGAGGAATAACAAAAGAGAAAAAACACATATAAACTGATGTGGTTTTTCTCTTTAATTACTCATATTTAATTCTTACTATTTTTTCTAATTACTCCATAAGTCTTCATTGTTCCATAGATTACAAAAGGCATCAGTACGATAGTTAAAATTATCTTATGTTTGTTTATGTCATGAGTCCTTTCATAGCCATCTGAAACTATTTGTATTGAATCACAGTGAATATCCATATCACCACCATGTTCTTTGCAGGCTCTATTGAAAACCCCAGTAATTCTTACTGAATCTCCAATCTTATGATAATTTCCATAAGATTTAATCATTTCCCCATCTGTAGTTTTTAAATAAATACCTATGGCAGAGGTTCCATCATTTATATTAACAAATGAATATTTGCCCCTTTCTAAAAGTTCACCAATAGCCTCACCTTGAATATTTATAATTTTAGAGTCATATTCCCAACCTTTATCAATAAGCTCACTTACAGAAGTTATAGCCTCACTAGCTAATACTGGAAATGAAGAAAAAATCGCTGTAATAATTACAATTAACATTATTTTTTGTATCTTACACATAACTTTTTAATTCCTCCTATAAAATACCCTATTAATGCAAATACTGAAATAAACTCTAATCTCCCTAGATACATAATAATGATATAACAAATCTTTAGTGGTATAGGCATGGTTATAGAAGTTACACCTATAGATAATCCAACATTTCCAGATATAGAAGCTGCCTCAAAAGCTGATTCTACAAGTGAGTAACCATAATATGTTCCAAGTAAAGTTGCAAAAATAAACATAGCAATATAACAAAGTATTATAAGCATTGATGATTTTACTAAATCATTATCTAAAATTATATCCTTAATGTGATGAACTTTTGTAGTTAAAATCTTTCTATCAGAACTAAGAACTCTTTTTATATCTGCAATTATTCCCTTAAAGATAATCCCCATCCTTAGTCCCTTAAATCCACCGGCTGTTGAACATGCACTTCCTCCAATAAGCATTGCAATTGTCATAATAAAAATTGCAAAATCTCCCCATTCGAATAATAGTTGCCTAGCATAAAGGTTGCCAAATCCAGTGGTAGTATGTGCAGATAAGAGCTGATAAGCACCCTTTCTAAATAGGGAAACAGCATCTGTGTATACTCCTGTCTTTGATAAGAACATAACTAATAATCCTGCAAGAATAAAAGAAGTTATAAAAAAGCTTTGTGTTTCAACATTTTTGAAAATTTCCTTTCTCTTACCCTTTATAACTGCAAAATGAAGACCAAAATTTAATGAACCAATGATGAACAATACCATTGTAATTAATTCATATGAAAAACTATGATAATACAATATATTTTGAGACATTGGAGCAAATCCACCTGTACTCCAACTTGACGCAAATATAAATAGTCCATGCATAAATGAATTAGATGGTGATAACCCTATAAATAAACCATTAATTGTAAGTGCCACTGTACCAATTACTAAATATATTATACTAATTTTCCAAATGGCCTTGGTAGTTCCTTTAATATTAGGTAAAAGCCCAATATCTTTTCCTTCACCTACATACATCTTATATCCACCAGAAAAATTTTTAATTAGTATTGATAAAGCTAATACAACCATGCCCTGCCCACCTACAAATGTTAGTATATGTCTCCACATATTAAGTCCAAGGGACATATGATCTAGATCCTGCATAAGAAATACTCCAGTTGTAGTAAAGCCACTCATCACATCGAAACAAGCATCTATATAAGATTTTGCATGTCCACTAAAAACATAAGGAAGGGCACATAAAAGCATTAGAATCAGCCATGAATATGATGCAATTATAAGACCGTGTTTCCATTCAATTTTATTATTTTCTTTTTCGTCTTTTCCCGAAAGAATCAGTGAAAAGGCTATAGATAATCCAATAAATAGAGCAAGAATAAAATCTACAAGCGAACTCCACTCCTTATAAAAAACAGTTACGAAGATAGGTATAATCATTAATGAAATTGTTCCCAATATAATAATTCCAACATAATAATTTATGACTTTAAAGTCCTTTAAATATTTTTCACTCATTTAATCACCCTAAAAAACTCAAAATAAAAATTACTATTATATACATAGCTACAACTAGGATTTCAAATAATATTCCCTTAAAATAATCCGAATTTCTTACCATTACTACCATCTCCATAAATAGATTTTCTTAATTTATGAGATACACTGGTATTTGTTATCAATACAACAGTGTCCTCAAGTAAGATCTTTGTATATCCCCTAGGATAGATAATCTCGTTGTTTCTTAAAATAGAAACTATTATACTATCATTTGGTAAAATTAAGCTTTTAATCTCCATATCTCTCCAGTGGGAATTTTTATCTATATAAGCTTCAATTATTACCATTTCTCCTCTATCTAAAGTTTTTACAATTTTAAAATTATCCTCTACAAGTTCATTTTCAATTAAAGTTGAAATAACTTCTGTACTACAAACAGTAGATGTTATACCTAATTTACTAAATAACTGTCTATTTTTAGGATTATTAATTCTTGCAATAGCACTTTTAATAGAGAAATTACGCTTGCTCATTTGGCAAATAATTAAATTTTCCTCATCTTTACCTGTAACTGCTGCAACAATAGTATTTGTTCCTTCTATAGCCTCTGATAATTCTTCTAAATTTGAACCATCACCACATATTACTTCAATATCTAGTTCATTAGATATTTTCTTACATATATCATAATTCTTTTCTATCAAAGTTATTAAACACCCAATGTTTAAGAGGTTTTTTATTAAGTAATACCCAACTTTACCTCCACCAATTACAACTGCTCGCATTTTATATCCTCCTTAATATTTCTAACAGCTAGTTTTATAGGATTAATTGTTCTAATGCCTAAGGAATTATAAATGTGGCCCCTATCATCATTAAATACTCTTCCAATTACAGTTGGAACCTTATAAATATTCTGTGCTATTTCACATGCAACAATATTTATATTATCGTTTTGAGTCAAAGCAAGTAGCACATCAGCTTCCTCAATACCTGCTTCTTCTAGTAAATCAATATCAATTTCAACCCCATTTAATATCCTTCCATTAAATCCTGAACCTAGTTTATTCGTTTTCTCCTCATCCCTATCTATTACACATATATCATGGGATGTTTCAGCTAAATCTGCAGCTAATTTGCTTCCCATCTTGCCACATCCAATAATAATAATATACATATTTAAATTGCTCCTTTTTCTAAAAATTTATATAAAGTTTCTTTTGTATAACAATTAACATCTATTACATCAAAAACTCCAATTGAAGCGAAAACATCTTTATTGTTTGAATTGTTAATTGATGTAATAACCTTTCTAGTTTCATAGAAAGTTTTACAAACCTTTGAAATATAGAAATTAAACTGATCTTTAGGTGTGATAATCACCACCACATCTGCTCTTTTTAATAAGTAATTATTAAAAATATCGGAAGACGCGGGTGAAAGTTCTTGTGGTGAAATTACATTTGAGAAATCTAAGCTTAAATCTTCTAAACTTTCCTTATATAGATTAATAAATTTACTTTCACTTATAACAACAACAAACAAATTAAATAACCTCCTTACCTAATGGCTCAAAGAAATCTTGAAGATATAAATTTTTATTACCGTTGTTAGATATCTTTTCTAATGCTCTAAAATTATAAACAACTTGTACATTATCTAAAAATTTTAAATTATCTTCAATCATTAAATTTAAATAATCATCTTCAGTTATTATAAAAACATGTGATAACATTGCTTTCGATGACTTATCTAGTATCTGTTTCATATCAGTTATATTGACTTGATAATAATAAAGAAATTTATTCTTTATTTTAATTTCTTCTGGTGATTTATCATCAATCAAAAATACAATTTTTTCTTTACAAATAAGTGATTTAATTAAGTTGATACTTGAGTTATTGTAACCTATAATTAAGTTATACATAATACTACCTTCCTACGTAATTTTTACTACCTACTAATTCTAATCTTATTAGATATAAATATCAAAGTAAGCTAGAAGTACTATTAACACTTATCCATACTTCAGAAATTGGAGTTTTTAAATTAGCTTAATTAATCTTAGCTTTGCTATATTTTACTTTGCTTTACTATAAGAATTAACTTAAGGAGGAAAAACTATGGTTAAAACCTTAAATGGAAAACTATCACTTATTTATATTGTTATAATCCTAGCAATGTCATTGCTAGGATTAGTTTCAGTTAGAAATTTAATTACAATTTCAAATGATATAGATGGACTTTTAACTAACAATTATAAAAGTATTCAATCTGTTGAAAATATGAAAGATGCACTTTATAATCAACAACAGAGCTTATTTCTTTACATATCTGGTGATAAAAAAGAAGGTCTTGCTGAATATTCTAAAAATAACTCTTTATTTTTAGATAACTTTTACTTTGAAAAAAATAATATAACTGAAGATGGAGAAATGGAATATGTAAATAGTCTTGATACTTACTATCTTCAATATAGCCAGAATTTTTTTACCTTATCTGAAATTATTCAAAATAATGGTAAAGTATCAGGGTATAATTTTTTCTTCGATGAAATTAAAGTTAATTATGATACAATTGTAAAGACTCTAGATAATATAAGTAGTCTAAATGAAACTATGATGATTAATTCAAAAGCTAGAGTTGAAAATAAAACTAAAATTATAATAAATACAACAATACTTTTTACTTTAGCTTCAATATTAATTTCATTTTTCTTATCAAGACATCTTCTTAAAAAGATATTATACCCATTAAATAATATCATTGATGCTATTAAAGATATAAAAACTAACTCTGCATATAAAGAATTGGAAATAACAACAAAAGATGAACTTGGAGAATTAGCAAATCAATTTAACTTAATGGCAAAAAGAATTGAAAGTTTTGAAAAAAGCACACTAGGTCAAATATTAAAAGAAAGAAATAATTCAAACTCCATATTAAGAAGCATAGATTCTCCAATGGTAGTTATTGATAAAGATTATAAAGTTACCATGGTTAACGAAAATTTTATTGATGCCTTTGATATTAGCGATGAAAAACCAGAAGGACGATATTTAACTCATTTGGTTAATGATAGAAGTTTTTTTTCAGTTATCTATGATATAACATTGAATAACTGTCAATGGGATTTTTTGAATATTATCACTCTAAAAAACAAAAATGGAGATATACTCTATTACAATATATCAATTAAAGAAATTAAAGAGGAAGATCTTCAAGTTGGCTATGTAATTTTATTAAAGGATGTAACACACTTAAAAGAAATAGAGCAAACTAGTAAGGATTTCTTTGCAACAATTTCACACGAATTTAAAACTCCATTAACTTCAATTATGATTGGTACAGGTCTACTAGAAAGTAGTAAATTAGGAGATTTAAGTTACGAACAAAGAAAAATATTAACCACTATTAAGGAAGATGGCGAAAGATTAAACTTACTTGTTTCAAATATGCTTTTATTATCGAAACTGGAATCTTCAACTGAGATTTATAATAAAGAGTATAATTCCATTGAGGATTTGATAAAAGCCTCAGTCTCTAGTAACAAGGGTATCGCAAATTATAGTGGAATTATTCTTGAATACAATGTAGATATAAATGTAAAACCATTATCCTGTGACGGTGAAAAATTAGTATGGGTACTTAATAATTTAACAATAAATGCCATTAGACACTGCAAGGATGGCGATTTAATTTCTATACGAGGATTCTTAAAAGATAATAAATTAAATATAACTGTAACTGATACTGGTGTTGGAATTTTAAAGGATAATACTACAAAAATATTTGATAAATATACTCAATTAACTAATAAAGACATTAAAAATAATTCTGGTCTTGGTCTCTGGATATGTAAAGACATAATAGCTGCTCACAATGGTGAAATAACATGTGAAAGTGATTTAGGTGAAGGGGCAACATTTACAATTATTATTCCATATAATTAGGAGGTACTATGAAAAAAGCACTTGTAGTTGATGATACTAAAAATATAAGAAAATTATTAAAAACATCATTAGAGCTGAATGAATACATTGTCACTGAAGCTCTAAATGGATTAGAGGCATTAGAAATATTATCTAGAGAACCCTTTGATTTAATCTTTTTAGATATTAAAATGCCAACATTAAGTGGCACTGAAGTATTGAAAAGAATTAGGGAAGATGGAATATTTTCTACGGTAATAATTATGACAGCTTTCCCAACAGTTAAAAATGCTGTTGATTGTACTAAATTGGGAGCTGTTGAATATTTACTTAAGCCATTTACTACAGACAAAATTAATTCACTAATCTATAGATTAAATAATCTTACTGAAGACACAAAGATTCTTGAAAATATAATAAAGGGAGTATCAAAGTTAATGTATCTAAAAAAATATGACGATTCAATACTTCTATTAAATAAAGCATTATCTATCGATGCAACTAATTCTAATGTATATAAACTTCTTTCGGAATGTTATGAAGGTCTAGGTGATAACGCTAATAGAGATAAATTTTTAGATTGCTATACCACCTTTAAGAAGTAGTTGCTATAAAATCACAATACTTAGGTATTTAATAACTATTATGCAAATTCGCTATAATTATGTAACCAACTTAATTTATACGTATACTCTTTTATTCAATAGACTTATAATTTTTTTACCTATTCTATTATTTATATTCCCTCCAGTGTTTCACTTTCTTCTTAACTTTTTTAATAATATCCATGGATGTAAAAAAAAGAGTAAATACAAAGTATTTACTCTTTAATATTAAAACTATTGATACCCACTGTGCCGTATTCATGATGTATTTGAACCCTGTCTACCAGGGGTGGAATCGCCTCACTACTTCTGGTACCGACTATAAAATAGTCAGTCAACACTCCATAATGAGAACATCAGCCACAACGTTTAAATGTTGGCTCAACATAAACCATTTCCACGCACACAGCAGAATATTCTTTAGTATTATTATATAGCAATTGTAATTAAATTGCAATTGTAAAATAAATATTAATCACTAAGTATCAATAGTTTTATGAAGTTATTATGTCCATATAGCTTATTATTATTCTCTATAATAATAAAATCTTCTATTAAATTATTTTTCTACTTTACTTACTTCTATTCCTAAGTCAATCAATTGCTTTTTATCAACTACATTAGGTGCTTCACTCATTGGGCAATAAGCATTTTGATTTTTAGGGAAGGTAATAACGTCTTTTATGTTATCAGTTCCTGCAAGGAACATTACCATTCTATCTAAACCATATGCAAGTCCGCCATGTGGTGGTGGTCCATATTTGAATGCCTCTAATAAGAATCCAAATCTTTCCCACGCACTTTCATCAGTAAAGCCTAGAAGATTAAATATTCTTTGTTGAAGGTTTGTATCATGAATTCTTATACTTCCTCCACCAAGTTCTTCTCCATTTAATACTATATCATAAGCCTTAGCACGAGCTCTTCCTGGATCTGTTTCTAGAAGTTGTAAATCTTCATCCATAGGTGCTGTGAATGGATGGTGAAGAGCTACGAATCGCTTCTCTTCTTCGTCATATTCAAACATTGGGAATTCAGTAATCCATACAAAGTTAAATTCTTTGTTTCCTTCTAAGATTCCAAGTTCCTTAGCAAGTTCTAATCTTAAAGCTCCAAGAGATTGAAGTACTACACTATCAACATCTGCAACTATTAAAACTAAATCTCCTACTTCTGCTCCAGCAGCATTTAATAATTTAGCCATATCTTCTTCTGAGAAGAATTTAGCTATTGGAGATTTTATTTCTCCTTCTTTATAAGCTATCCAAGCAAGACCTTTTGCTTTATAAGTTTTAACAAACTCACCTAGTTTATCAATTTTCTTTCTACCCATGTCTGCACAGTTTTTAGCTACAATAGCTCTTACTGAACCACCATTTTCAATGGCTCCTTTAAACACAGCAAAATCTGTACCTCTTACTGCTTCAGTAATATTTTGTATCTCCATACCAAATCTTAAATCTGGCTTGTCACTACCATATTTATTCATAGCTTCTGCATAAGGCATTCTCTTTATTGGAAGTTGTACATCTACATCTATAACTTCTTTAAATACTCTTTTTAAAAGACCTTCATTTAGGGCTATGATATCCTCCATTTCAACAAAGCTCATCTCTAAATCTATTTGCGTAAATTCTGGTTGTCTATTAGCTCTTAAGTCTTCATCCCTAAAACATTTAACTATTTGAAAATATTTATCATATCCAGAAACCATTAATAATTGCTTAAATATTTGTGGAGATTGAGGTAATGCATAAAACATTCCTGGATAATTTCTACTAGGCACTAAGTAGTCTCTAGCTCCTTCTGGAGTACTCTTAGTAAGCATTGGTGTTTCCATTTCTAAGAATCCATTTTCATCTAGATAATCTCTTACTACTTTTCCAGCTTTATGTCTAATCATTAATATTTTTTGCATATCTGGTCTTCTAAGATCTAAATATCTATATTTTAATCTTATATTTTCACCAGCATCTAAGTTTTCTTTAATATATATAGGTGGAGTTTCTGATTCTGAAAGTATTTTAATACTTTCCCCTTTAAGCTCTACCATTCCTGTTGGTAAATTTTTATTAGGAGATTCTCTTTTTATAACCTCTCCAGTAACAGCTATGCAGTACTCAGATTTAACTAAATCAGCTTTTTCAAAGGCTTCTTTATTTATTTCTTCACCAAATACAACTTGTAACAATCCAGTTCTGTCTCTTAAATCTACAAAAACTAAACTTCCTAAATTTCTTTTTCTTTGGACCCAACCCATAACAGTGATTTTTTCAGAGATATTTGATTCTCTTACTTCACCACACATAATGGTTCTTTTAAGTCCATTAAGTGATTCTCCCATTTAAATTCCTCCTATTTACTTATTAAGTCTAAAATATATTATAATATCATTACCCAAATGAATTTTTCTTTAAAACCTATGTACATAATTGTTTTAATATAGAGTATTGAGTAATTCTATCTTTCTAGCTATCATCTCGTCTATTCTACTATTATACTCTTTTACATCCTTAACATTTGCAAATCTCTCTATTCGATTCTCATCTAGGAAAACAACCTTTGAAACTCCATCTGCTCCAAGAGCAATAATAGTTTGCTTTTCCTCTATCATCTGAATATTATATATACATATTTTTTCATCTCTACAGTAGCCTACATTCTCCATGTTACCTACCATATTTTTTTGTCTATACATATAATAAGGTTTCATATTTAAATCTAAAGAAAGATTTTTTGTAGCTTCATACATAGCATTTAACTCATGTTGATTAGGAATAGTAAACTGTCCCTTATTAACTAGATTTTCATGTAGTCTAGAGCCTCTTTTAATAGACATACCATGTATAGTTACGCTATCTGGATTTAGTTTAAGTATTTCTTCGCAACTTCTATTTATATGACTTAGCTCTTCTCCTGGAAGCCCAACTATCATATCCATATTTATATTATCAAAGCCTAGACTTCGTGCTAGATTAAAGCAATTTTCTACATCCTTACTACTATGATTTCTACCAATGTTTTTTAAAGTGTCATCATTCATACTTTGAGGATTTATGCTAATCCTATGAACCTTATATTTTTTCATAGATTGAAGTTTTCTTTCTGTTATACTATCTACTCTTCCACATTCTACTGTAAATTCTTTAACACCCTTACCTTCAACAAAACACTTATATATCTTATTCATTATATCTTCAAATTCTTCATCATTTACAGAAGTAGGAGTTCCTCCTCCAAAATAAACACTTTCAATCGTTAAATTCTTTTCAGATACATATTTACTTATAGCTTTTATTTCCTTGGTAATAGCATTAAGATAGTCTTTAACTAAAGCTGATTTTCCGCCTATAGGATTTGAGGTAAAAGAACAATAAACACATCTAGTTGGACAAAAGGGCATACCCACATATATACTTATAGTATCTTTATCTTTGTTAACTACACTTTTTTCGTACTTAGCTACATCAATACAAAGTTTTGTCTTCTCCTTGCTAGTTTCATGTCTATCCTTAAATTCTTTTATTACCTCTTCTTCACTATATCCTTTTTCTAAAAGATCTAGTGCTTTTTTAGAAGGCCTTATCCCAACTAAAGTTCCCCATGGAAGAACCTTACCAGTGATATTTCTAAGATATATGAATAAGGACTTTTTAACTTCCTCTGAAAGCTTATAATTTCTATTGATTTTATAATTAAAGAATCCTTCGGTTCCTCCAATTATAATACTTCCCGTTTCTTCATCTATATCTATAGATAAGTCAAATTCCTCATTTACAAATTCTATATTAATAAAACTATAAAATAGATTTATCATAAGAAATACATCATATCTAAAATTCATATTACTTAGCTTTACTTTTATAGACTTCATATCCTTTGTCATATTTATCAAATCCTTATTTCAAATTACCTTCTTATAACCCAATATACAGTTTAATTTTACCTATAGAAATGGGTTTTCCATTCTTTCTTGGCCTATGGTACTACTTGGTCCATGACCTGGGTGAACTGCCACACTATCACTAAGAGGCATTAAATTATTTTTTATACTTGTTATAAGCTCATTGTGATCTCCACCAGCTAAATCACTTCTGCCAACAGATCCCTTGAATAGAGTATCTCCAGTAAACACATTTCCATCTACTAAAAGACTTATTCCTCCTGGTGTATGTCCTGGTGTTGCTAAAACTTCTATTTTATAATTACCAAACTTTAATATATCACCATGTTTTAATAAAAGTTCTGCTCCTCCTTCAATAAGTGGTCCATAATACATTATATTATTTAAAATCATATCATTATCTTCTTTAGCCATAGCTACAGTTGCTCCTGTTTCAGCCTTTAATCCATCTACCCCTGTAGTATGATCAAAGTGACCATGGGTTAATATGATATATTTAACCTTAGCCTCTAGTTGATTAAGAGCTTTACATACATCATCTATGTCTCCACCTGGGTCTAAAACTACAGTTTCCTTTGTTTCTTCATCAAATAATATATAACAGTTAGCAGCATAAACTCCTGCCATCATTCTTTTTATAATCATAGTATCACCTCAAAATGCCATATATTTCTTAAAATTTTAAAAATCCTTCTTACTCTCTAATAAAAGTGTTACTGGTCCATCATTTATAATTTCAACCTTCATATCAGCTCCGAACTCCCCAGTTTGAAGATTAGGTATTTCTTTTTTAAAGGCTTCTACTAGTTCATTATATAATTCTCTAGCAGCATCTCCACCTTGTGCCTTCATAAAGTCAGGTCTCTTGCCCTTTCTACAATCACCATATAGAGTAAATTGGGATATTATTAATAGCTCCCCCTCTATATCTTGAAGTGAAAAGTTCATTCTCTCATCTTCATCTTCAAAAATTCTCATTCCAAGAACTTTTCTTACTATATAATCTATATCTTCTTTAGTATCTTCCTTACTTATTCCCACAAGTAAGTTAATTCCTTTTCCTATTTCACTAATAACTTTATTATCTACTTCAACCTTTGAAGATTTAACTCTTTGTACAACAGCTCTCATATTAAGCACTCCTTTTTATTGTTTCTTTCTATAGACATCCTTAACATCCTTGATTTTCTTAAGTTTAGTTTGAATATCCTTTAAATGCTCTATACTAGAAATATTTATTTTTAGGCTTACAACTGCTGTATTTTTTTTATTTGTTACAGCACTTATTGATAAAATATTAGCTTTTACAAGCCCTAGTATCTCTATAATATCTGTAAGAAGACCTAATCTATCCTCAGCTATTACTTCTATGTCAGCAATATATTTATCTTTATTTTCTTTTCCCCAAGCTACTTCAACTATTTTGTGGCTTTCTTTATCCTGTAAGTTAATTACATTCTTACAGTCACTTCTATGAATAGATACACCCTTGCCTCTTGTAATATATCCAATAATATCATCTCCATATACAGGACTACAACATTTTGCAAATCTTACTTGAATATTAGACATATCCTTAACTGTAACTCCAGAATAAGTATTATTCTTTTGTTTTTTACTTTTTTCCTCATGAATTAGCCTTAATTCATCAAGTTTTAACTGCTTAGAGCTCTCTTTATCATAAGCATCCTTTAGCTTGCTTATCATATTATTAGGGTTTATGTCTCCAATGCCTACACCATGGTATAAATCATCCATGTTCTTTAGGTTATATCTCCTAATAATTTTCTCAATAATATCCTCATTAATTACTTGAGAAAATATACAATTTTGCTTCTTACACTCTTTATCTACTAATTCTTTTCCCTTTGCTATGGTCTCTTCTCTATTTGCCTTTTTAAACCAAAGTTTAATTTTACTCCTTGCTTGATTACTCTTAACTATATTAAGCCAATCAATGCTAGGTCCTTTTGAATTAGTAGCTGTAATTACCTCTACAATTTCCCCTGTTCTGAGCTTATAATCTAGAGGTACTATCTTCCCATTTACCTTACCTCCAACACACTTATGACCTACTGCAGTATGGATAGCATAGGCAAAGTCTATAGGTGTAGAGTCATTTGGTAAATTTATAACATCACCCTTTGGAGTAAAAACAAATACTTCATCTGAAAATAAATCTATCTTAAAGCCTTCCATAAATTCTTCTGCGTCAGAAGTCTCTCCTTGCCATTCTAGCATTTCTCTAAGCCAATATAGCTTTGAATCTAGAGATTTATCCTCATCTTGAACACTTTCTTTATATTTCCAGTGAGCTGCAATACCATATTCAGCAGTTCTGTGCATTTCAAAGGTTCTAATTTGTATTTCAAATGGTTTTCCGAAAGGTCCTATTACCGTTGAATGAAGTGACTGATACATATTAGGTTTAGGCATAGCAATATAGTCCTTAAATCTGCCCGGTATAGGCTTATACATAGTATGTACTATTCCCAATGCAGCATAGCAATTTCCAATATCATCTACTAATATCCTCACTGCTGTAAGATCAAATATTTGATCTATGGTTTTACTACTTTTTATCATTTTTCTATAAATACTATAGAAGTGCTTTGGTCTACCTTCTATTTCTGCTGTAATTCCACCCATATTAAGATTTAATTTAAGTTGTGATATGATATGACTTATTTGCTCTTCTCTTTCATTTCTCTTATCTGAAATCAGCTTTACTAAGTCATAATATTCTGTTGGATTTAAGTATCTTAATGCTAAATCCTCTAGCTCCCACTTTATTTTTGATATACCTAATCTATGAGCTAATGGAGCATATATATCTAGAGTTTCCTTAGCCTTTTCCTTTTGTTTATTCTCTGGCATGTATTTTAACGTTCTCAAGTTATGTAATCTATCAGCCAATTTTATAAGTATTACTCTTATATCCTTAGCCATAGCAAGAAGCATTTTTCTAACATTATCTGCTTGTTGTTCTTCTTTTGACTTATATTTTATTTTACCTAGCTTAGATACCCCTTCTACTAAATCTGCCACTTCTATAGAAAAGATGTTACAAACATCTTCATATGTATATTCTGTATCTTCAATTACATCATGTAAAAGACCTGCCACTATGGTAGAGGTATCAAGTCCTAGTTCAGCCAAAATACAAGCTACTTCTAAAGGATGAATAATATAAGGCTCTCCTGACTCTCTTTTTTGTTCTTTATGGGCATTTACAGAAAATTCATAGGCCTTATTTACAAAATTGATATCTACATTGTGACAATTACTATTAATTTTTTCTATCAATTTATCAATCATTGTAATACACTCCTAAAATTAAAGGCTGGTTAATGAACCAGCCACCTATTTAAACTCAGTAATAATTATATACTATAACCCAAATTATTGCAATTTATGTTCAATTCTAAAATGGATAGTCTATAACAGACATAATATCATATTGTGCTATTTTTTCTCTACCTTTAAGTTCTGTTAGCTCTATTAAAAAGTCTATGGCTACAACTTCTCCACCTGATTCCTCAACAAGCTTTGCAACAGCAGCTACGGTTCCTCCTGTAGCAAGTAAATCATCAACAATTGCTACTCTCTGACCTTTTTTAATAGCATCCTTATGAATTTCTAACGCATCACTTCCATATTCTAAATCATAGGAAGTTTTAATAGTTTCATAGGGTAATTTACCAGGTTTTCTAACTGGCACAAAACCAGCTCCTAAAGCATAAGCTACTGGTACTCCAAATAAAAACCCTCTAGCCTCTGGTCCTATTACTATATCAATTTTTTTATCCCTCAAATGATTGGCAATAACATCTATTGACTCTCTTAATGCCTCTCTATCTTGAAGTAAAGTAGTTACATCTTTAAAACTTATACCTTTTTTCGGAAAATCTTCTATTATTCTAACTTTATCCTTTAAATTCATTTTCTACTCCTCCTAAAGCCTTTACCCAAACACATCTTTACCATAATTAAATTATATATTAACCTTGATATTTAATGCAATACTTTAAAAAATATGTATATTTAAATGCTTATATATATTATTCTATTCTAAACTCATCATAACCTCTTTATATAAGTATTTTGATATTTGCTTTGCTCTATAACTATCATTAGTAGTAAAAAGTTCAACAATTATTCTTGCATTATCTAGCTTATTCTTGGAAATCATCTTTGGTAAGAGCTTTATAATACCTTCATCATAAAACTTCATTATACCACCATAATTCCGCTCATGTTCTCTTATCAACGCCCTAACTCCATAGTTATTAGTTTGTTTTAATTTTTTGCACCCTTCTTCTACAAAGTATTTATTCTCTTCTTCTATTTCTATCTCTGTTGTAATTATACCCATCATTACTAAATCTAAATACTTTTGTGTGCAACTTATCTTATAATAAGAAGCTATAACTTCTATGAATTTATATGTAAGGGAACAAGCTGTAAAATCCTTAAAAGGATAATTACAATTTGTTTGATAGGTATTTATTGTTATACAATTATTATCCTCTACTATGTGATTATGATAATCCGTTACAATTATATCTATGTTGTTTTCCTTACAAAGTTGTATTTCTGCTTTAGATTTAACTCCACAACCAACTGTTATAATTAAATTTGCTCCAAGACATAATAAATTATTCTCTATATCTTCTTTATTTAAATTTCTATCATTTCTATATACACTGGGTATATAATACTCTACATCACTATTTACATATCGTAATACTAACATAAGAAGAGATATGGCACATACGCTATCAAAGTCATGATAGCCATATATAACTATCTTTTCTCTCTCATTGATAGCTTTCACAATTCTGTTTAATGCAATTTTCATATTTCCTAATAGAAACGGATCATTATCTTTCCTATTCATACTATACTCCATATGCGCTCCTCCAAATTAGTTCCATGAGTAGTTTTTTGATCCCTTATAATTTCATCATATATTTCAGTGATCACATTCTCCTTGAACAAAAAACTTCTAACTCCATATTACTTGTACATATTATGGAGTTTAAGAAATCTATTTATAGAAAACAAATATATTATAATTTAAAACTGACAATTTTACAAACAAATTATTATAAAAATGGCGAAAAACATGATAAAATGTTTTTCGCCATGAACTTTGTTTATATTATGCTACTACTTTAGCTTTCTTTTTTTGCTTTGCATTTTTAATTATTACCCATAGTGGTGAAGCTATAAATATTGAAGAATACGCTCCACAGGCAATTCCCACTATAAGTGGAAGTGAGAACTCTCTTATGGATGGCACTAAAACGTAAACTGCCACTATAGTTATAAGTGTTGTTAAGGATGTATTTATACTTCTAGTCATAGTTTCTGTTATACTCATATTAGCAACCTCTGATTGATCCATTCTTCTGTTTCTCTTAACATTTTCTCTTATTCTATCAAAGATAACAATAGTATCATTAATAGAATATCCTACTATAGTCAAAATAGCTGCTATAAATGGTGAATTGGCTTGAATTCCAAATATAGCATAGAAAGAAATTGTAATTAACACATCATGAAGTAAAGCTATAATAGATGCTGCTGCATAGCTAAATTCAAATCTAGCAGTGATATATATAAGCATAGCAATAGATGCTACTCCTAATGCTAACAATGCCTTTTTCTTTAATTCATTTCCAACAGTAGCTCCTATACTTTCCTTGCCAATAAGTGCACTATCTTCTAATGAATACTTTTCTTTTATTTCATCAATAAGAGCATTAGTCTTTTCTTCATTTAATACCCCTTCTTGAACAATAATTTGTATCTCTTTTCCTTCATCAGCTAACTTGGTAGAGTATTTATCTTTAGCATACTTATCAATAATATTATTTATATCTGCTTTATTGAATTCTTTATTCATATCTAAAGTAATTAATGTACCACCCTTGAAATCTATACCATAATTTAAACCTTTAGTTGCTATAAATCCAACTCCAATAGCAATTATAATAATTGATATAGCAAACCATATTTTAGTCTTTTCTATTATTTTTAAACTAGTAAATTCATGTTTTTTTCCTTCTCTCACGCCAAAATATGATGGTTTATTTATCCAACCTGCATTTACAGCATTATTGAGTAGAAACTTTGTAACAAATAAGGCAGTAAATATACTTACAATAATACCTATAAGTAGCGTTACTGCAAATCCCTTAACAGAACCTGAACCTAGAAAATATAATACTAGTGCTGCAATAATTGTAGTTATGTTAGAGTCTAAAATTGACGATAATGCTCTACTATAACCAGCTTCAACAGAAGTCTTTATAGATTTACCTAATCTTAACTCTTCCTTAGTTCTTTCAAATATGAGAACATTAGCATCTACAGCCATACCAATGGTAAGAATTAACCCTGCTATACCTGCTAAAGTTAATACTACTCCAAATTGAGAGAATATTACAAGTAATAAACTTACATATAAAACTATAGCCACAGAAGCAATTATTCCTGGAACTCTATAGTATGCAACCATAAATAGTATTATACAAGCTATACCAATCATTGCTGCCTTTTTACTAAGGGATAATGCCTCAGCTCCAATAGTTGGTCCTACTGTTTTAACTGAAGTAGCTTCTATTTTTACTGGAAGAGCTCCTGAAGTTATGATACTAGCAATGGAATTTGCCTCTTCTAAAGAACTCATACCTTCAATAATTGCCTTTCCATCACTAATAACAGCATTAACTTGTGGATTAGTTAAAACTTCACCATCCATTTTTATAGCTATACTTTTATTTAAGAAAGTCTTAGTTGCTTCCGCAAATTTTGCAGTTCCATCTTCATTTAATTCAAGATTAACAACATACTTATTATCTTGAGATATATATGCTCCTGCTTCCTTAACCTCTTTACCAGTTAAAATTACTTTTCCATCTGGACCTTCAAAGGTTAATTCACCAGTTTTACCAATGGTGTCTAAAACCTTATCTGTATCAAACTCTCCCGGTATTTCTATTCTAATTCTATTTTCGCCTTCTTGAGTTATGGGAATTTCGCTTACTCCATCTTTATTTATTCTCATAGAAATAAGCTCTATAGTTCTATCTATAACAGCTTGATCTACCTTCTCCTCCTTTATCTCCATTAAAAGAGAAGTTCCTCCTACTAAATCAAGACCTTTATCAATACTACTTCCAAAGGTTTTGATTCTATAATTACCTAAATTCACCCCATAAAGACCAGCGTATGCAAAAAGACCTATTAATATTATTGCTATGATAACTACAATTCCACTTTTTCTATTTTTCCTCCTCATGGTTATCCCCTTCCTGTTATTTAATTGTATTTTTCTAATTGTCTATTTATTATTTATTTTACAGGTATTGTATGGATAAAATCAAGTATATATAATTTAATTTTCTGTATATTCCTCATTTTTATCAAAATAAGGATAGAATTTTTAATTCTATCCTTTAAAACACAATTATCTATTCATTGTTTTCGCTTTTAAAGCAATAGCACACTCTATTCTCTTCTTTTGCATTTTACAACCTAATTCATATGGCACGTGAACATCACCATTAAAGTTAAAGTTGTTAGCTTGACATCCTCCACTACAGTAGAATCTTGCCCAGCAGTTTTTACATGTAGGTTTATTATATATATGAGCATCCTTAAGATTTTGAACTATAGAAAAGTCCTTAACCCCTTCATATATATCTCCCATAAGAAAGTCTTTATTCCCTACAAATTGATGACAAGGATATATTTCTCCATCAGGAGTAACTGCTACATACTCATGTCCAGCTCCACATCCTGAAATTCTCTTATAGATGCATGGACCTCCTTGTAAATCTATATTGAAGTGATAGAATTTAAAGGATTTTCCTGCTTCATATTTTTCAACCATATATTCATATAATCTATCATATTGTTCAAAAATTGTAGGAAGGTCCTCTTCTCTTAATGAAAGTTCATGGTCATCAGGAAGTACTACTGGTTCAATAGATACTTCATCAAAGCCTAGCTCCACCATATGCTTTACATCTTCAAAGAAATCTGTATTTTCTCTTGTAAAAGTACCTCTTACATAATAAGTCTTAGACTTATCTCTTATATCTACCATTTTCTTTATTTTAGGTAATATGGATTCATAGGTACCAGTTCCATCAAATCTTATTCTTACTTTATCATTGACTTCTTTTCTTCCATCTATACTTAAAATTATATTTCCCATGTTTTTATCAAGGTAGTCCATTATTTCATCATTTAAAAGAGTAGAGTTAGTAGTCATAGTAAATCTAATGTTTTTATTGTGAAGTTTTTCTTGTTCTCTACCGTAATCTACTATTTCCTTTATGATATCAAAGGCCATAAGTGGCTCTCCACCAAATAAGTCAATTTCTATATTTTTTCTTTTCCCTGAGTTTTTTATAACAAAATCTATAGCGTCTTTACCGGTTTGTGCGCTCATGGTTTTTCTACAACCCTTATATTCTCCTTCATCTGCAAAACAATATTTGCACTTCAAATTACAATCATGAATTATATTAAGACAAAGGGCTTTAATAGCTACCTCTGCTTGTCCACTCATCATTGCTATATTTTCATATAAATCTTTAGAATAAAGCATTTCTTCATGAACTAAAGATTCTAATTCCTCATATACCTCATCAATTTCTTCACTTGAGTATCTATCCTTATATATTTCTTTTAACTCGTCTTTAGTTTTAAGTTTATCTGAGTCTAACATGTCATATACAAGCTCATCTACTTCATGAACTGCACCTGAATTTACATCTATAACATAAAAATCATTGCCTTGTCTAAATTTGTGAATTAATTCCATTGTTTTTCCTCCTAACTAAACACAAAGCAGTAACTTTTTGTTACTGCCTTTAAAATGATTAGTTTTCACACTCTAAATTAGCTACTGTACAAGAAGTTTTGCAAGCTGATTGACATGAGTTAGCACACTCTTTACAACCTGGTTTTTTTAAACTTTCTTTAATGTTAGATTTGTTGATAGTTTTTATATGTTTCATTTTTATTCCTCCTAAAATTGATAATATCTATAGATTCACTCCTAGCATTCCTGACAATGATCCTGCTGCTAATGCTAAAATTAATCTAACTACGTCTTTTCCTCCTAATGCCAAGTCATTTCCAAAGCATAAGGATACTATATAAAGTATTAACATATAAAATACTGCTACTAGCAACCCCACAAGCCAACCTTTACTTCCCATTTTTAATGTAGCATATATAGCTCCATATACCACACTAGCCAATGTAGCTATAACTAAAAATACTGATGTGACTGCGTCACTAAATGGGAAATATGAAGTAACCAATGAATATACTAAAACGCAAATTACTGTTAAAATTGATGCTCTTAGCACCCCTACTCCTATAGCGGAATAATTAAACTTTTTATACATACCCAAAACCCCCTTATATTAATAAATATGTTTATATAAGGGGTTTTATGATGATTATGCCTTTATTTCTTCTGGTTCATTAGCTGATTTTGTAACTGAAGCAATACCTAGTTTGCTCATTTTTATTCTCGCTCTATCTGGACCACTTTCCAAAATAATATATTCTTCTTGAATATTTATTATTCTTCCCATGATTCCACCTTTAGTCATAATCTCATCATTTATAGCTAAAGAATTCAACATATCATTGTATTGTTTCTTTCTTTTCTTTTCTGGCATGAAAATCATGAAGTAAAACAACACAAGTACAAGTACCATTGGAAGAAACGCCATTAAGTTTTGCATAATATCTCTCCTTTCACTAGTTATGTATATATTTAAAAAATAGATACCTAATTATTTTTTTCCCCACTCTGAAAGTCTTTGATTTTTAAATTCTTCAAAGTAATCCCCATCAATTGCATTTCTTATATCTTCCATTAATTTATTATAGAAATACAAGTTATGAAGCACACAAAGTCTCATTGCCAACATTTCCTTGGCTTTAAATAAGTGCCTTATGTATCCTCTTGTATAATGCCTACAAGTCGGACAGTCGCATCCTTCATCTATAGGTTTTTTATCTAATTCATATTTAGCATTCATGATGTTTATTTTACCATACTTAGTAAACACATGTCCATGCCTTCCATTTCTAGCTGGTAATACACAATCAAAGAAATCTACACCTCTTGAAACTGCCTCTAATATATTTTCTGGAGTCCCAACTCCCATAAGATAAATTGGTTTATCCTCTGGAAGATATGGAACCACAGCATCAATAATTCTATACATATCCTCATGACTTTCACCAACAGCCAATCCTCCAATTGCATATCCATCTAGGTCTAGTTTTCTAATGGTCTTAGCATGTTCTATTCTAATGTCCTCGTAAACTCCACCTTGATTTATACCAAATAGCATTTGCTTTTTATTTATAGTATTAGGATCTGCATTTAATCTATCCATCTCTACTTTACATCTTTCAAGCCATCTAGTAGTTCTTGCTACAGATTTTTCTACATATTCTCTTGAGGATGGATTTGGAATACACTCATCAAAGGCCATAGCAATAGTTGAAGCTAGGTTACTTTGAATTTGCATGCTTTCTTCAGGTCCCATAAATATTTTTCTTCCATCAATATGAGAGCTAAAGTATACACCCTCTTCTTTAATTTTTCTCATGCTTGCTAATGAGAATACTTGAAAACCACCTGAATCTGTAAGAATAGGTCTATCCCAATTCATAAATTCATGAAGTCCTCCCATTTTTTTAACTACTTCATCTCCTGGTCTTAAATGAAGATGATATGTATTTGACAATTCTACCTGACACCCGATTTCTTTTAAATCCATGGATGATACTGCTCCTTTTATTGCAGCCAAAGTTCCAACATTCATGAACACAGGGGTCTGTATTGTACCATGAGGAGTAACAAATTCCCCACGTCTAACTTTTCCACTCTTTTTAAGTAATTTATACACCTATTCATCGTCCTTCCTATTCATGGATAAACATAGCATCACCAAAACTAAAGAATCTATATTTGTTTTCTACTGCAATTTTATAAGCATTCATCACTATTTCCCTAGTTGAAAAAGCACTTATAAGCATTATTAAAGTAGATTCTGGCAAATGAAAATTAGTTATTATGGCATCTACTATTTTAAATTTATACCCTGGATATATGAATATACTAGTATATCCTGATTGTTCTTTAACTTGACCTTCTTCATTAGCTATACTTTCAAGGGTTCTATTTGATGTGGTTCCCACAGCTATAACTCTTTTCCCACTTCTTTTAGCATTATTTATTATTTCAGCATTTTCCTTATCTAAAATATAATACTCAGAATGCATTTCATGATCTTGAATATCTTCAGCTTTTACCGGTCTAAAGGTTCCAAGTCCCACATGTAAAGTTACAAAAGCTATATTAATCCCCTTTTTTTTGATAGCTTGTAGTAGCTCATCTGTAAAGTGTAGTCCAGCTGTAGGAGCTGCTGCAGAACCTACTTCCTTTGAGTAAACCGTTTGATATCTTTCTCTATCTTCCAGTTTTTCTTCTATATATGGTGGCAATGGCATTTCACCAAGTCTATCTAATACTTCTTCAAATATACCATCATAGTAAAACTTTACTTTTCTATTTCCATTGTCTAAAACTTCTACTACCTCGGCTTTTAGTTCTCCATTTCCAAATACAAATTTAGCTCCAACTTTTCCTCTTTTGCCAGGCTTAACTAAGGTTTCCCATATATCATCTTCATGCCTATTTAAAAGCAAAAACTCCATTTTACCACCGGAGCCTTCCTTAGCTCCATAAAGTCTAGCCGGCATAACTCTTGTATCATTTAATACAAGACAATCTCCTGGATTTAAATACTCTATAATATCTTTAAACACTTTATGTTCTACTTCACCACTTTTTTTATTTAGAACCATAAGCCTTGATTCATCTCTTTTTTTTAAAGGATGCTGGGCTATTAATTCCTTTGGTAAATCAAAATAAAAATCCTTTACTTTCAAAGTCTATACACTTCCCTATTCTATCTATATGTTTATTTCTATAATATATGATCTGGAATAATCCTTCCTAAATGTTCATAGGCTTTCTTTGCCGCCATTCTACCTCTTGGAGTTCTTACAATAAACCCCTTTTGTATCAGGTATGGTTCATATACATCCTCAATGGTACTGACTTCTTCACCTATAAAATAAGCTAGTGTCTCAACTCCAACGGGTCCCCCATTAAAGTTATCCACTATGGCTTCTAATATCTTATTATCTAATCTATCAAAGCCTTCTCTATCCACTTCTAAAAGTTCAGCTGCTTGCTCCACCATGTTACTATCAATTACATTTATACCTTTAACCATAGAGTAATCTCTAACTCTTTTTAGTAACCTATTAGCTATCCTTGGTGTTCCTCTAGATCTCATTCCCAGACTAAAGGCACCTTCCTTATCAATTTCAACTCCTAATATTTCAGAAGACCTTAAAATAATTTCTTTAAGCTCGTCATCATTATAATATTCCATTGAACAGAGTACTCCAAATCTATCTCTTAAAGGTGCAGTTAAAAGTCCTACCCTTGTAGTTGCTCCTATGAGGGTAAATTTAGGTAAATCTAGTCTTATAGATTTTGCTGATGCCCCCTTACCAATAACAATATCTAAAGCGAAATCTTCCATGGCTGGATATAAAATTTCTTCTACAGACCTATTCAATCTATGAATTTCATCTATGAATAATACATCGTTAGTATTTAGATTAGTTAACAATGCTGCTAAATCTCCTGCTCTCTCTATAGCTGGCCCAGATGTAATTTTTAAATTTCCACCCATTTCTTTTGCTACTATGTTAGCTAATGTAGTTTTACCAAGGCCTGGTGGTCCATATAATAATAAATGGTCTAAGGGTTCTTTTCTCATCTTTGCAGCTTTTAAAAATATATCTAACTTATTTTTAACTTTTTCTTGTCCTATATATTCCTTAAGTCGCTGAGGTCTTAAGGAATATTCTACTTCTATATCTTCCTCAATAATATTAGATGTAATAACTCTATCTTCCATAATCCCCCTCCTTAACTAAAAACCCTTAATAAGGTTATTATCCCATTAAAATTTTCAAACATTCTTTTATAATATCTTCAACACTCTTACTCCTATCAGCTTTTTCTATTGCTTTTTCTGCCTCTTTATCCGAGTATCCAAGAGCTATAAGTGCCCCCACTGCTTCTGATAGTTTTTCATTATCAATGTCAATATCACTAATAGTAGTTCCCTTTGGCATGGCGCCTCCTACGGTTATCTTATCCTTAAGTTCTAATATGATCCTTTGAGCAGTTTTCTTACCAATGCCCGGTGCCTTAGTTATTAATTTATCATCATCGGTAATTATAGCATACTTTAATGTAGAAACATTGGCAATAGACATAAGTGATAGTGCCGCCTTAGGTCCTACACCATTAATGGAAATAAGAAGATTAAACATGGATATTTCATCTTTAGTTAAAAAACCATAAAGTCCAATGAAATCTTCTCTTACAATTTGATGAGTATAAATCTTTATTTGTTGATCGATAGCTGGCATATTAGAAATTGTACTACCTGATGTGAAAATTTTATATCCAATATTACCACATTCTATAACTATATATTCCTTTTCTATAGACTTAAAAATTCCTTTTATATATTCATACATGCTTTGTCACCTATCTTTTTTATTTAACCATTTGTTAATTCTTCATTACTATATAGTCATCATCTGCAAATTTAGACCTATAATCTATTATATACCTATATGTATTGATATTAAACTTCACTAATTAATTATATTACCTTACAATCGTAACTATATTATACTTTACCATCTACAATGTAACAATTCAATAAAAACTATTTTAAACTTATTTCAAATTAAATTTATACCATTTCTACAATTTCTCATGAAAAAAGAGTGCTTCAAAATTCCTTTCGAAACACTCCTTTTCTGATACTATGTGCTACAAAGAGCCTGAGCATATTCCATAGCCTCTTGTATATTGGAAAACTGATAATCTTTATGTCCTTCGTAGAATGTCCTCAAAAGATTACCTCTGTTCTCTATGTCGTTAATTTTTAAATACGACTGTCCATTATCATCTTTAGGATTCAATATCTTCTCTTCTACTACTTTTATTGTTCCATTAGAATCCTTATTATAAATAACAATATTTTCATCCTTTATTCCTATAAAATAAGAATCTTCTTTGTAGGAATATCCTTCTATGTCCTTTACAAATATAATATCTTCTTTTGTGAATTTTTCTACCTTGTATCCAAAACTAGAAAATATCTTTTCAGCCTGCTCCTGATTAAGACCAATCAAATTATCTTTTTCTACATTTATAGTTTTATCTAATTTATCATTAATCTTTACCTTACCTAAAGAGTTTTTATAGTTTAACATGAACTCTATATTACTTTTATCTGAAATTAATACATCATTCATATTTAAAAAGCTTGCTTGAGATGCTTCGCCTAAAATTCCAGCTCCTCCATCTTTTGAACTTCTTAAGAAGGCTATACTCACAGTATAGCTAAGTAAAAAAACTATTATTCCTACAGAGGCTATAAAAATATATAATCCTTTATTTTTTTTATATCTTTCAATCATACAATCCCTCCTACTAGGAATTGTATCCAGCTTTGATATGTTTATACACTATTGCTTACAAAAATTTATAAATTATACATCTCCACTCTTCTTCCATTAAAGAGTATATGGAATTAACCTAAAAATATACACAATTATTTAAATTCATGCCACAGATATTTAAATTCATGTCACAGTTATTTAATTTCATGTCACAATTATTTAATTATATATCACAGTTATTTATTTACATATCACACTGTTCAACTTCTATTGCAAAATTCTTACAACTTTCACAGATGATAATAGATACTATATAACTTTCATCAATTTTTTTCATTCTCTCTAATTGGGAATAAGTAGTGGTTTCAAACTCATTACTTATATTACTAATTATATATTTTCCTTCTTTAGTAAAAATATAAAAATGATACTCTAAATATCTATAATGTTTTTTATCTATAGCTTCACTATTTCCACATGCTTCACAGTTATCAGCATAATATTCATAGTCAAATTCTACTTTTTCTTTACCTTCTTCTAAAATTTCTAATACTTTTCCTATGGTAAAATCTTGTACTTCCTCAGCTTCAATATAAGAAAGGTTATCTTCTGATAAAATAAACTCTTCATCCTTATGTTTAAATTTAAAATTATTCATATTATTTCTCCTCAATTCTTCAATTTGTTCCAAAATATCATACTATTATTATATATTATTTAAAACTATTTAAACAGTTTTATTCATAATATAAAACCTCTTATATTTTTAGTCCATAGAACTAACTAATGAAAATCTGAATTTTTAAAATTTCCATCTTGCTTTTTTAACACTAATTTCTCCTGTCAGCATATTCTATTATTAAATTAGGATAAGTTAGTAGGAGGCTACAAATGATTGAATTAACCGCAATACACTATATATATTTAATTTTTATTATATTAATTTTAATAGCAATGATAAAAAAATTAGACTGTTCCCTTATTTGCATTGTTGGAGTAGTATTAATTGCATTAATTAGCACTAAATCTATTCCTGCATCTCTAATTAGTATTTTTAATAGTTTTATCTACTCAATTACGGAATTACTGCCAACAATACTTATAATATCTATAATTGCTGGATTAAGTAAAGCATTATCCTATACTGGCATAAGTAAAGTTATGATAGAACCCTTTAGTAAGTTTATGAAAAATGATTTTATAGCCTTTTGGGGTATAGGTATAATAATGATGATTATTTCTTATTTCTTTTGGCCATCTCCAGCCGTTGCATTAGTTGGAGCTGTATTAGTTCCTGTGGCTATCAAATCTGGTCTCCCTGCCATAGGTGCTGCTATAGCTATGAATCTTTTCGGTCATGGTATTGCATTGTCTACAGACTTTGTAATTCAAGCTGCTCCAAAGTTAACTGCGGATGCTGCTGGTATTCCTGTATCTGAAGTAGTTAAAGCTAGTGTTCCTCTTATAATTATTATGGGAATTGTGACTACTGTTACAGCCTTTATCATGTTAAAGAAAGATATGAAAAATGGAACCCTTGAAAATCTCACCTACACTGAATATTCAGAAGAGGTTGAGTCTACAGATGAAACTCTTTTAAGCAAAGGATGGAAATCCTTTTTTGCAATATTAATTCCTCTTCTCTTTGCTATTGATGTATTTTTAATGGTTTCTTTAAACTTAAAAGGTGGAGATGCTACAGCACTAATCGGTGGTACAACCTTAATTATACTCATATTGATATCTGTAAAAGCTTATAAAAAGGCTTCTCTTGATAAAATTACTAGACATCTGGTAGAAGGCCTCCAATTTGGCTTTAAAGTTTTTGGAATAGTAGTTCCAATTGCTGCCTTTTTCTATGTAGGTGGTGATGGATTTACATCTATTATAGGTAACTATTTACCTACTGGCTCCTTAGGTATAGTAAACGACTTGGGCTATGCCCTTTCTAAGGCAGTTCCACTAAACAATTTTTTAAGTGCTTTCGGTGTAACTACTGTAGGTGCAATCACTGGACTAGATGGTTCTGGATTTTCAGGTATAGCTCTAGCTGGTTCCACTGCAAATTTATTTGGAACAGCCACTGGTGGAAATGTGGCTACTTTAACCGCTCTTGGACAATTAGGTGCTATTTGGGTAGGTGGAGGCACATTAATACCTTGGGCAATTATCCCCGTTTCTGCTATATGTAAGGTATCACCTTTTGAGCTTGCAAAGCGCAACTTTAAACCAGTAGTTTTAGGTTTAATTGTTACTACCATAGCAGCCCTATTCTTCTTGTAATGTGTAATTCAACTAAACTTCATAGAGAGGTTTATTCTCACTGAAGTTTAGTTGAGTTTAACTTTTTATATTACAATACAATATCTAAAATTAAAATAAGTTATTCTTTTAAAATATATAAATTTTTTTACTTTTCATTGACACATTTGGAACTATATCGTATTATATGAATATAGTGATATGGAGGTGTATAAAACATGACTGAGAATGACACATTTTTAACTAACCCAAAACTTTTTGAAGAAAAAGCAAATATTTTAAAGGCATTAGCCCACCCAGTAAGACTCTGCATTGTTAAAGGTCTCATTGAAACTGGTGGAAGCAATGTTACCAATATGCAAAATTGCTTAGATATGCCTCAATCAACTATATCGCAACACATTGGAAAGCTAAAAGCTTTTGGCATTATAGACTGGCAACGTAACGGTCTTGAAATTATATATAGTGTTAGTGATGAGAATATAAAAAAGTTAATAGAAGTATTATTTTAACTATTAAGAAGTCAAAATTCTTTAGACTTCTTTTTTATAAATATTTTAAATCGTATTATTATGATATATAAATATTAAGATTTAAATGTTCCTAAGTATTGTAAAGGTTATATTGTTTATACTATTTATATTGTTTAATATTGAAAGGAGATTTTATTATGAGTAAAAAAGTTATTATCGTTGGTGGAGTTGCTGGTGGCGCTTCTACTGCTGCACGTTTAAAAAGACTAGATGAATCTTTAGAAATAATTATGTTTGAAAAAGGGGAATATATTTCTTTTGCCAATTGTGGACTTCCTTATTATATAGGCGAAACTATAAAGGAAAGAGATAATCTTCTAGTGCAAACAGTAGAAGGCATGAGTTCTAGATTTAACATTGACATAAGAAACCTTAGTGAAGTTATTAAAATTGATAAGGATGCTAAAAAAGTTACTGTAAAAAATCATAGTTCTTCTCAAGTTTATGAAGAAAGTTATGATGTATTAGTTTTATCACCGGGTGCTAGTCCAATAACTCCACCTATTCCTGGCCTTAAAGAAGCAACCAATTTATTTACTCTTAGAAATATACCAGATACAGATAAGATTAAAGCCTTTGTTGATAATAACTCTCCAAAGGAAGCTGTAATTGTTGGTGGTGGCTTTATAGGTCTTGAAATGGCTGAAAACCTTAATGAAAGAGGAGTTTCTGTAACTCTTGTAGAGATGGCAGATCAAGTAATGGCTCCTCTAGATTACGAAATGGCAGCAATAGTTCACGAACATCTACTTCAAAATGGAGTTAATTTAATTCTTAAAGATGGAGTTAAATCCTTTGAAAACCGTGGTAAAAAAGTAATTTTAAATAGTGGTAAAGAAATTGTAACAGACATGATTGTTTTATCAATAGGAGTTTCTCCTGAAAGTAAGATTGCCATAGATGCTGGTCTAGAAGTTAATAATAGAAAAGCAATTGTTGTAAATAAAGAAATGAAAACTTCTGATGAAAACATCTACGCTCTTGGTGATGCTGTAGAAGTAATTGATTATATAAATGGTAATCCAACTATGATTCCACTTGCATGGCCAGCTAATAGACAAGGGCATGTTGTAGCTGATAATATCTGTGGTAAAAAAGCTGAATATAATGGTACTTTAGGTTCTTCTGTAGCAAAGGTATTTTCACTAACTGTTGCAACTACAGGCAATAATGAAAAAACTTTAAAAAGACTTAACTTAGAGTATAAAGCAATCCATTTACATCCAAATTCCCATGCTGGTTACTATCCTGGTGCCTTCCCTATCTCTCTTAAAGTTTTATTTAATCCAAAGGACGGAAAACTATTAGGAGCACAGGGTGTAGGTTTAGATGGGGTAGAAAAGCGTATTGATGTTATAGCTACTGCTATAAAAGGAAATCTAAAAATAATGGACTTACCAGAACTTGAATTATGCTATGCTCCACCATATTCTTCTGCAAAAGACCCTGTTAATATGGCTGGATATATAGGAACTAATATAATGGATAATTTGGTTTCTATAGTTCAATGGGATGAAGTTGATAATTTAATAGCTAACAATGAATTTATTCTAGATGTAAGAGAAGAGATGGAGTTTGAAGTTGGTCATATAGAAAACGCTATAAATATTCCTCTAGGTACTCTTAGAAATAACTTAAATAAGATACCAAAGGATAAAACAATATATGTTTATTGTCAAGTAGGTCTTCGTGGATATATTGGCTGTAGAATACTTTCTCAATATGGATTTAATTGTGTGAACTTAGATGGTGGTTATAAAACTTATGCTACCGTTAAATCTTCTTTAAATGATAAAGATACTCAATCTAACTTAAATAATAATACTGAAGACTGCACTTGTGAAACTAGTGCTTCTCCTAATATAGAAGATTCTAGTAAAGTTACTGTAAGTCTTGATGCTTGTGGACTTCAATGCCCAGGTCCTATTAGAAGAGTTTTTGAGGAAATGGGCAAAATGAAGGGTGGAGATATCTTAGAAGTTAAAGCTTCTGATCCAGGTTTCCAAAAGGACATCAATAGTTGGTGTAGTAAAACAGGAAATACTCTTGTAAAAGGTGAATTTGATAAAAAAGAAAAAGCCTTTGTAGCATTAATCAAAAAAGGCACCTCTCAAGATTTAACAAGTAGCCCATCACCTATTAGTTGTGATATTTCTAAAAAAGATGGTGCAACCCTTGTAGTCTTTAGTGGTGACCTTGATAAAGCTATAGCTTCCTTCATCATAGCTACTGGTGCAGCATCCATGGGAAAACCAGTTACCATGTTCTTTACTTTCTGGGGACTTAATATCTTAAAAAGAAAAGATAAGCCTTCTGTTAAAAAGGATACTATGGAAAAAATGTTTGATATGATGCTTCCAAGTAGCACAGGAAAGCTTCCATTATCTAAAATGAATATGGCTGGTATGGGCCCTGCTATGATTAAAAACATTATGGCTAAAAATAATGTAGATGACCTTGATACTTTAATTGCTAATGCTCTTAAAATGGGAGTTAAAATCATTGCTTGTGCTATGTCTATGGATTTAATGGGTATTAAACATGAGGAATTAATTCCTGAAGTTGAGGTTGGTGGAGTTGCAACGTATTTAGCTTCCACAGAAGATGCTGGACTTAACTTATTTATCTAATGAATGCATCCACAGATAAACAGTCTTATAGTTAAATTTTTATATTCCTATTTAAATAAAGGATTATCTCAACAAAGAGATAGTCCTTTACTTATTTGAATCACTCTATGGCATAAACAAACATATTAAATTATTCTTTTTCCTTAGGAGATTTAATTCCTGCCTTTGAAGATATATGATCTTTTACATTTCCAGTCTTAGGGTTACTTGGAGTATGTTCATGCTTTTTATGATTTTTAGCCATTTTTAATACCTCCCATATAATTTTATTGTCAATATTATTATGTGTCCAATCATTCAATATATACCTCTAATAAAATGGTAATGTCTCTTTCTAAGGAAGCTAATCCTTTACTTTCCTTAATAATTTCTTACTTTAAGGACAAAATAATTGTGTAGTTATCCTTTATATAATTTAAGGAGGTGTTTTTATGGTTGATAATAATAAAAGTCGTCTTAAGGATCAAAAAAGAAGTCAAGCTGAACTAAGAAAAATGTATCCTAAGGATGGTGCAGATGTAGGAATAATAGATGGAGTTAAAATAGGCTCCTACGCTAATAGCAAAGATCATTCTGAGAAGGATGAAATAACTTATTAATAAAGATTAGCAGAGAAGTCTCTATAGAAATTGCTAATTTACTAGACCTATTATTTAAAAATTTCCCTATATAAATAATTATATAGGGAAATTTTTAAATATATAAATATATGACTTTTTTGCTAGTTAACTAGTTAAATAGTTAACTAGTTGTTCTGTCCATGCGGGTTTCAAGGATTTTCATTTAGGAGTGTTATGATTTTATATAAGAATTAATGCTTTAATTATATTTTTGACTTATTAACTTTTTCTCATATAATTTTTTAGATCCCCTACATCCTTCTTTAGATCTTCCACATCTTTTTTCACTTCATCTACTATCCTTAATTTATCGGTAAGGTGTGATATTACATCTTGATAATTTTTTTCTCTTTCTTCTTGCTTCACATCTCTTTTTTCTTGAGCTTTTAGTATATAGAATAATAAAAATATACTTAGTACAGCCCAAATACCTTGGGACAAAGCCACCTTTAGAATTTCATTCTCCATCATTTATTTCACACTCCTTACTTGATATATTTATTTATTAGTAAGACTGTAATGACTTTTTGCTAAGAGAACACATTTTGGGTTTATTATTTATATGCCTAAAGCCTATAAATTAATATAAAAGTATTCTATTTTACAGTTATAAATTATCTGATAATTCTGAAAATTCATTATCCATTTCAACTTCATTAAATATGAGTCTTATTTAGACTATAATAATCTAATATAAGGATTTCTTGATGTAATTTACTAATGTTCCCTCAGGTAAATTAAAGATATTCCTTAATTGAATAAATTATTTTTAGCACAGTCATATCTTAGCTTCCTCGGTAAACTATTAGTAATAGAATCAAATTTAATTAACAATGATTCCATACTATTCTTATCATAAGGTTTTACTTCTTTCACTAGAGTCACTATTAATCCCATTCTATACATCCTCCTTAAGATTACTTAATAAAATAAGAAGTTATTTTATGTAAAAGACAACTAGTTCAATTATCATTTATGATATTTTGTTATAGTTTATGCTAGAATCAATAATAATACAACTAATAAAGCCTAAGATGGATGAAACGCAACATGAAATTCAATAAGAGTATCATTAAGGGTATATTGTTATTAATAATGCAACATTAAAGTTAAATTATATGGTTGCAAGTTACTTACTATCCTATTTATAGAAAGCAACTTGCAATTTTAAACACATATCATTCATAATCATTGTATGTCATAATCATATTATTTATTAGTAATTAATGAATAAATTTCAAAGTTAGTAATACCAACGGTTACTCACTACTAACCTTCCCATCCTTCTGGGAATTCAGCATTATGGTATACGTTTTGTACATCATCATCATCTTCTAAAACATCTAACATCTTTTGGAATTTAGTCGCAACTTCTTCATTAATTTCAGTGTATGTGTCTGGAATCATTTTAACATCTGCTTCTAAGAATTCTATTCCATTAGATTCTAAAGCTTCTCTCACAGTACCAAAGTCTTCTGGAGTTGTAGTTACTACAAGTACTTCATCTTCAGCTACAAAGTCCTCAGCACCTGCATCTAAAGCCATCATCATTAACTCATCTTCATCTAGTTCATCAGTTTTTTCTATGATGATTTCACCTTTACTTTGGAACATGAAGCCTACACATCCAACGGTTCCCATATTTCCACCTTGTTTAGAGAAGGCGTATCTTACATTTCCTGCTGTTCTATTTTTATTCTCAGTAAGACACTCAACTATAACTGCTATTCCTTCTGGTCCGTATCCTTCATAGATTATAGTTTCATAGTTTACTGCACTTAACTCTCCTGCGGCTTTTTTAATTGCTCTAGTAATTGTATCATTAGGCATATTAGCTGCTTTTGCTTTTGCTATAACGTCTCTAAGCTTAGCATTTGTCTCTGGATTAGAGCCACCGTTTTTAGCTGCAACAACTATTTCCTTACCTATTTTAGTAAATATTTTACCTCTCTTAGCATCTGCTTTACCCTTTTTAGCTTGGATATTATGCCACTTTGAATGTCCTGACATATTAACTTCCTCCTGTACTATATATATAATTATTAACTTTAAAATCAATGTACCTATTATAACATAATATGTCTAATAATTTCAAATTTCAAGAGCTATCCTTCAATAGCTCTATAATATCTGTATCCTTCTTTAAATAAATACTCTTCATCCTCTTCACATATAGTTACTTTTCCACTAGTAGCCTCTACAAAATCTGCAATTATTGTTTCCTTATTTTCTACCTCTGTGAACAGTGATAACTCCACTTTATCTGTATATATGGTATCTTCAATATGCCAATTATTTGTACCACATAGGTATTGTATTTTACCTATTAAATCATATTCTAAAGTAAATCTTAATTTTAAGCCCTTTACTTTTTCTACAACACCTGCTTCTTCAATGGCTGAAGAGGCTCCTTTAGAGTAAGCTCTTATTAGCCCACCTCCCCCTAAAAGAATACCACCAAAGTAACGAGTAACTACCACCGCTACATCGGTTAAATCATTTTTCTTTATGACTTCTAAAACTGGAATACCTGCTGTTCCTTGGGGTTCACCGTCATCACTGTATCTTTGTATGCCTTTATTTTCTCCCACTATATAAGCATAAACATTGTGAGTTGCTTCTTTATGCATACTCTTTATTTCATTTACAAAGTTCTTTGCTTCTTCTTCAGTATTTACTCTCTTTATGTATCCTATAAATGTAGATTTCTTTTCTTGAAATTCTGAAGTAGCACTCCCTTTCACTGTAAAATAACTCATATTTAAGCCCCCTCTATAATATTTAAAATAGATTCCTGTACTCTAAACCATAATGAAGATTTCTCGAAGACTGTTAGCTCATAAGTATTATGGCTATTATGGTAAGCACTATAGCAGTAATCTCCCTCTTCCCTAACTTTTCTTTAAAGAATATAACTCCACAAAAGTTTGTGATTAAAATAGTTCCTGCACTTACCATAGGAAAGGCTATAACTGCTCTTACTTCTTCTAATCCCTTTATTAAAAAGCTTGGCATTAATACATTAGGAATACCTACCATGACACCAAAACACATATCTATTAACTTTACTTTTCTATTTTTAATAATTAACATAATTAAGCTTATAGTAAATCCTGTTAGGAAAGTATAAAATAAATATAAATTTTTATATTGTACCATACCAAAGTTTTGGAATAGCTTTGTTACAAAATCTCCTCCACCAGCTAGTATAAAAAGAAGTATTAAATCTACTTTCATAGTATCTTTAACCTTTTGTTCTTCTTTGTTATTTAGATTTATAACTATTATAGCTATGATAGACAAGATTATTCCTAATATAGGTAATAATTCTATGGTCTCTCCTAATAGTATAACAGATAAAATTGTAGGTATTAATACTCCTAGCTTCATAAAAGTTGCAGATACAGATACTCCATTCTTTCCTACAGATTTTTGATATAGAATAAAACTTAAAAAATATAAAATACCTGTTATTATCCCTAGAATTATTGCTAAAGCTCCTGTTCCTTCTTTGGAGAAAAGTTGTCCACTTATAAGTACCTGATTAAATTCCTGCATAAACATAGAAAACCAATTTATGTGGAAAATATTTAAACTTCCCATCATTATTATACTTGCCATCATTCCTGATAGATAATTTATGCTAGTTACCATATATCTATTACTTTCTCTGCCTTCACTAAACTTAAATACAATAGCTATTAAAGAACTGCATAATATAGATAATAAAATATTAATCATTATTTTTATCTCCGTCACTTATATCTTGAAAATTTAATTCTTCATTTTCTCTTTGGTTAATATAATTCTCACAAGCCTTTTTAATATACTCTTTATCAGTACTATTAAATAAAGCTCGAATTTTATCATCGGCTTCTCCACTGCTTATCTTCTGTAAGGACTTAACTGCATAACTTATTACTTGAGGATTTTTATCCTCCAAAGCTCTAATAAGGGCTCTCTCAGCTCTTGAATTACCTATTTTTCCAAGAGCTGAAATTGCCATTCTTCTAATATTTACATGATTATTAACCGTTGCCTTTATAAGTATGTCTACAGTGACATTACTTCTAAGTTCACCCATGATCCATATGGCGGCTTCTTTGTCCTTAAGTCCTAGCTCCATATAGTTTTTAACTAAAAAATGAATTAACTTTTCTTTATTAACTCTATCTAAACTATTCAAAACCAAAATTCTTTCTTCCTTAGCTGCTAAGATTAGGGATTTAAATAGATCTGATGACGATTCACTTTTAACTAAAAACCTGTATTTTATTTTGCAATTTATGAGATGTTTTTGAACTGTGGCTCTATCTAAATTTCTAATTTTACATATGGCTTCTATAGATTTTCCTTCTAAGCTTAGAAAATAGCTGATTTCTTCATCACTATAATTTTCAATGAAATTCCAATCATATTTAACTAATCCTGTACTCAAATTTTCTCCCTACTCTCCCCTTCAAATAATGCTCTAATTTCTATCCTAACAATATAATGATACTTTAGTTACTACTCTATAATATATTTAGAACTTTTATTGTAGACCTCATCATCACCTTGAACTACAAGAATAGTACCTTCTTCACCGTACTCTTCACTTTCTACCAAAGCATTTCTATGTAGATATGCAACTGATGAAGAATCGCTATATGGTATTAATACCTTAAAGGTTTTTAATTTATAAGGAAGTATTTCTGTACATCTATTTAGCAACTCTTCAAAATTGATTTTATGTTTAGCTGAAACTTCTAAAATAGAGTAGTTATTAAATGTTTCCTTTAAAGAATTTAAAATATCATCATTAGAATTATCAATTTTGTTGAGCACCAATAAAGTTGGCTTATCTCCTGCACCTAACTCCTTAAGTACTTCCTCTACCACTGTTATTTGCTTTTCTGCTGCATTACTAGATGCATCTACTACGTGAAGTAATAAGTCTGAATAAACTACCTCCTCTAAAGTTGATTTAAAAGCTTCTACTAAATCGTGAGGTAATTTTCTTATAAACCCTACAGTGTCTGTCACTGTGGCAACTCTATTGTCTGGAAGAGCCATAGCCCTGGTTGTAATATCTAAGGTTGCAAATAACATATCAGCTTCAAAAACTTTTTCTTTTACCGTAGCTGACTTAACTGGTGAGTATTCACAAAGAGCATTTCTAAGGGTAGATTTTCCTGCATTAGTATATCCCACTAATGATATCTTAGAAATATTATCCTTACTTCTTCTTTCTCTTTGGGTTGCTCTTATACTTTTTATCTTTTCTAATTCTTTATTTAAATCATAGATAGTATCTCTGATCTTTCTTTTGTCTGTCTCTAGCTTTTTCTCTCCTGGTCCCTTTGTTCCTATACCTCCTCCTGTTCTTGAAAGCATAGTTCCTAATCCACTAAGCCTGCTTAATCTGTATTTTAACTGGGATAACTCTACCTGAATTTTAGATTCCTTACTTCTGGCTCTCCTTGCAAATATCTCTAAGATAAGAGTAGTTCTATCAATTACCTTTGTTCCTATGGCTTGCTCTAGATTTCTTACTTGAGATCCCGATAATTCCTCATCAAATATTACTACATTGGCTCTTAGTGACTGTCTTAAATATGCTATTTCTTCAACCTTACCACTACCTATAAAATAAGCTGAATCAATTTTATTACGTTTTTGAAGTATTTCAAAAACTGGCTCTACATCACAGGCTTTAGTAAGTTCCTTTAACTCAGCTAGGCTTTCCTCATCTTCTATAGATACTAATATTGCTCTTTCTGAATTATCTTCCACTATGTTATCTACTTTAAAAACATCTTCAATATATCTAACCTTATCTAAAAACTTGTAGCTTAAAACTTTATTGATAGTTAAATTTTCAACTTCTTCTTCTATGAGCATGTTATCCTTCACATCACAGAAACCCATATTATAAATTAGAGGTTTATCCTCTGATACACCAATGGCAACTATACAATCTAGTTTTAATTTTAGAAGTGCAGATAAATCTAATGCAGATAGTTTAGGATTTCCATTGGGATGGGTATGGATTACTCTCACTTGAGATAATCTCCCCTCTCTAGTGTCAATCATAGGAACTTCAACTGTTGAGCTGTCTCCGATGGCAACACTAACAACACTTCCTTTTCTATCTATAGCAACGCTAACCTCTCTTTCAATTTCAAGGGTAACCTCTCTTAGAAGTTCTGCTAACTCTTCAGTTAATATGTCTGATTTTTGAAATCTCATATCATATATAGTATCTAACTTTTTCAAGATGAAGTTTTTAACTCCATCAGTATTTCCATTTATCATATAATCATCTCCAAATTTTATTTTTTCTTTATTAATAATTTTTCTACATTAAACAAACACTGCATTCTTATACATTTTATACTATTGACAATTTCACCTTAATTTTATACTATGAAAACATTAATGTAAATATAAATTGAGGTGTGATTACATGGAAGATAAACAAAGAAATGTTCTCTTTTCTAGAGAAGAAATCAATGAGGCTGTAGTTAAAATTGGAGCAAAAATTTCTAAAGACTATGATGGAAAATCTGTTTACGTATTATCTCTACTTAGAGGAAGCTTCATATTTGCTGCTGACTTAGTTAGAGAAATTACTGTACCTACAACTATAGGTTTTATGACTACATCAAGCTATGGTCATGGTGAAGAAACTAGTGGTACTTGTAAAATAGTTCAAGATGTACCTGATAATATTGAAGGTATGGATGTACTTGTAGTAGATGACATTGTAGATAGTGGTATTACTATGAACTTTGTGGTTGAACACGTTAAAAAGTTGGGTGCTAAAAGTGTAAAATGCTGTACTCTTTTAGACAAACCAGAAAGAAGAACTGTAGAAATATCTCCAGACTATTGTTGTTTTGAGATTCCTGATTTATTTGTAGTTGGATATGGCTTAAATTATGGTGACTTATACAGAAATATTCCTTACATATTTAACTGGGAATCTAAATAATAATCTTACAAATGTTTTAAATACTTAATATATATTAATAGAAGAAAAAACATGAAAACATACTAAAAGCTAATATTAACTTATTAACTTCTAGTATGTTTTTTTATTTATTAAATTATATATTTACATTACTATAATTTTCTACTTAATAGCCTCTACTATTAAAGGAAGAGCATTTCCTGTATATGTACTTCTATTAAAATCATCGTAGCTCCAGGATTTTTCAAATCCAATTTCCTTTAACATTTCAAATAACTCTTCATTTTCTAACATAAATAGATCTACTGTATTTTCTAAAATCTCATTATTTTCTTTATCAGTTATTCTTCCCGTAAACTTTACAATATCACTATCTGGTTTAATACTATAAAACCTTTCAAATTTAACTTTAGGACCATCAATAAGAGGCAATTCTTTAATATGCTCTCTCTTCACCTTATCAAAATTAATAGTTTGAATACATAATGGTGAATCCTTTTTTAATACTTCATAGCATCCTTTTAAAAATTCTTTTATTTGACTTTTTCCTCCTAGGTGAGGAAGTACATTCCCTATACATACAATACCATTAAACTCTTCTCCAAAGGACTTAGCTATAGTTTTCATATCCATAACTTCAAACTTCAAAGTATCACTTTCCTTATACCTATCCTTAGCTATTCTTATCATTTCTTGGTCTAAGTCTATGCCTAAAGCCCTATATCCTTGTGAAGAAATATATTCTGTAGTTTCTCCAGTACTACATCCAATATCTAAAACAAATCCACCCTTTTCTATATTCTTTAAAGCAAACTTCTTTTTACCTAATGGTGCTGGAAAAATATCATCATAATATTTAGCTAAGGCATTATAAAATTTTATACATTGATCCATACTACTCATCTCCTGTTCTTTAATTATTTATTCTATAGGAAATTCCTACTATTTAAATTAATTATATATTTTTATATATCTATATTTATTTACATAAATAGTACACTATAAAAAGAATTTATTCAGTGATTAGCATCACACTTTCTAATTACCGTTAAGATCCATTTGTATTGCAGTACTTGGTACCCTTCCAACTATAATGGTTTCAACTATAGGTATTTCATTAACTATTTCTAACTCACTAGAAGATACTGCCATAATCATCTTTACTCTAGTGGTGGTTTCTATATAAATTTTATGCCTAGTTTGATTTATTCCTGCATCTTCAAATTCGGATATATATCTAGTAGTAATATGCCCTATAGGCCTCATTCTTATTTTTACATCTGGACCAAATCTAGCTAAAATATTATTTTTAGTCACATATCCCATTGGTATCTTTATGTCTACTTTAGATTTTTCCTCTAATTCATCTTGTGCTTTTAATACAGTCAATGTAGCAATTTCACTTAGTTTTAAAGTATCTGCTGACATCATTATGATGTTTCCATCATTATCCTTATCAAATTTTATTATATCATTATAATTAAAATTCTTAGAGTATTCCTGGAAAATTGTTTTATTTATTGTATTAGTGACCTCTGCTCTCATCTGTGCATCTGCCACTAATTTAACCGTTGGCATTATAATTTTATCTAAAGTATATATAAAAGTTATTAAAAAGGTCATAATTAAAAAAATTATTATGGTAAATTTTAACTTCAACGATGATTTCATAGTATTACTCCTTTATAAATGTGGTATAATGTTAATATATGTATAATATGTTACATAAAATTATTCTATACATAATATATGTATATGTATAAGAACTTCATTGAAGAATACTATATTGTATTTATACTAGCATATAAGTTATAATATAGTATCGAAGATATGTTCATCATAAAAGGAGGAGAATATGGGAGAAAATAAAAAAATTAAACCTAAGCAAAAAAAGCCCAAGAAGAAAAGTCGTAAAGTCTTTAAAGTAATATATATAGTCTTACTACTTTTAATCATAACTTGTGCAGCTGCTGGTTTTGGTATTATATCTGGCATGATTAAAACAGCTCCAGAGCTTGATCTTGATATATTTTTATCGAATGGAGAAACTACACTTCTATATGACAATAAAGGAAAAGAAATGGATGAGTATAAGACTCCTGAAAAGAGAATATCTGTAGATATATCTACAGTACCTAAATATCTACAGGACGCCTTTGTAAGTATTGAAGATCAACGATTTTTAGAACATAAAGGAGTTGACATAAGAAGACTTGGAGGAGCTGTAATCCAAGATGCTAAAATAATTCTTGGTTTATCTAATGATGAAATCCAAGGTGCATCAACTATTACTCAACAGTTGGTTAAGTATAAGTTTTTCCTTGAAGATTCTATAAATAATAGGGCTAATATAGAAAGAAAAGTTCAAGAGATTTATTTGGCACGTAAGTTAGAAAAGCTTCTATCTAAGGAACAAATTCTTAACGAATACATGAATACTATCTTTTTAGGCGGTAACGCTCACGGAATTGAAGCTGCTTCAACCATGTATTTTGGAAAATCTGTAGCAGATGGTTTAACCCTTAAGCAATGTGCATTTTTAGCAAGTGCTGCTCAGAATCCAACTATATCTTATATGAATGCCTATGAAGCCTTTGAAAAGAAAGAAGCCTTTGACTCACCAAGAACTAAATTGGTTCTTGCTAAAATGCTAGAGCTTGGAAAAATAACTCAAGAGGAATATGATACTGCTTTAGCAGAACCTCTTATGCTAAATTTCTCAACTTTAGAGGGTGACAAAATGGTTTATGAATGGTTTTCAAGACCTGTAATAAAACAAGTTGCAAAAGATTTAATGAAAACCTATGGATATACTGAAGCTGAAGCCTATGAAAAAATCACCTTTGGTGGTTTAAGAATATATACAACCATGGATAGAAAACTTCAGGATTCAGTACAAAAAATTATGAACAATTATCTTAAAGAGACTCAAGGCTCTAGGGCAGATGGAGTTCAAACCTCTGCTGTAATAACAGATTATCTTAAGGGTGAAGTTAAAGTTATAATTGGTGGTATTGGTGATCAACCAGCTATGTCTTATAATAGAGCTATCTCTGTTGGAAAGGATGGTCAAACCTTCCTACGTTCACCAGGTTCTAGTATAAAGCCACTTACTGTATATGCTCCAGCTATTGAAGGTAAAACTTTAACTGCCGGATCAGTGTTTGTAGATGGTCCATTACCAACTTCTATTGGTTCTAAATATCCTGGTGGTAACGGTCCTTATAATCCACAAAACTGGAATGGTGCATTTGACGGATATATTACTATCCGTGATGCTCTTGCTCTTTCTAAAAATACTGTTGCTGTATCTGTAGTTGACAGAATAGGTCTAAATACGTCAGCATCCTATGGAGAAAAATTTGGGTTAAGTATAACTGATAGAGATAGAACTAGTATTTCTGCTTTATCTCTAGGTGAAATAGATGGAACTACACCTTATGAAATGGCTCAAGCCTTTGGTACCTTTGGAAATCAAGGAAATATGACTACTTCAAGAATATACACTAAGGTTACTGATAAGGATGGTAAAGTTCTACTTGAACCAAAACTTGAATCTAAGCAAGTAATTTCTCCACAAACAGCTTATATTGTTTATGATATGCTTGAAGGTTCTGTGAACAATACAGGTCCACAAGCAAGATTTGGGAATATGGAAGTTAGGGGTAAAACTGGTACCTCTGAATCTACCAAAAACCTTTATTTCAGTGGATTAACTCCTTACTACTCAGGCGCTGTATGGATGGGTTATGATAATAGTAAGGAATTACCTTTTACTAGTAGTAGCGTTCCAGCTGGTCTATGGGGTAAGATTATGGCAGCAGCTCATGAGGGACTTGAATATAAATCTCTTCAGGCTCCTGGTGGATTAACTAGTGCTTATATTTCTAAAGATTCTGGAACCCTTCCAACGGCGCTTACTAAGAGGGATCCTAGGGGAAATAGAATTTACTCTGAAATCTTTATAAGTGGTACTCAACCAACTACTCTGGATAATATCCATGTGGAACTTGACGTTGTAAAGGCTGCTGATGGTAAATACTACTTACCTTCTGATAAAACACCTAAAGATAAAATACAAAAGGTAGTATTTATAACTCGTGATACTAGATTATATTCTGGTAACATGCTAGATAATAAATATCTAGCTCCAGTGACTAAAGATCCTACAGAATATAAAGTTGAAGAAAAAGAAAAAGACAAGGATAAAGATAAAATACCTAACCCTAATAAACCAGGTGAAAATACAAATCCTGGTGATACAACTACACCTCCTGTAGAACCATCTGATCCTGGTGATGATACTGGAGATGAAGGTAATGAGGGTAATGAGGGCAACACTGGAAATAGTGAAATTAAGCCTGAAGCTTTCAATCATCTGTTAAATATCTATACTATGATCCCTAAAATATTTAGTAATGGTATAAGAGGTTAATTATTTTATTGTAAAATTAAAGTCTTCTCAAATTTTAAAATGTACCCTATATAGTAGACACTTTAAAAAAAGTCTATTATATAGGGTATTTTTATGTATAATAAAATTAATATATAGCTTTAGGAGTGATTATATGAGCAACAAAT